>QHZR01000041.1 GCA_003224755.1 Acidobacteriota bacterium
ACTTCGTTGTGATTAGCAGTCAGTCATCGCTCCACAGCCATCGAACTAGCCACTAATCACCCGGCACTATTTATCGCCGATTACAAAGTTCACTGTCGCGCTGCCATTAGGGTCAACGCTGACTTTCTTTTCCCATTCACGCGGGGGCGTGAAAACCGGGCGCTCGATTCGCTTTTCCGTGAGCACATCGAACGATCCTTCCTGGTGTGCGATGCCCCAGCCTTCGTGCCAGGCAACAATTTGGTAATCACCGGGAGGCACATTGGTCAGCACAAACTTTCCGGTTTCATCCGTGACCGCATAGTAGGGATGCGAGACCACCATCATCTCCGCGTTCATCCAGGTGTGTCCGCCGTTGCACTTTAGATTGACGAGACCGGTGGCTGGCATATCGCGAGCAATTATCTGGTTTGGAAAAGGAAACGGCAGATTATAAGTTGCCGCCCCATCCATGTGGACGGTATGGAGTACTGCGTCGGAACTCTTCATCCGCAACTTCGCATTGGCCGGGACCAGAAGAATGTGTGGCTCGTAGCGGCATTGTCTCTGATCGAGAAATTGCCGTTGCGCCGGCAGATCCATGGCCTTGCCACGCGAAATATCTTTCAGAAAGACAACGGTATTTGCTACACCGCCCTGGGCTCCGACAATCAGGCGCTCCAGGTCGCGAGTCTTATGCGCTTCCGGGTCACAAATCTGAGGGTCTTTGGTGATAGCGAGCGTTGCCGAATGGGGCACCGCTCCCGACCATTTGACCGTCCCGGCAATCGTTCCCCCATTGTTCACGGAAACGACTTGATACGCCTGCCCCAAGGCGGAGATTGACGAGAGCAGGCTGGCTAATGCAGCCCATCGTAGGCCCTTTAACATGAGACAACTCCCACGCACAAACTTATATGTCTTGTCCAAAGACTAGCCTGGGATTCTCCACACGCAAGTAACTGGAGTAATCGCGACACACCGTTTGGGAAAGTGTCCCGTTCTAGTCGGCTTGGCTTCCAGCTGGGGAGATTTGTCCTGAAACCGAACGCCGGCGGCCCATGAACCACCAGCGGAGCCGATCGAGATAGAGATAAACCACCGGCGTGGTGAACAGCGTCAATGCCTGGCTCAGAATCAGTCCACCGACGATGGTGATTCCCAGCGGCTGACGTAGCTCCGAACCTGTACCGGTACCAAGCGCGAGTGGAAATCCACCCAGCATTGCAGCCATGGTTGTCATCAGAATTGGGCGGAACCGAAGCATGCAGGCTTCGAAGATCGCATCTTCGGGAGACTTGCCTTCGCGACGTTCTGCATCCAGCGCAAAATCAATCATCAGGATCGCGTTCTTCTTCACGATTCCGATGAGCAAGATGATCCCAATCATTCCCATCACGTTGAGTTCATTGTGAGTGAGTAGTAATGCCAGCAGCCCGCCTACACCGGCCGAAGGCAAAGTCGAGAGAATCGTAATGGGATGAATGAAGCTTTCGTACAGAATTCCCAGCACGATGTAAACGGTGAGCAACGCGGTCGCGATCAGCACCGGTTGGTTGGCAAGGGATTCCTGAAACGCGGCGGCGGTGCCTTGAAAACTGGCGTGAATCGTCGCGGGAAACCTGATATCGCGCTCCGCATTGTTGATCGCCACGGTCGCTTGGTCAAGAGACACATCCGGCGCAAGATTGAACGAAATCGTCGTCGAAGGGAATTGTCCCTGGTGATTTACCGCCAGAGAAGTGCTTGCCGGGCCAAAGTGCGCCATCGCTGCGAGCGGAACCACTTGACCGTTTGATGAGTGCACGTACACAGTCTGCAAGGCTTGCGGACTCTGCTGATACTGCGGATCGACTTCCATTACCACATGGTATTGATTCAATTGTCGGTAAATGGTTGAGACCTGCCTCTGCCCAAAAGCGTCGTACAGCGCATTGTCAATGTCTTGGGGAGAAACGCCCAGCCGGGAAGCAGTGTCACGATCAATTACGACCTGTGAACCCAACCCCTTGTCCTGCTGATCGGTGTTTACATCGCGCAGTTCCTTGAGCGTGCGAAGTTTTTGCAAGAGCTGCGGCGCCCACGCGCTGAGCTCCTTCAAGTCTTCTCCCTGCAAGGTGTACTGGTATTGCGCCTGACTCTGCCGGCCTCCGATAGTCAAGTCCTGGGCAGACTGCATGAATAAAGAGGCTCCCGGTACCGCCGCCAGTTTGCGCCGCATTTCCCCGATAAAACGGTCCGCTGTAATTTTTCGTTCCCTGCCTTTTGGCTTCAGCGTGATGAACATGCGGCCCTGATTTTTAGCGGTATTGCCTCCGGCGAAAGCCACCACAGCCTGCACGTTCTGGTCTTTAGCGACGATGCTTACGTACTGCTGCATCTTCTGCTGCATGGCGGCGAACGAAATATCCTGGTCGGCCTGTACCGAGCCGCTCACGCGGCCTGTGTCCTGTTGAGGAAAGAATCCTTTGGGGACCCTCACATACAAACCCCAGTATGGAGACACGCACACAGCCGCGGTCAGGATGGTGACACATAACGTTGCAAACTGGTGGCGCAAAACGAAGGTCAGGCATGTGCGGTAAGTGCGCAACAGCCAGTTAAAGCCCCCTTCCGACAAACGGTAGAGGAACCCATGGTTCTCTTCCTGTTTGGGTTTGAGTATTTGGGCGCACATCATAGGAGTGGTGCTGAGGGAAACCAGCAGGGAGACCACGATCGCTGCACTCAAGGTCACCGCGAATTCACGGAACAGCCGTCCCACGATTCCGCCCATCATCAGAATAGGAATGAAGACTGCAACCAGTGACGTGCTCATGGAAAGCACGGTGAAGCCGATTTCGCGCGCACCGCGAAAGGCGGCTGTCACGGGCGTCATCCCCTGCTCGATGTAGCGCGTAATGTTTTCGAGCACCACGATTGCGTCATCCACAACAAAGCCGGTTGAAATCGCCAGCGCCATCAGGGACAAGTTGTCCAGGCTGTAGCTCGCCAGGTACATCACGCCGAAGGTGCCGATCAGTGATAGTGGCACCGCAATGCTTGGAATAATGGTGGCCCGGACAGTGCGCAGGAAGACGAACACCACCAGAATGACTAGGACGACCGAGATCAGCAGCGTGATTTCAATGTCGTGGACTGAGGCCCGAATCGTCGTGGTCCGATCCATGACCACGTTAATGTGAATTGCCGGCGATATGGAAGCGGAGAGCTCCGGCAGCAGGGCATAAACGCGGTCAACAGTATCAATAATGTTCGCGCCGGGCTGGCGAAAGACAATAATCAGAACTGCGGGTTTTGGCTCTGTCAATTCTCCTGAACCGCCCGCAGCGAGACCGATGACACGCATGTCCTCCACAGAATCATCAACCCTCGCCACATCTCCGAGCCGGACCGGGGCACCGTTCTGATAGGAGATAATCAGCGGACGGTACTGGTCCGCTAGTTTGATTTGATCATTGTCAGTAATGGCCCACGTTCGATTGGAATCCCCGACCTCTCCTTTTGGACGATTGGCATTCGCCGAACCTAATGCTGTACGCACCGCGTCCAGTCCAAGCCCGAGCTTGTTGAGTTGATTGGGATTCACTTCCGCCCGGACGGCCGGCCGCGCCGCTCCTCCGACAAACGCTTGTCCAACCCCATTCACTTGCGCAAGTTTTTGCGAAAGCACCGAGTCGGCGGCATCATACATCTGGGGAAGAGTAATCGTGTCCGACGTCAGTGCAAGAATCAGAACGGGTGCGTCTGCAGGATTGACTTTTCGATAGGTCGGATTGCCCGGCATGTACGACGGCAACTGGCTACGTGCCGCGTTGATCGCAGCTTGAACATCACGGCCGGCTGCGTCGATGTTGCGGTTGAGATCAAATTGCAGGACGATGCCGGTCGATCCGGTCTGACTGCTTGAAGTCATTTGATTCACGCCGGCAATGCGCCCGAATTGCCTTTCCAGCGGGGTTGCCACTGCTGACGCCATGGTCTCCGGACTCGCGCCCGGCAGCGAGGCCTGCACCTGAATTACGGGAAATTCGACTTGTGGTAACGGTGCTACTGGAAGGAAGCGAAATGCCAGAATTCCTGCGAGGAGCAATCCCACCGTCAGCAGGGAAGTACCGACGGGCCGCTTGATGAATGGAGATGAGACGCTCAAGCTTAATCCCCTGTTGCCGGTTGCTCCTGGAAATGCCGGAAGCCGAAACGCTCGAAGCGCTGCGATAAACGGTCAAACCAGAGATAGACGACAGGCGTCGTGTAAAGCGTCAAGAGCTGGCTCAACAGCAGACCACCGACAATCGTGATGCCCAGCGGATGCCGCAACTCCGATCCCGTACCGCGGCCCAAGGCTAATGGTAGTCCGGCAAACAGCGCTGCCATAGTCGTCATCATGATTGGACGAAAACGCAGCAGCGAGGCTTGAAAGATCGCTTCCTCTGGTGGCTTGTGCTCTTCGCGCTCGGCTTCCAGTGCAAAGTCAATCATCATGATGGCGTTTTTCTTGACGATTCCGATCAGCAGAATGATTCCAATCAGGCTGACCACGCCCAGATCGTTCCCGGTAATCAGCAAGGCCAGCAGCGCGCCGACACCCGCCGAGGGGAGCGTGGAAAGAATCGTGACCGGATGAATGTAGCTCTCATACAAGACACCGAGCACGATATATACCGTGATGATGGCAGCCAGAATCAGCAACGGCTCGGACGAGAGCGAGTTGCGGAATGCGGCTGCAGTCCCCTGAAAACTGGTATGAATACTAGGCGGGATGTGAATCGCCTGCTCTGCAGCATCAATCGCTTTAGTTGCCTCACCAAGCGAGACCCCCGGTGCAAGATTGAATGACAGAGTCACCACCGGGAACTGGCCTTGATGATTGATCGCCAGCGCAGCGTTGGTCTGTTCAACATGGCTGAAGGCCGCTAGAGGAACCTGAGTTCCAGTCCCTGACTTCACATAAATGTTGTCGAGGTCGTCCGGGTTCTGCTGAAATTGCGGATCAACTTCAAGCACAACGTGATATTGGTTGAGCTGGGTGTAGATGGTGGAAACTTGCCGCTGACCGAAGGCATCGTAGAGAGTATTGTCAATTGCCGCCGGCAGAATACCCAGCCGAGAGGCAGAGTCGCGATCAATTACAAGATCAGCCTGCAAGCCGCCGTTCTGCTGATCGCTTGCCACATCGCGCAGTTCTGGAGCGGCTCTTAGCTTGTCGAGCAATTGCTGCGACCAGTTCAAAAGCTCGTGCGCGTCTGTGTCCTCCATTGAGTATTGAAACTGCGTGCGGCTGACCCGGTCTTCCACAGTAAGGTCCTGCACCGGCTGCATGTAGAGGGTGATTCCCTGAACTTGCTGCTGCAGTTCCGGTTGCAGACGGCGAATTATGTCAGAAGCAGTCGAACTGCGCTGGTCGCGCGATTTCAGATTGATTTGAATGCGGCCGCTATTGAGTGTGGGATTGGTCCCATCCACGCCGATGAATGACGAAAGGCTGTCAACGTCCTGATCTTTCAAAATGACGTGCGCGAGTTGCTGCTGGTGCGCTGACATTGCCGCAAAAGAAATGTTTTGCGGTGCCTCAGAGATGCCAAGAATTACACCGGTGTCCTGCACCGGGAAGAATCCCTTCGGTACGAGGACATAAAGAAACAGCGTAAGAACCAGGGTTGCCGCCGTCACCAGCAGAGTGGCCGTCTGATGCTGCAACACCCATTTCAATGTCCGTCCGTAGAACTGAATGATCCGCTCGTAAATGCGCTCCGACCATTCATAGAAGCGGCCACCCCGGACGGGGGCGTCCGGGGCCACGTGGCCAGGTTTTGACTTCAGCAGTTTCGCGCTCATCATCGGCGTCAGCGTCAGCGAGACGAACGCGGAAACCAAGATCGTGACCGCCAGGGTCACGGCGAACTCACGAAATAGGCGTCCAACGATATCGCCCATAAACAGCAGGGGAATGAGCACTGCGATCAATGAAATCGTCAACGAAACGATGGTGAAGCCGATCTGACCTGCGCCTTTTAGCGCCGCATCGAGTGGAGAATCTCCAGCTTCTAGAAAGCGATTAATGTTCTCGATCATTACGATGGCATCGTCCACCACGAAGCCGGTCGAAATCGTGAGCGCCATCAGCGTGAGATTGTTCAGGCTGTATCCCAGCAGGTACATCACGCCGAACGTGCCCACCAGTGAAAGCGGCACGGCAACACTGGGAATAATCGTTGCTCTGAGGTTTCTGAGAAAGAGAAAGATCACCATCACCACCAGCGCAATGGTGAGCATCAATTCGAACTCAACATCTTTGACGGAAGCGCGAATAGTGACAGTGCGGTCCGTAAGTACTGAAACCTTTACGCCGGCCGCGAGCTGCAGACGTGGCAGCAACTGATTGATACGGTCCACGACGCTGATGATGTTGGCGCCCGGCTGCCGCTGAATATTTACAATCACCGCCGGCGAGGGCTTTCCGTTCTGGCCGACCCAGGCGGCCTGGCGCACGTTCTCGACGTCGTCCTGAATGTTGGCAACATCTGTGAGCCGCACTGGCGCGCCGTTCCGGTATGCAATCACGATCGGCGCGTATTGAGCTCCCGAGAGCAGCTGGTCATTCGCATCAATGGTGAAAGATTGGCGAGGGCCATCAAGCGTTCCCTTAGCTTGGTCCACGTTGGCGACCGCCAAGGCAGCGCGGACATCTTCCAGGCTGAGTCCATACGATGCCAACGCGGTCGGATTAGCGCGAATGCGCACCGCCGGTTTTTGTCCGCCGCTGATTGAAACGAGTCCGACTCCGGTCACCTGGGAAATCTTCTGTGCCAGCGCACTGTCTGCGAGGTCCTCGATCTTCGACAGAGGCAATGTGTCTGAAGTTAGGGCCAGCGTAAGAATGGGTGCATCCGCCGGATTCACCTTACTGTAAACAGGCGGATTCGGCAGATCAGTCGGAAGGTAAGTTCCAGCGGAGTTGATCGACGCCTGCACCTCCTGTTCGGCGACGTCAATATTTTGATCAAGATTGAACTGCAGAGTAATGATCGAGCTGCCCAGCGAACTGCTGGACGTCATTTGGCTAAGACCCGGCACTTGTCCGAACTGGCGCTCTAGAGGTGCCGTGACGGACGACGCCATGACCGTCGGATCGGCGCCAGGGTAGAAGGTCATCACCTGAATGGTTGGGTAGTCCACTTCCGGCAAAGCTGAAACCGGGAGCTGCCGGTACGCTACGATACCCACGAGAAGAACGCCGATCATCAGCAACGAGGTTGCGACCGGACGCAATATGAACAGGCGCGACGGATTCATTGTGAAGCTGTCCCGGAATTCTGATTGCCCGAAGTCCGAGGTCCGGCTCCGTGGCGCCGTCCCTGACTTGTGCCCGAAGGATTAGGACTTGGCGACCCAGGAATGGATGCGGGCTGGGTCCCGGGTCCTTGCTGATGGGGCTCGACCCGGCTGTTGGCCTGCAACTTATCCTGCCCGTCGGTGACGATCATTTCGTTGGGCAAGATTCCGTTGGCGATTTCCGCCAGGTTTCCTTCTGTGCCTGAAACCGTGACCGGACGCACCTCCACGGTCTTGTCCTGTTTCACGACATAGACGAAACTTCCTTGCGGGCCACGCTGCAGAGCCGCGGAAGGAACGACTGTTGCGTTCTTTTTCGTCTCCAGCAGCAGATGCACATTTACAAACTGATTCGGCCAGAGCTCGTTGTTGCGATTATCGAAAACAGCCTTCAGCTTTCCCGTGCCAGTGGTCTGATCAATTTGATTGTCAATGGTGAGTAGCTTTCCGGTGGTGAGCTTGGTCTGGTCGTCGCGGCTATATGCATCGACCCCTAGGGTGCCATTTCGCATGTGCAGCGCCACTGTTTGCAGCTGGTCCTCTGGCAAAGTGAAAAGAACCGTAATGGGCTGCAGTTGGGTTATGACAAACATCGGATTCGCATCCGACGCGTGCACAATATTTCCCGGATCAACCTGACGTAGTCCGATTCGTCCGCTCTCTGGTGCCGTGATGTGGCAGTATGCGAGGTTAAGCTTTGCATTGTCCACCAACGCTTGATCGTTGCGCGTAGTTCCTTCGAGTTGGTCCACCGTGGCCTTTTGCGTGTCCACCTGCTGCTGTGACATTGCCCCCGATTCCTGCAGCAGACTCTTGTATCGCTCATAATTCAGTTGCGCATCTTTCAACGACGCCTGGTCACGAAACAATTGGGCCTGCGCTTGATCAAGCTGTACTTGATAAGGCCGGGGATCGATCAGGGCGAGCAGATCGCCTTTCTTGACAAACTCACCCTCGCGGAATTTGACGTCAACCAGTTGCCCGTCAACCCGGCTCTTGACGTTCACGGTGTAGTACGCCGTCACCGAGCCGAGACCAGTCAAATAAATGGGCAAGTCCTGCTGCTGTGCCAGACTCACGGTGACGGGAACACTCTGCGGCGTGTTCGCGCGTGCTGGTGAGGGACCTGGGCCCGACTGGCTACACGCGGTCATAAAGACCGCCGCTAGGAGCAGCGTTGAACTCAACACGGCAATTTTATTTCGTTGCCGGCGGGAATCGCCTTCGGGTCTCATCCGCTGAACCTCGGTTTACAGGTTTGGAGCGCGTCATCATCGTAAATATAAATAATGGAGCGGCGCATAAAAACGGCGCGACGAAGGTTGGATGACGCCTAAATGCAATTGTCATCAGCCATTTACAAATATTTACCGTGGCGCACCAGCTCTTTAGCTGCGGCCAGATGGCGCTGGCTCGCACGGTCGAGTATATTGGCCGAAAACCTGACTATGCCCAACTCGGTTTCGAATTCAGCCATTAGCATTCGTAATCTTACGACGATTGAGGAACTCGAAGCCGTACTGCGCCTGGAGAAAGAGGTCTGGGGGTTCGAGGACGCCGATGTGACCCCTCTGACGCTCGCCGTGGCGATGAAGGCCACTGGTAGCATCTGGTTGGGTGCCTTTAAGAAAGATGCGATGGTCGGTTTCGCGTTTGCATTTCCCAGCCTGGAAGAAGGAAAGGTCGGGTTCCATTCCCACACGCTGGCAGTTCACCCTGCATTCGACAATCTCGGACTTGGATACCAGTTGAAGTTGGCCCAAAGAGATCGAGTCCTAGCCCGCGGTATCGCAGAAATAACTTGGACCTTTGATCCTTTACGTAGCCGTAATGCGCATTTGAATTTCGCGAAACTTGGCGTGATTTCCAACAGCTACAGGCTCGATTTTTACGGCGCCCAGACTTCTAGTTCTCTGCATACGAATGGTACTGATCGCCTGTGGGTCACATGGCGCCTGGCAGACTCTCGAGTTGAAGAGCGTGTTAAAGGGAGAAGTCGCCGGTCGGAGACACTCGACGCGCTGGCTCTGCTTGAACCGCTGGTCAGGTTTAATGGCGACGGTAATCCGGCCGAGGCAGATCTGTGCCAGGCACTCTCTCGCCAGCGAATTGCCATCGAGATCCCCGGCGACATAGGCCAGATGGAGAGCAGTGATATTGGCCGCGCCCATCAATGGAGGCTCGCGACCCGCAGGGCTTTCACGGAGGCGCTCAATGCGGGATTTACAGTCACCGAGTTTTGCCGTTCGATCCGCGGACAACAGGGCCCGGGAGCGTATCTGCTGGAAAGATTGAATCATTAAATCATCGGGGATTGAATCATTGAAATCCTGCTCTTCTCTGCGACTTTGCGGGTTTTTGGTTGCCCCTGTGGCGGTCAAAAGCTTGGCTCCCAAGGCGCAGTAGGCTTTCGGAAGGATTGCAAAGAATAAGCTTGTACGAAATGTCGTCACTGATTCAATCGCCGATGATTCACTGATTCAATGTCTTCCATGCAACCCATAATTCTCTACGACGGCGTCTGCGGCTTATGCAACCGCCTGGTAAAGTTTGTGCTGAAGCGCGACCAGGAGGACCGCTTTCGTTTCGCCAAACTGCAAAGCAACTTCGCACGTGAGTTGCTCCAGCAGCACCATTGCGATCCGAACGATATCGATACCTTTTTTTTAACGTTGGACTACGGCCAGCCGAACCAGCGTCTGCTCTCAAGAAATGACGCCAGTGCGGCAGTTCTGGAGGAATTGGGCGGGATCTGGCGCGTATGGGGAAGGCTGATCAAATTGTTTCCACGACATGTCCGTGATTGGCAGTACAACTTGATTGCGCGCAATCGCTATCGTCTTTTTGGCCGGTATGAATCGTGTCCAATACCCGATCCTACGGTCCAGCACAAATTTCTCGATTTGCCTTAGCTCGAACCGGGACCAATTCTGGGCGACTGCACTCTGGGAGGGCACGAGTTCAATCATGTGCAGAAACAGTCATGAAGCTTGCGCCACCACGGAAGAGCGGCGCTTTTCAGCGCAGCGTAGCCGTGTGAACTGACTACAGCCTTTAAAGCCGGAGTGCAACGCCACGCCACCGGCGCGGCCGAAAGGCGGTGCCCTCCCAGGTTCAAGCCTGGACCGGCGAGATGGGAGTGTCTTCTGATGAAGGAAATTGCACGCCACATCTTCGATCATGCGCTCCGCGAATCAAGCATTGAACAGGCGTTCACGCGGCACGTCTTATGCGAGCGCGGAGTGCTGCGAATCTGTGAAGACCTGTATGACCTGAATTCATACGATCGAGTATCTGTAGTTGCGATCGGCAAGGCCGCGCATTCCATGCTCACGGCGCTTCACGAACAAACGGGAGAGCGCTTCGAGGGCATCGTTGCAAGCCCCATCGAGCCGGAGTTTCACATTCGTGGCTTTCGTTATTTCCACGGCGGGCATCCCATGCCGAATGCAGAATCTATTCGCGCCGCTGATGCCATGCTGAAATCGCTGAGTACGATGAACGAAGCATCGCTGGTGATTTATTTGGTGAGTGGCGGTGGGTCCGCGACTGCGGAAAAGCCGACAGACGACGAGATTTCTCTGGATGATCTCATTGAAACCTATCGGGTGCTGGTGCATTCTGGTGCGCCGATCGGTGAGATCAACACCATCCGCAAACATCTATCGGCGATAAAGGGAGGAAGGCTGGCGGAGGCGGCGTATCCGGCACAGCAGGTTTCGATCTTGGTATCCGACGTTCCCGATCGAATGCCCGATGCGCTGGCTTCCGGGCCGACGATGCCGGATTCGACAACGATCGAGGACTGCTATGTGATCGCAAGCCGAAAATCCCCACCCTCTCCAAAAAACGGAGAAGGGTGGGGCAACCGTTCGATGGTTGAGCAGTTTCCGTCGTCGGTGCGGGAGTTATTCGAGCATTGCGTGCTCGACGAGACCCCGAAGTCCGACGATGCAGCCTTCATTCGAGCGCGTTGGTGGACAATTCTGTCGAACTCAGCGCTGATCGCTGCGGCGGCAAAAGAGGCGCAGCGGCAGGGATTCGTCGTGGAAATCGACAATAGCTGCGATGACAGGGATTACGCCGCTGCGGCTGATTATCTTCTGCAGCGCCTGCATGATCTACGGAAGCAGCATGAACGTGTGTGTCTGCTTTCAGGAGGGGAAGTGACGGTGCACGTCGAAGGCGGTGGGACGGGGGGACGGAATCAACAGTTCGCTTTGTACTGCGCAGCAAAAATTGCAAGCAAAACTGTTTGCATACTTAGCGCCGGTTCGGACGGGATTGACGGAAACAGCGCGGCGGCGGGAGCGATTGCAGACGGAACCACACTCGAGCGAGCAAAAGCGCGAGGGCTCCACGCTTCGGCTCACCTGACGCGCTTCGACGCGTATCCGTTATTCGAAGCACTGGGCGATGCTGTCGTCATCGGGCCCACGGGAAACAATCTGCGAGATCTACGGATTTTGCTCGCGTATTAGCGCGACTACACACCTCAGCGTCTAAAGCCTGGTTTGACGAGGAACGGGCGGCACGACTAAAAGTCGTGCCCTTCCCGAGTGCATACGTGGAATATTCCTAAGCTGTCTTCTTTGCTGCGGCTGGCGGTGGCATATTGGCCATCGCTTCATCCTGTGCACGCTGCATTTCTTCTGGAGACAGATCTTTGACGTGCGTTGCCAAAGACCACTTGTGTCCAAAGGGATCAGTGACGAGACCGTAACGGTCTCCCCAGAATTGGTCCATTAACGGCATCGCGACCTTCGCGCCCGCGTTCACCGCGCGGTTGAACGCGTCGTCCACGTTTTCGGTGTAGATGTGGATGGTGACGCCTGCTCCTCCATTGGACAGGGGGGACAGTGCGCCGAACTCTGGCATTTCTTCATTCAACATGAGCATGGAATCGCCGATGCGGAGTGCGGCGTGCATGACTTTGCCGTCAGGCATGCGGGCGACGTTCAGAATCTCGGCGCCGAGCGCGTTTTTGTAAAACTCCAGCGCCTTATCGGCATCGCGGACGGTGAGGTGCGGAGTAAGGCTATGAAATCCGGTGGGAACAGCTTTGACTGGCATAAAAGTCTCCTCGGGCCGACATTTTAGCTGAAGCGAATGTTAAGAATTGTAAAAAAGTTTGGCGGCGTCTTGGGTCGTTGGTTGGAATTGAGCAGGAGCTGACGGTTGCGAGACAGGGCCATTCGCAGGTGCTTGCTATAATCGAGGAATCTGGTGGGAGTAGCTCAACTGGCAGAGCACCGGACTGTGGCTCCGACGGTTGCGGGTTCGATTCCCGTCTCCCACCCCAATGTTTCAGTCAGTTAGAGTACGTTCCGTGCCGTTCCCGTGCCGTTATTGCGGTATTGCTCTTGCGGCAACCTTCGCTGAGGCTTCCCGCAACCCGACACCAACCGCGTCCCCGTAGTTCATCGTTACGCGAATGTCCCCGTGTCGCATGGCACGTTGCTGCACTGTAATCGGCGTGCCCAACTCATCAAGCCACGCACGATAGCTATGCCGAAAGCTGTGGGGCGAAACGTGGACGATGCCCGCATCGTGACATGCACGTCCCAACTTCTCCCAAAACGCTGTTTAGCTCCGGGGCAGCTTTCCATGCTTTTCCGGTGACGCGAAGACCCAATCATGCGACTCGGTAAAGATGCTGTTTTGCTTGTGCAGCTTGAGCACGTCCAGGATGCGCGGGTCAAGCGCGAGAGGCTTGCTGGGATGAACGGTTTTCACTTCGTCTTCAATCTGCTTTACCACGGCGCGTTGAAGTCTCAGCTCCCCATTCAGCCAATCAATGTCCCGCCACTGCAACCCAACGATTTCTGACCATCGCAGACCGAGGCATACACCCGCTGTTGCCATCGTCCGATAAGGCTCTGTGAGAACGGCAGACAGCCGGTGAAATTCCTCAATGGTCATCGTCCGTGGTTTCTGCAGCCGCTTGGACGCATTCCTTACGTGGACCAGCTCCATCGGATTCCGTTGTGTGGGCACGTCCCCGCGCCACATCGCGTAATCCCACAGAGTTTGAATGAGTCCCCGAATATGGACTTTGCTCTTTGGCGCGAGAGTGAGAGATTTAATCCACAGTTCAACGGGCCTCGCCTGCAGGTCCGTGATTTGCGAATCCTGCCACTTCGGGAGAATGTAGTTGCGGAGAAAAGTTTCGTATCCGCGCCTTGTGCTCGCCCGCTGTGGCATCTTCTCAACTCGGTATTGCGCGACCAATTCGCCAACCTTTACCGCAGATGGTTTGCTGATGGCATCCAGCGCATCCCGGTACGGTTTCGCCGCTGCCCACGCTTTTATTTCGGAAGGGAAGCGGCCTAACGCCTTTGACCTGCGTTTGCCGTTTTCCCACCAGAAAAAACGCTGCGAATCAATGGGCTTAATGGAATTGAAGGGCGACAAGAAGCGCGTCAGAACGAAAGGATGATTAGCAGATTGACGGTCCGATAGAACGTAGCCCGTGCCATTTGCGGACCGTTCGCATTGGCCCATTGGCCCAATCGGCGGGCTTTTTCATTTCGAGGGAAAAAGGACCGGGCGTTGAGTTCACAAATCCCAAATCATTCTCGGCCCTTTTTGCTCCCTCTTGGCGCACGCTGAGGTTTACTTTGGGGCGGGCGATTGTCAGATGCAATTGGAGAATAACTTCACAATGCGGCCCGCGTTGTGAAGAGTCCAGCGTCCTTTTCGCTTATGGGCGTTTGTTGGCGCTTCTGGTAAAGTGCCGCCCAAGTACGATTGAAGTTGCTACAGGCAAGCGTAGCGCACTGCCCTCGGTGCTGAAAGTTGACACTGAGGGCAGGGCATAACCTTCACGGACTTTTCATCTGGCCATGTCGGATACTAGCGGCAAACCGGAACGGTCTTGGCGGGACATCGTTGCCGAGGCAGCAAGGGCATTGAGAGAAAACAACCTTGAGCGTGTCGCGGACTTGCGCAGAGAACTAGAATCGGTTCTCGACCATTGCAACGAAGGTGTACGCGCCGAAGCCACATCGGATAACAACATCCCCCAACGCAAAACTGCATGATTTAGCCGCCTGAGCTACCAAGCGGCCTTAATCGCGGAATCCGTGCGGCCCTGCCGGACCTTCGCTCCCCTGCGTGCGGTTCTTGGTCCGATCCTGCTTTAGTCGTTCTTGTGCTTCGCGCAATTTTTTGCAGTATTCACAGTTAGGGTCTGCACAGTACGGCGACCCTAATTCTTTCTGATGGTTCGGAACTGGCTGGCTTGCCATCTCTTAGCCCCCTTTGAAAACCAAAAGAGTAGAACACGAGCCGAGACGTTTTAGTTTCACTGCATGTTTATTGCCGTGGTAGAGGCGAAAAACGGGTAAGGCGGGCTTGCCTGGCGCATGTTAGCGCACCCAACCGGACTGACGAAATTGGACACTGAATTGCGGCCCTACAGGGTGCGCGGCCCGGCCTCCAGTTCACCTGGATTGGGAGTCCCCAAACATCCGAGGGCCGCACGAGCGTTCCCAAGCTGTTAGAATCCGCTTCGCGTCTCAAAGGGACGGCCCGCTGATTCGTGTTGAGTGCGCCCGCACTCCACCGGGAAAGATCGGCGGGCTTTTCTTTTGACCACTGCAGCGGCGCGGCGGACGGTTGCTTCGTCCCCACGGCCTTCGCTATTTTGGCATCGCTTCCAATAGGGGGACGCGCTAACGGGACTTCTCGGTCGGACGACCTAGAAGTTAAGTCTGTCCGCTCGCCCTGCCGGGATTGCGACTCAATCAGTTTCCGGTTTTTATTCCCGATTGTGGCGAGCTGTGACGGCGTGAGGTGACGCCGGATTTTATTTATGCTGATAAAATTTAGTCAGACAAAGAGCCGCCGGAATGGACACGGCGGCCTTAGCTACAGGACTTTTCGTCCGGGGCAGGCAACGGGCACAAGCGAGTGGACTCCAACAGTGTCCCGCCACAATCCCCGGCTTAAACGTTTGGACACCTTACCAGCACGGTGCGGTTGCCTTATCGCAAGGAAAAATCGAGAGCTGCGCGGGTGCTGCTCACCACGCGGCTTTTAATCGCAGCTTCTGTACCGGCTACCAAGACCGCACCAAAGTGAAGGGCGATTTTCCCATCCCTATTTCCCGTGCCATTCCCGTGCCGTTTGCACTGCATTACATCTAAAACAGGGTATTACGTGCCCTCTGCTGCGCTCTAAGTTGTTCTATTTACGTTGCGAGTGAGATTCGATTCCCGTCTCCCACCCCAGCATCTAAAGCACTTACGGATTCGCAAATCCGCTGCAAATCCGTTACGTCACTGCCAGGGCGATCCGAGCTGTGACTTGCCGTTCGGAGGTCATCCGTCACCGCATCACCGTATATGTTCATTGTGGTCGCGAATGTCGGAGTCACGCATTAGCTTCTGTTGAACGCCCACTGGAATCAAGCCACGTCCGGTACGTGTGCCGGAATGTATGAGAGCTCACGTGACCAATGCGCGCCTTTTTAGCGGTTCGGTCCAGAGTTCCCCATACATGGGTGTAGCTCAATGGTTGGCGCCCCAACTTCACTGGGAATGCAAATATCCAGTCCTCCGCGCCGGAGAATTGGCTCATCTGCTTCCATTGCTTGATGCTTTCGAGCAGCGCATCGGCGATCAGCATGGTGCCGGCAGAATACGAAGATTTGACATCATCCACGATCTGCTTCACTACGCCGCGCTCGATGCGGATGGTTTTGGCCAGCCAGTCGATATCCTTCCACTTCAAGCCAAGCACCTCTGAGATACGAAACCCGAAGCTGACGGCCAAAAGCAGCATGGTGCGCGAACAAACATCTCCGGCAAGAGCTTCCATGAGAGCGTGAAACTCTTCGGCGATGAGGCTTCGCGGTTTTCTCAGCCTCTTGTTTGCCCCTTTTATGCGTACAAGCTCCATCGGATTACGTTGCGTGGGCACGTCTCCTCTCCACATCGCGTAATCCCACAGGATGCTCAGCATTCCCCGAATGTGCAGTTTGTTTTTCTGCGAAACCGGGACAGATCGCAGCCATAGCTCGACAGGGCGGGCTTGCAGGAACGAGAGCGGCGAAGTACCCCACTTCGGCAGGATATGGTTATCCAGCCAAATGTTGTACCCGCGTCTCGTGCTCCGTCGTTTAGGCATTCTTTCATCCCGGTATTGTGCGATTAAGATTCTCAGGTTTCCTGCAATTGGTTTAGGCGCTTGACTACGCTTATTTCTCGCAGCCTGCCAAGCGGACTCTTTGGTTGGAAAATCTTCGACGGTGCCGATCGTTCTGGAACGCGGTTTGCCGTTGTCCCACCAAAGATAGACCCACCTCCCAAACCGTCTGTTAAACGTGACACTACCGCAGAACCGTCGATCACGACTCCGATGCAGGCGGGACCTGGATTCCCGAGAGACCCTCCATCGACGTAGGCAACGAGATTCGACATGTTTGGGATGTGTGCTGGAAGAACAATGCGTGACCTCCGTTGCTCCGTCAAGACGTTGATCCGGTTGTCTTACATGCTGTTGCCGATGTGCAGAATGCTCCGGTTTTCCACATTTGCGTCCACAGATATTTGAGTAAGCGATCGAAAGAAGCATTGACATCGGTGAAGCAACTATTTAACTTTGCACACGTCGACGGCTGAAAGGGTTGGCTTAATTAAAACTTTGCCAGTCCGAAGTAAGCTGGGTGATCTGCTAACCGGGGCAACTCGGAGAGCAACCAGACCCGAAAAAACCGACTGACTCTGCGAGGAGCAGTTGGGGTTTGGAACTGCCAAAGCAGTGATCGCATCAAGGGCTGTGACGGTGCATGCATCCACGCAGTTAGCTCCCTCGCAGGAGCTGGCGGCTAGAGCATAACCAATGTCACAGCCTTTACTATTTTCTGACGTACACAGTCGCACTCTCATATTTGGCCCTGTTCCGAGACGAGTTGCGTCAATTCCCCGGTTTTCAGCAGGCATTTATCGATGAGCGCCTCGAAGCCTTTGCTCGTCCCTTCGGACCGCGCATAGTTTGATCAGTTTGCACTGGAGGTCAGGAGGTCAGCACCACCCACTTCTGTAAAATCGCAGCTATGGGAGTGACCATCGAGCTACAGAATCTCGGTGATGCTGAGCTGTGCCGGGAAATTGCCGTCGGCATCGAGCACGCACTAAGTGACAAAACAGGAGAGTGGAGGGTGTCAGTCGTCGGATCTCGAGAAACTGAGAACTGGGATATGAGAATTGAGGGACCAAACGGGTTCGAGCGGTCGTATACTTTGTCGAGGGCGGCAGGTCAGCACGGACCAGAGGCAATTCGGAAAATGATTCTCCAACTGGTCTCAAGTTGATCGTTTCATCTTCTGATCTTGCTCGCGACTGGGCCAAACATTGAATGAGCAGCTCTGGACAGGTTTCCCTTCAAACCCGAGAGCCGGACATGCGTCAAGTTCCAAACGCGAGCCGCCGCCTCGATGACCACATCCTTCGAGCGTTGAACAAGATTAGGAAGCCAAGTACGGCTGAAGAAATTACGGAGTTGCTCAATCGCGACCTTGATCCAGGAGATCGGCCTTTTCGGACCAGAGAAATTGCGACGTGGTTGGAGAGCGCCGGTGACAAGGTACTGAGATTGTATTGGCTTGAAGCTCGCCCTCGCAGGTAGCCGCTTTGGGCAAATCACGACCGGGACGCCCTCAAAGACTAGCGTAAGCTTAGGTCCGATCTTTTCTAGTGCACGAAGAAGAGCCCATGCGGCACGTAGGAACGGAACACGTAGGCATAGAGCAGCACGATTCCTCCGACAATGGAACATAGGGCCGCTGAGTGCCAGGCCACGAAACGGAAGATGATTCCTTCATTGCCCACCTGTTCGGTGGCGGCGGTGGCAATCGTGATCGACTGAGCGTCCACCATTTTCCCCATCACGCCTCCGGCGCTGTTGGCTGCGCACATCAGAATCGGGTCGATGCCGAGTTGTTGAGAGGTGATTCTCTGCAGACTGCCAAAAAGCGCATTGGCGGAAGTGTCGCTACCGGTTAGCGCGACCCCCAGCCAGCCCAAGAATGTCCCGAAGAATGGATACAACCATCCAGTACGCGTGAATGCCAGACCCAACACCGCGTCCAGGCCCGAGTAGCGCGTCACATAACCCAGCCCCAACATGAAAGAGATTGCAATCATGGCGAGCCGCATTCGCACTAGCGTTTTCAAAAAAATCTTCATCAGCTGGAAAGGCCCCAGACCAAGCAGTAAACCGGAGACGATTGCAGCAAAGAAACAGCCGGTCCCGGTGGCTGAGAGCCAGTTGAAATCGTAGCGGGCGGCCTCGGGAGTCGGCTTCGCGACCACCGGCACGGCGCGCGAGATCGCATTGTGCAGGTAAGGGACATCCCATCCCGGCGGGCCGGGTCGAACCTTGCCACCCGCAAGGATTACGCGAAATGCCGGTGTCGTGCCTAGATTCATGGCCAGTTTTACCGATGGCAGTCCCCACAGCAGCACAAATACTGAGAGCACCGCAAAGGGCATCCAGGCCTTCAAAACCTGTGCGGTTGTATACCTGCGCCCATTACCCGAGTCATCAAACTGTCCGGCCGCCCATTCCCCGCCAACCTGGTCCACGATCTCCGGTGACGCCGCGGTGCGAGCGGGTGCCTTGTCGTCGTAATCGAAGCGCCACGGCTTCTTTGGCTTCCAGAATTGCAGAAAGATTAAGAGAGCGACAATCGACACCACTCCTGCCATGATGTCCACAAGATTACTGTCCACATAGTTCGACCAGAAAAATTGGGTAAATGCGAATGAGATACCTACGACCAGGATGGCGGGAAATACTTCGAAGGTCTCGTTCCAACTGACCATAGTTCTCACCAGCCAAAAAGGGACAATGATCGCGGTGAAAGGGAGAATTCGACCGATCATGGCGTTCAAATCGGATTCCGGCAAAGACGTTACTGCCGCAAGCGTGTGGACCGGGGTGCCGATGGCTCCCCAGGCCACGGGTGCGGTGTTCGCGATCAGATTCAACGCCGCGGCATGGAACGGTTTGAAACCGAGTCCAATCATGAAAGCGCCGGCGATCGCCACCGGCGCCCCAAATCCGGCCGCTCCCTCAATGAACGCTCCAAAACAGAAAGCAACCAGCAGGACTTGTAGGCGGCGGTCCGGAGTGATTCTTGCGACCGACTCTTTCATGATTTCGAATTGTCCGGTCGCAACAGAAATGTCGTAGAGGTACACCGCAGCCAGAACGATCCAAGCGATCTTCAATACCCCGAAGGCCACACCATACGCAAAGCTGATGGCTGCGAGCCCTGGAGGCATTTTGAAGAAGACAATAGCAACCGCGACAGCTGTCGATGCACCGGAGATGGCGCACCAGTGTGGTTTCACCTTGAGACCAGCCAGCAGCGTAAAAAGGGTGATTATGGGTAGAGCCGCAACCAGCGTAGAGAGCCACCAATAACCAAATGGGTCGTAGACCTGGGTCCATTGCATAACCATCTCCTTGCGAATGGAAACTGTCTGGGTGACCGGGCCGAAGTGAGCCGATATCGTATCACTGAGCAAATGCCTTCATAAGAATTGAAACTGTCTTACGGCGGGAGGAAGAACAGAGATCGCGAAAACGGCAACATTGCAACTTTCGCCGAAGTCAACGTGGACCGCAAGTCAGGAGAGGTCAAGGTGTTCGGGTGGTTTCCGCCTTCGAGTGCGGCGTTGTCCGTAAATCCTGACAACGCTTCGCAATCAGATCGAAGGCGCCAACGTTCAGGGGTTAGGACGTAGGCGAAATCCGCAGCTCTATTTACAACACGCCGGGAGAGATATGGACGGCAGAGCAACTGAAAGAGCTGATTGATGAGGTGCCCAGTCTACGCGACAGGAGCCACTTCGTGCGCGATTCGGTGTTCACAGTCGCGGACTCCGAGCCCAGTTTTCGGATTGCGCGGCGCACGACTAACTGGCGTCTTTCTGAAACAAAGAATTCATGATATTGCTTTTGCCTGTTTTTTCTTCGAAAGCTGGCCGTACCTTATGAGCATGGTGTTGGTTATTGCAATCACGGCAACCGTCCTCGCCTTTGTGCAAAACACAGTCATGTTCAGTCTGGGCATGAAGGAAATGGCTATTTTTGCTTTTCCCCTCTCATTCGTTGGGATTTTCCTTGCAGAGGTCGTGTTGATATGGGCGGCATACTTCTGCATCCGCAGATTCCTGCGCCGGAGTCGCATACTGGTACTGGCGGGGTGGGCAATTTTCGTTCTGGGAGCGGCCGAACCAATGCTTCCGGCGAGCTATTTCACAACCCTGGTTCAACACGCGAAAAGGAAACAGGTTTTAGACCAGATTGAGCAGACAGGTGCATCCATCGAACCACTGGCATCAGATCAGAGCAGCATCCGGTTTGCGCTCACCTACGAGCTGAAATTCCCGAAGGCCGGGCATTACCTTACCTTTCCGGCGTATCTCGGCCCAGAAGGCCACCGGACATTCGGCAATTACTTCACCAAACTTCATCCTGAATACTACGATGAAAATTACGTTTTCAATGCCGGCAAGCCATACAGCTTTACTGTAGTGTTCGATACCGACGGCAAACAGTTCGACTTCTCAAAGGAAGCAGCAAATATAGACATCTGCGATGGCAAAGACTATTTCATGGCGTGTCGAATTATGGGCGTCGGACTTGAGGGCGTGTCCGCAGCTCTTACGTCCCATCCTTGGCGGCGTGAGCCGGCGGTCCCAGCCGACAACGTGCGGGACATTACTGAGAAGAGTATTCGCCTGGATGGACTGAAGCTTAAATCGGTGACAAACAAAGCGGGCGTGCCGGTGGAATTTTCCTATGTCATTACAAATGTGGGCCACAAGGATGTAGCCATAGCAGGAAATGATTTCGCGAACGTGATCGGGATCAACTACGGATGGGAAGCAATATCCGACAGCGCAACGAAGACGAAGATCACTGCCGGTACTGTGCGATTCGGCAGTGCAGTAGCCGCGGGCGGCGCGCAGTTTACTTCTGTGCACAAAAGCAATCTTGCGCCCGGCGAGAACGTGACATTTGAGGATAAGATCGCGCCGTTCGAGCCGCTCGCACTTGGACAATATAGCAGCCCGTGGTGCAAGTCCAGATTCGTAAACAAAAACTTCTGAGGTATCCACAGAC
>QHZR01000210.1 GCA_003224755.1 Acidobacteriota bacterium
GGATTAAAGATCGATGGCCAAGGGGAAAGCGTAGGCGAGCGCGACGGCGATGGCGGCGCTCGAACTTCAAGTTTGAAATTTTGGTCAGAAGATCCGAAGTCCTTGATCAAGACAGGATCAGGCTATTGGAAATATGTGCCGGAGAGCGGCAATCGTCGGGCGGACGAGGATCCTTCGACTTCGCTTCCCTACGTGAGAAGTGGTGGCGACAGGGACGACCTCTACGTTCGTTTTTTCACCTGGTATGACTACGAAACTCGCTTCGGCGCACTCGGCAAGTTGATCGACAAATGTCTGTTTCGTCCCCTGCTCGGCTGGGCAACGGCGTGGAGCTTCGACCGTCTGCGGCTCTGGATTGAGAGAGAGATCTCGCCGGAAGCTTCCCGCGACCGCGCACTCGTATATGCCCTCTCGCGCGGGACGATGGCTTTCATCTGGTTCTATCACGGCCTGGTTCCGAAGCTGCTATATCACGACCGAGCTGAGCTGGATCTGCTTAGCAGAATCGGCACTGCGCCCGAACACCTCCATGTAGCTGCGACTCTCGCCGGAGTGGTCGAGATGCTGTTCGCATTCCTACTGATCATTTTCTGGCGTCAGACTTGGTTATTGTGGGTGACGCTTGTGCTGATGCTTGCCGGAATTCCTGTTGTCGCGGTCAGCGCCCCGGAATACCTGAGGGCCGCATTCAATCCCGTAACTTTGAACATATCGCTGGCAGTGTTTGCGGCCGTCGCCCTCATCACCAGGCGCGACCTGCCGACAGCGGCAAACTGTCGCCGAAAACCGACCAACCCAACATGAGATCTATTTACGAACAGGCGCTGGGCGATAAGTTCAGATTCCTGCACCCAAAAATTCAGGAGCGTTTCGGATTCAGCAGCAAAGAGCGGCGGGCGTCGATCGGCAAGGGCGTCATGGAAAAGGTTTGGCGCGGCAAGTTCTTCACACTGCCTTTTCTTTACGTTGGAAGTTGGCGGCGAATTATGTTTCCTGAACACGGGAGCAACATTCCATTCACGGTCAGGAATTATGCCTACCTTGACCCGTTCGGCAGAGAGACCGTCACCTGGATTCGTAATTTCGAAACTCGCCATCCCCGCCGTTTTGACGCTTATATGATTTACAGCCAGCAGCGCGGCTGCATTGTCGACTACCTGGGCACGCACGAGCATCTCGCAGTGGATATCCACCTGAGTATGGATGATCACGGTGGCTTGTGTCTGCGCTCGGGAGAGCAGCGTTTCTATGAGGGAGTTGTAGGCTTCAGGTTCCCAATGGCCTTCTCCGGCATTGCCGACGTGTGCGAGTGGTTTGACGACAGCGATCAGAAGTTTCACATTAGCGTAAATGTCCACAACGATGTTTGGGGACCGCTGTTCGGATACACGGGATCGTTTACGACAGAATGGGTTTCGATGAGCGATGGGCAGATTCCTGCCGATTTGGTGCCCGCTCGGTATGAGCGAAGGGAATGATAAATGGCATCCATCCCCACGTGAGACGTGCTGGACTCAATAATTCTTGCCGGTTCGATTGGGGAAGCGTGCGGGGGAAAAGCTGAAAACCTTGAACCGCATTAACCACAGAGGGCACTGGGGTTTCACAGAGGAAAAACACAGAGGCTTTAGTACCCGCTCTTGTCGGCTCCGGCAGATGTGAATAGGATCACACGTTCTTGAACAACTCCTCCCGCGGATCTTCGGGATTCAACTTCGCCAACTCCCGCAGGAGTTCCTTCGTCTTCTCGTCACGCGGCATGGGGACAGTCACCTTCACTTCAACAATTTCGTCTCCGCGTACGCCTTCTTGTGTTGCCGAAGGCACGCCTTTTTCGCGGAGGCGCAGTTTTTGTCCGGACTGCGTCCCCGGAGGAACCTTCAACAGTGCGCGGCCGTCAATCGTAGGCACCTCGAGCTTTGCACCCAGAGCGGCTTCGGTGGCAGTGACCGGAACCGTAACGTGAATGTCATCGCCTTCACGATGGAATACTGGATGATCTCCGGCGCGAATGATTACGTAGAGATCGCCGGGCTGGCCGTCATGCTGTCCGGCATTGCCTTTGCCCGCCAAGCGGATGCGCTGCCCGCCGCGGGTGCCCGGCTTGATGCGGACTTCGAGCGGCTCGGTGCGGCTAACCACTCCCTCGCCGTGACAGACCGGACAAGCTGAAACGTTCTTGCCCGTGCCATGGCAGCGCGGGCACGTAACATTAAACTTCATGCGATTGGCACTTTGTTCGATTGTGCCTTTGCCTTTGCACTGAGGGCATACGCCGGGCTGCTCAATAACGCCGTTGCCGTGGCAGTTCGAGCACGTGTCCTGGCGCGTAATGTTCAGCCGCATGACGCCCCCGCGAATCGCCGTCCAGAAGGGCACGTTGACTTGATATTCGAGATCGCTGCCCGGTTCGGGGCCTTCGTGTCCAACTCCTGCGCCGCCGCGTCCTCCGAACATGCTGGAGAAGATGTCGCGAAATCCGCCACCTCCTGAAGTAGTACGACCGCGTGCCCCTTCGAACATGTCGCCGAAATCGAAGCCGCTGAAGTCGAAGGGAACGCCCTGTCCTGCCCCTGCTCCGCTCTGCCTACCAGGAAACCCGCCGAAGCCGCCCGCGCCAGTCGGTCCTCCGCGAGCGTAGGCCTCGGCGGCTGCGGGATCGATGTTGTCAGAATAGAAGCCGAGCTGATCGTAAATCTTGCGCTTCTTGGGATCGCTGAGGACGTCGTTCGCCTCGGACAGCGCCTTGAACTTTTCTTCTGCGGCTTTGTCTCCGGGATTGACGTCCGGATGGTATTTGCGCGCAAGTTTGCGAAACGCCTTGCGAATGTCGTCCACCGAGGCGGACTTCTTTACGCCGAGGGTTTCGTAATAATCTTTTTTGGTGGTAGTAGCCATGAGCTAGCGATCAACAATCAGCTCTTTAGGATGACAGAGTTGTTTCCGTTTCCAAAATGCCGGGTCTTTCGTATTTCACGGCGTCCACGTACACCGGTATGCGATTCACTCCCTGTGGCGTTGGCGCGAACACGTACCAGCGCCTTTCCTGTTCTACGAATGCCAGAAAATAATCTTGTCCCTTGATTTGAAACTGCAATTCATTTACCCCTTTGCTCGCTTGGGCTTGCCGAATCCCTGCTTCTTTCGATTTAGTTCGTAAAGAACCTGGAGTCGCTCCACATGGTAACGGCAGCGCCTGCGATAGTTCTGATCACTAAAAACATCGTCTGACGGTTTCTGCGTACAGACTGGACCGATTGCATACTTTTCTGCTCCGACGAAAATCGCTTGCAATTTGTCCTGCCATGCCTTTGTCGGATAATACGGTTGTCCGCAGCAAGTGCACAGCAACTGCACCTCTTGAGTATTTTCAAGTCGCACACTCAGCTTCGACTTCGTCATGACACCTTCGCCTGCTTGTAATCAAGGGGCGCTTTCGCGCCCCTAAATCGCTGCCGAGCCTGCTCGGCCTGGACGGGCGAGGGCGCCCGTCCCCACACAGTCTGTGCTGCTGCTCTGGTCCAAGCTAAGAGCTAACAGCTAAAAGCTGAGAACTTATTTCTTATCTACATCCACGTACTCGGCGTCGATCACGCCTTCGTCTTGCTTCTTTCCTGCTTCACCGTTGCCGCCGGGCTGCTCACCACCGGCGCTGCCGCTCGCGCCCGCGCCTCCGCCCGGAGGCGGAGTCTGCGCCTGCGCCGATTTGTACATCTGTTCGGCCAGCTTGTGCGAAGCTTGCGTCAGAGTCTCGCGGGCGCGGTCCATCTGCGCTTTGTCGTTTGACTCGAGCGCCTTTTTCGCATCGGCGATTGCGTTTTCGACGTCGCCTCGATCGGAGCCGGAAATTTTGTCTCCCTGCTCCTTCAGCATTTTCTCGATCTGATACACCATCGAGTCGAGCTGGTTCTTGGCGTCGATCGTCTCACGCTGCGTTTTGTCTTCGGCCGAATGCGCCTCGGCGTCTTTGGCCATACGCTCCACTTCTTCTTTCGACAGGCCTGAAGAAGACGTAATCGTGATCTTCTGGTCTTTTTGCGTGGCGGTGTCTTTCGCCATCACGTTGAGAATACCGTTCGCGTCAATATCGAACGTGACCTCAATCTGCGGCACGCCACGCGGCGCCGGCGGAATTCCCGTTAAATGGAATTTGCCTAGCGTCCGGTTTTGCGCCGCCATTGGACGCTCACCCTGCAGCACGTGAATCTCGACTGAGTTCTGGTTATCCGCCGCAGTCGAGAACGTTTCCGTCTTCTTAGTCGGAATCGTGGTGTTGCGCGGAATCATCGGCGTCGCCACACCGCCTAACGTTTCAATCGCCAGCGTCAGCGGAGTCACATCGAGCAAGAGCAGGTCTTTCACTTCGCCGCCCAGCACGCCGCCCTGAATGCCCGCGCCCACCGCGACCACTTCGTCCGGGTTCACGCCCTTGTGACCTTCCTTGCCGAACAATTCCTTCACGATCGCCTGAATGCGCGGCATGCGCGTCTGTCCGCCCACCAGCACCACTTCATTAATTTTGCTAGTGTCGACGCCAGCGTCCTTCATGCACTGCCTCGACGGACCAACCGAACGCTGCAGAATGTCCTCGACCATGCCCTCGAGCTTCGCCCGGGTGAGCTTCTTCACCAGGTGCTTCGGCCCGCTGGCGTCGGCAGTGATGAAGGGAAGATTGATCTCCGTCTCCATGGTGGTCGAAAGCTCGATCTTGGCGCGCTCGGCCGCATCGCGCAGACGCTGCAGCGCCATCTCGTTGCCCTTGCCGCGCAGGTCAAGACCTTCATCTTTTTTGAATTCGTCGATGAGCCAATCGACTAGCCGCTGATCGAGATTGTCGCCGCCAAGGTGGGTGTCGCCGTTCGTTGCCTTTACCTCGATCACGCCTTCGCCGACTTCGAGAATCGAAATGTCGAACGTGCCGCCGCCGAAGTCGTACACGGCGATGGTCTCGTCCTTACCTTTATCTAATCCGTAGGCGAGTGCGGCCGCCGTCGGCTCGTTGATGATTCGCTTCACGTCGAGCCCGGCAATCTGCCCGGCATCTTTGGTCGCCTGGCGCTGCGCGTCGTTGAAGTACGCAGGCACAGTGATGACCGCCTCGGTCACCTTCTCGCCAAGGTAGTCTTCTGCTGCCTTCTTCAGCTTTTGCAGAATCATCGCCGAGATTTGCGGCGGAGTTTGCTCCTTGCCCTGCGCCACAACAGCCACATGGTCGCCCTGGCGCACGACCTTGTATGGGACCATCTTCATTTCTTCGTTCACTTCGTCGAAGCGGCGTCCCATGAAGCGCTTGATCGAATAAATGGTGTTTTCGGGATTGGTAATCGCCTGCCGCTTGGCCACCTGCCCGACCAGCCGCTCCCCGGTTTTGGTGAACGCCACCACCGACGGCGTTGTGCGGCCGCCTTCTTCGTTGGCGATGACCTTGGGCTCGCCCCCCTCCATAACGGCGACGCAGGAGTTGGTGGTGCCGAGGTCAATTCCGATAATCTTGGGCATAAAGTTCTCCTTGTACAGCTTATAAGTGCTTTGGATTAAATGTGCTAACGTATGCGCTCTGTCGTATGATAGGAGTTGAGTGAGTTGTTGTCAATGTTTAGATGCTGTAGTCTTAGCCCGGGATGCGTATTCTGCTCACGGCATCGAGAAGCCCGACCGAACTCCTGGAATCGCTGCGAAAACGTGGTTTTGTACCCGAGTTCATTCCCGCGGAGCGAGTTATTGATCATATGAAGGGTCCAGCAGGGAATGTGTCCGCGGCAGACGCCTTCGTCTGCCTGACTATGTACTCGGGCTCGCTGGAAAGCGAACTCCGTCTAAACGACTAGGCTCGATACTCGACTGCCATCAAGTTGGCAGAAGACATTCGCGGGCTGCCGGAATCGTGCGCTATCTCCGACGGGAGAAAATGGAAATCGCTGCCGTTTATATTCCTCATCTATAAGCTTATGGGCGTTGCTCCCGCCCCTGACCATGAAGGGCCTAAGTGTCACGCTAGTTCCCTTCGATGACGATGATCGAGAGCCGGCATTCAATCTTGTTCGGACAACAATCTCCGAATACCTTCAGCGGCTCCTGAAAGAAATGGACGACCTCGGTTTTCTAGTTGCATATGATCATGGTCGTTTCAAGATTGGGCCCGCTCTCAATCTGAAGCGGGGAATTGAGGGGTATTACTACTATTGCCCAGCTGACAAGAGGAAAGCCGGAAGGAAGCTGTTCACGGTCGACCGTGATCTGTACGGCATTAAGTACGAGGTGGAGCAGTTCGAAGCGTTGATAAATAATCCCGTAGTCTCAGAGAGCGATCTGCAAAGATTTTTCGAAGTACACCCTCACTTTCTGGTTGGCTCTAACTTAGCCGAACCCATTCCTGATCCGCAATTCACAGACGGCGACGGCAATGTTCTAATACCTGATTTCGTCTTGAAGCCGGTTGTTGCGCAGCAAAGACACACAAAATGGGAGATTCTTGATCGAAGCTGCCGACTGAAAAACTAATTTCTGGACCCGCGAGGCATCGCGGCTTTTCGATGGCGGTCGTAAAGGCGATAACTCACCTTCGTGCGTCCGGGCGCGTCGGCGGCGCGAGCATCCTGCTATACTGTTTGTAGCGCTTGTGCACGGTTTGCTCGTCACGCGGTGGTTCCTTCTTCTTCGAACCAGATTCATCTCCGCATTTCCTGCCCGCCGTTTATTTTTAGCGTAAA
>QHZR01000042.1 GCA_003224755.1 Acidobacteriota bacterium
CCGCGCATTACTGCGCAGCTCTAGCGACCTACCCGAAGGTTTTGCGCACCGAGCAGGCACGCGTCCCACCGTCGCTGCTGATTTAGCAAATGAGCTGTGAGCGGAGAGTTGCGAGCAACCATGATTCCATGGCGGGCTCATCACTCGTTACTCATCGCTCGCGGCTAAACTCGCAGCGACGGCGGGACTCCCTTCCTATTTGGTCTTGCTCCGTGTGGGGTTTGCCCTGCCCGTCCCATTACTGGAGCGGCGGTGCGCTCTTACCGCACCTTTTCACCCTTACCCTTGCGGGCGGTATGTTTTCTGTGGCACTTTCCGTCAGCCGGCTTTGAAACCAGCTTCCCGGACGTTATCCGGCACACTGCTCTCTGGAGTTCGGACTTTCCTCCCGTCACGTCCCGAAAGACGCATCGAGCGGCCGTCCGGCCCAGCTGCCTACATGATCATTATATGCGCGCCTCTGCAGAAAGAGCCGATTTCCTGACGGCTGATCGCTCACCAGCTTTGCTATTATCGAATTCATTCCCATTTCGACGGAGAGATTTTCATGGACGAAGCACAAAGCACGCCTGCGGGAACGCGGCGCAACGAAGATATCGCTCTCGACCTGATGAAATTTGTCGCAATGACCACCGGTTATGGCCGCACTGCTGGCTCGGGCGCCGGGTTCCAGGGCACCGCTGCTGCAGCTAAACCTGAAGAGTACGCGGCACATCTATTGGAACTTTATGGGAAGTGCCTTCAGGCGATCGCGAAAAAGTAATCCGCTCGTAGCGACGTTGGTTGCAACTTCTTATGCCACGGGTGGACTGGACACAAAAAAAAGAGACGCTGCTGAGCAACGTCTCTACGTAATCAGATAGGATCTTTAACGGCGACGACCTTTTTTCTTCGCCGCTTTCTTCGCTGCTTTTTTCTTGGCTGGCTTTTTCTTGGCCGCTTTCTTGGCCGGCCTCTTCTTGGCTGCTTTTTTCTTAGCAGCTTTCTTTACCGCCTTCTTGGGCGCTTTTTTCTTCGCGGGAGATTTCTTCTTCGGTGGTTTTGGTCTGCCGCCACCACCGCGGGGCGCTGGAGGAGCAGGCTCAGGCTCTCCCATAGCCGGCTCAGGTTCGATTTCAGACGAGGGCGTTACTTCGGCCTCTTCCTCTTCTTCTTCCTCTTCGTAGTCTTCGTCGAGCGAGTCGTTGAAAGCGCCGGAATCTCCAAATTCGTCAGCTTCATCGTCACGCAGGTAGAGGGTTTCCTCGAAAAACATTCTTCCTCCTCGTTCATTCCGGCGTTCACGTGCCGGTATGCGCATTTCCCTTTGCGCAGGAAAATTAAAAAGACAAAACTTGCGACGGCGCCGGATTATAACGGGTTACAACGCGAGTCGCAACCGATTTTGCGCCCATGCGCTGGTTTAGATGCGAAAGATTTTATTGTGCCGGAATAATCAGTACCATACCAGGCCGCAAGGTCGCGACATGAGCATTGGTCTGCTTGATTGCAGCGACGCTGGTTTTGTAGTTGGTTGCGATGGAGTATAGGGTCTCGCCACGTTTAACCGTGTGTCGTACCGGAGCTGACGGCTCAGCTTCTGCTAAATGACTGTTCCGATGAGGGTTAGCCGAAGCCGCCTGTTCGGTTGAGGCAACCGCCGGGCTGACCGGAAGGTGGACGTAGAGCACGCGCTTCCCCGCGAGACTTTCGCCCTTTAGCCGGTTCCAGCGGCGAATCGTAACCGCGGGGATTCCAAGATTGTCCGAAACGGTTTGCACCGTGTCCGTTTTCCTCACACGATACACAGTCAAGCGCTTGGCGTATGTTTGGGCATCACCGCCATGTTTGGGCGCGACAGGAATCACTAGCTTGGCTCCTGCTTCAATGCCGTCGGAAATCGTGAGCTGATTCGCATCGGCAATTGTCTTCAGTGGCGTGTGATAGGTGCGCGACAGTGACATCAAAGTCTCGCCCGCAGCTACCGTGTGATACCGCCACCACACCCGCATGTCGGGAGGAATTGAGGCAATCGCCGCTTGGTACTTTTCGCCTGTCCTCGCAGGCAGATGCAGGTCAAACCGGCCTTTAGGCGTCGTCATTCGCAACAGGCTGGGATTCAGGTCCTGCAACTCTTCCGACGTGGCGTTCACACATTCCGCGGCTAAGCGGAGATCCACTGAATAGTTGATCTTGACCGTGTCATAACCCATTTCGTGGTCGGGAACGACGTCGTCCAGCCCGTACTGTCCCGGATTCTTCGCCATGATGGTCACAGCGACAATAATTGGTACGTAGTTGCGGGTTTCTCTCGGCAGAACGTTACGGCGGTAAAGCTCCCAGAAATCCGCATACCCAGTGCGCTTGACCGCGCTTTGCACGGTCCCAGGCCCGGAGTTATAAGCTGCCATGGCCAGATACCAATCGCCAAACTGGTTGTATAGGTCTTTCAGATGCCGGGCGGCTGCGCGTGTGGATTTCTCCGGGTCCTGGCGCTCGTCCGTCCATGCATCTCGGTGCAAGTCGTAAGCGCGGGCGCGGCTTCCCATGAACTGCCAGATTCCGCGAGCGCCGGCGCGAGAAACTGCATAAGGATGGAATCCAGATTCTGCCTGTGCCAAATAGATCAGATCTTGCGGAACGCCTTCTTCCTTGAATGTGCGCTCGATCATTTCCCGGTAGCGTCCGCTGCGCGTGAGCCCGCGCTCCAGCGTTCCTCGACCGCGGGTTGAAAAGTAATTGATGTAGCCCGCAACCTGATCGGTCATCATCAAAGGGAGGTCGGAATGCGTGGCTTTGATTTCGGCTGCCGCTTTGGCCTTAAGGTTGGGATCGACAGGGTAGTTCGTTACTTCATTGGCTTCGTCAATAGGCGCGGGCTCTGACTTCTGTTCTTCTGGCTTCTCTGCGGCGCTGTCCGGCGGCGGCTGCGAGGCGGCCTCGAGTGTGCTTACGCCTTCCGTGATCCGATCAAATTCCTTCTGGTAACGAGGATCGGAGCGCATGCCAGCCGGACTACCCAACAGCAGATTGAAAGCGCGATCGAAATGACCTTTTGCTTGCTCCGTCTGTCCGGCCAAAGACAAGTCGAGTCCGGCCTTGTATTCGGCCTCTGCTTTCGTGATTAGTTCTTGGACTGGATCGGGCTTCGCGTCTTGCTGAGTTACGGGCGCAGGCGCTGACGCAGACTTCTGCGGCTCAACTTTCGGGTGCGACGCGCTCACGTGCGGTCCAGGAGGAGGAGCAGATTGAGCTTGAATCGGTGGCGGAGCGGCCTGCGCACGCACCAACGACGACGAGGCCGGCTTCTTGGCAGTCTGGCAGCCAAGGCCGGCAAAAAGCGTCACCGTCAGGGCGGCAAGCGGAATGTGGGAAAACCTGATCTTCATTTGCATCTATGACTTACCGCCAATTTCGCCCAAAGGTTTCCGAAGGATAGGGCATGGTACTACCCATCTCTTAGACGGGTCAACGCCCAATAGGCTTTGCCTAGGTTACTTCTGGAATGGGCCGGAAGGACAATTCAGGCTTCAGGCGTCAGGTCTCCGGCCCGTGGCTCCAGGAAAAATATGTCGCAAGAGGTTTAATCTGCCGAAAGCGGCGTCAAGACTCCGTTCTTCTTTATGCCCAACCGAATGGGGCGAGGCGGGCCCTTGCGCGGGATGGTAGCTTCGATCCACAACTCCTCACCGCGATTACGAAGGATGGGACCATTCTTGTGTTCCGGGAGAAAGTATGCGGTTTCACCGTTGATCACAGCGAGGAGGTTATTGTCTCGTCGCTGCACGTTTGCGAAGAATTCGCCGCCCTCGTTCCCGACTGCAACCAAATGATCGCTCCGGAGGACGAGGTCGCATCGGTACGGGCTGAAAGGGACTCCGTAGTAAGGTTGCGCGTGCGGTTGCTCGGTGAAACTCTCCGCCGGCACTTCGATGCTGAGCGACAGGTATTTGCCTCGAATCGGTAAGTCGGGATCGTAAACCGCGCTCTTGATCCAAACCCGCGGGCGATGCGCGCGGTCGTAAAGCAACTTCACGCCCAGAGATGAAACTGTGACCAGTTGCAGAACGGCAATGAGAAATCCTTTATAGAGTGGTTTCATGCTGCGGCCGTCCTGACCTTGGCAACAAGTTTTCGCCTTGTGCGCTCGAGCGCCCAACCCAGCACCAAAAACAGCAGACCCAACCCCATCAGGCTTGCGGAGCGGCCCATCTTGTCCATTACGTTCGAGAAATAGAAGCAGATTACCGTCAGGCCAAAGCCCAGAATTCCCAGGTTGATTCGTTCGCGGCGAGCCTCGTACATTCCCCACGCGATCATTCCTAATGACGCCAGCGCAGCCCAGATGTACGGCAGGACTTTTGCCTCCGGCGAAATCATTCCCAGAGCAAGCACCCAAACTGCGGCGATGCCGTTTGTCCAGGATGCTCGACCGCGGAGGAGCCAGGCAAGAGCGAGCGGCAAGACGACTCCGAGCACCTTGCCAAGAACGAGCAGACGGAGTGGCACCCTCTCGTCCCATCCCCACCATCTTTCGGGAATCGCGATGAACGTCAGCGGGATCATCGCGATTCCTCCAATCCATGCCAGTACCTTCCGAGTCGCGCCGCGCCGCTCGGTTGACAACGCGCTGAGGTAAGTAATGGCAAGCAGCAACAGTCCTGCGCCGACGATCTGGTCCGAATCCCTCATTCGCTCTGTCGCATCAATCCACTCGCTTGCGAGCCAAGCGGGTGTTAGCAATGCAACGAAGGCTGCCTGTACCCAATCGCCCCTCAAAGCCCATGCCATCCATGCACCGAGCGCCCATAGCATCACTCCCCCTGGCCAGTGCTCTTGTAAGTTGAATATCTGCGCCGAGAGAAATATGCCAGCGCCAAGCGAGGCGGTGCCTACGCCATGAAGAGCGGTGGAGAGAGCAGAAAAGCGATCGGCGAAAATGGCTCCCGCCACATGAAAGATCGCAACCATCAATAGTGCCAGGGAGAATCGTTGGGCTGGGGACATGTCGTCCCAGTGCGCGGAGACGAAGAGTAGTACTCCCGCGGCCAGCATCAGCGCGCCGAAAGCTATTGCGATGAGAGTGGGCCAGCGCAGGTGCTTCGGCTGCTCGCGCGATGACTCGAATTCGCGGACTCGCTCCGCGGTCTCGGCGTCAACCACGCCTGCCGAGATCCAGCGATCCAACGCCGATTGCCAAGACTCTGCCAAATTTATTCCCTCGTACTGCTGTATGAGGCCGTGCTCCTTACCAGCTCACCTTCATACCAAACTGGAACTGGCGCGGATCATAAGCTGCCGTTGGCTGCCCGGCGTTGGTGAACAACGGGCTGACCGCCGCTACATTGTTCCGGTTGGCGATGTTAAACATATCGGCGATCAACTGCAGGTTCAAGCGCTCTCCGATCGGAATTCGCTTCGCCACTCGCAAGTCGTCGAAGACTGTCCACGGCGTGGTGCCGGCGTTGCGGCCGAGATCACCATCAAGTTGCAGTAGAGTCGGTATCGCCCCGGTGGCAAAGAAATTCGCCAGGAGGCCGTTGATACACGGTTCCTGCAATTTCCCTGTCGGCGAGTATTTTGACGAGTAAACAGTTCCGCACGCCGGATCGACCGTCGTGTTCGGCCGCGCTGTCAAGGATGACAACTGCAGGTTGTCTTGGTTGCCCGTAATGATGTTAAACGGACGACCGGAGGCGAACTCAATCAGAGGAGCGAATGTCCAGTTGCTCAAGAATTTGCTGCCGAATCCATCGCCGCTCAATCTTCCGGTCTGATATACACCGCTGAATACGAAACGATGGCGCTGGTCGAAGGTTGAATTGGCCCGATCTAATCCCGGGAAGTAGCTATCTTGCGGGGTCAGCGTGGATTGCAGATCAGTGGAATCGTCAATCGCATGCGCCCATGTATATGAGGCAAGGAACTCATAGCGATTGCTGAAACGCTTTCGCAGGTTGGCGCTGAAGCCGTGATAGATGGAGCTGCCATTGGAGAAGTTCGCGTCCATGTCGCCGAAAGGAACGCAGCCGGTGTAGTCAGGGACCGGCGGCACCGGGTTGCAATGTGTGTTGAATCCGGACAGTGTTGCGAGAAATGCCATCGCTTGCGCGACACAAGCTCCGTTCCCAGCCAAGTACTGCGCAGCAGCAAGTGAGGGATTGAGTCCCGAAGGCCGGAAGAAATTCGTCAGGGCGGCGTCAAGGTAAGGGAGGGGCCCATTGGGTCCGCCCGGCGGATTACATCCGCTGACCGTGAACGGGCTGGTAAAGCTCTGCCCATCAGCAAGGGCTGCGGCAAAATTGGCGGTGAGCAGATCGCCTCGCACAGTATTCGCGTTGATCGGGCGATTGAGGTGGCGTCCCCCGTTAAAGTTATATGCGAGATTGAGCGAGTACCCGCCGCCCAGATCACCCTCGACGCTGAAGTTGGCCTGCTGCGCGTAGGCATAAACGAAATTTTTCGCCTGTGGATAGCCGAACGGCTGGAAGCCCAGCGGCAGGAAAGTGGAACTGCCGGGATTGGCTAAATCCAAATTCAGATAATTCTGACTAAGGAAGACCGACTGCGGAAAATTGAGCGCCTGAAACCGCTGCTCGTTGGGCAGGTATCCCAGATTGGCGTTCGCCTGCGGAAACGGTGAAGGTGTGCAGGCCGACTGCGTCTGTATTCCCTGGAAGATTGGGATCGCGTTCAGGTTTGTAGGATTGCCCGCACCGTTGCACCCTCCCGTGCCCACGAAAGCGAGTTGTCCGCTGGAAGAGCCATCCGATGCATCGCCCAGAAAGTAAAGTCCTAGCAGCGGATGGTCATAAAACATCCCATACGAAGCGCGGATCACCGTCCTGCCGTCGCCCTTGGGATCAATTGCCAGCCCAATGCGCGGCTGAATGTTGTTCTTGTCTGTCTGAATTCCTTTCTGCAACCCGAGTTGGTTGTACGCGGGCAGAGCGAGGCCCTGAGGTGGCTTGAACTTGGGCGCAACCTCCACGTCATACCGCAGACCGTAGTTCAGCGTGACCTTCGGATTGACGCGCCACGAATCTTGCCAGAAAAATCCGAGGGGGACATTGTTGAATTTGTCGCTCGGGCTGCCCAGTCCTTGCACCAAAACCGACGGAAGGCCCGCGCCATAAGCCTGCACCGGGGATAAGTCCGCGGCGCTGGGAAACCCGCTGAACCCCAGATTTGCTGCGGTGACTGAGCCAAAGTCATATACGCCGCCGTAGTTGACGGTGAAGATTGCTTTGAGTGGAATGTAATTGAAGTCGGCACCGAGTTTTGTGTTGTGTCGCCCAATGGTCCAAGAAAGATTGTCACTTAACTGATAGCGCTGCTCGGTGCGCTGGATGAAGGAGTAAGGTTCTCGGCCGAAGTTCGCGAATCCCGGAATATTCACGGCTGGATCTGATCCCCCAGGAATCGCAGTGTTGAAAAAGTACGACAAACCGCGTCGGGCATACTGGAAACGTAAATCATTAACTTTGTTGTTGCCAATGATCCAGGTTTCCTGGGCCACGCCCGCAACGTCACGGTAGGTTTGCTGTGAAGTGCGAGAGTAGGCGTTCTGGCCGAAAGGCTGGTCCTCGCCGCTCACTTCGATCCCGGTAATAGTGCTGGGACTGACGTTGGCTCTAAGCGTCAAACGGTGACTATTGTTGAGGTTATGGTCGAGGCGTAGCGAATAGAGGCTAGTGCCCTCGAAAACTGGGAAGTTGCCCTCCTGGGACGCCAGAGTTTGATACGACTGAGGCACGAAGCAGGTGCCGGGAGTATTGCAAGAAGTAATGAAGCCGGGTAGGCCTCCCATGGAAGCCGGCCACTTGCCATTCACCGCCATGCCGGAAGAGGCGCCGACAATCTCCTCATAAGTCAGGATATTTGGGACTCCTATTGCTCCGACTTGGGCAGGCGTCAGGCCTTGCAGGAAACTCGCTTGTCCCGGAGTAGCTTGGATAGTGCCCAGCGGGAGTGGAACTAAACCACCCGCTGTTGTCGAGGTGTCGAATGGCACCAGCTCAAAATTGTTTGCCCCGATGCTCGAAAATCCAGTCTCGTGCCTCCGCGTTAGTTCATACGCGAAGTAGTAAAACGTTTTGTCCTTCTTCAGCGCGCCGCCGAATGCCGCTCCTGCCTGCACGCGGGTGTATGCGGGATCCGAAACCGTGCTGAACGGGTTTACCGCCTGAAATGCCCGATTGCGCAGATAGCCAAACACATCACCGTGGAAATCGTTCGCTCCAGAACGCGTCACAATATTCACCACACCACCCGAAGCACGCCCATACTCAGCCGCGTAGCTGTTGGTGATGATCTGGAATTCCTGTACCGCCTCCTGAGACACCGTCGAACGCACGCCATTGATCGAATTGTCGGTTGCATCAGCGCCGTCCACATTGACCAGATTGGCGCGTCCGCGCTGCCCGCTCATGTTGAGGCCGGAGGTCGGCGCCGCTCCGGTATTGGGTGCGTTGTCGCGCACTACCTGTGAATCCGTCAGCGTGAAATTGATGTAGTTGCGGCCATTGATCGGCAGATTGTCAATGCGGCGCTGATCCACCGTGTCGGTGGTTGAGGTCCTTGTAGTCTCAATTAAGTCAGCAACAGCGCTGACCTCAACCTTTTCGGTGCTTCCCGCCACACTCAACGTGACCGGCAGATCGGCCATGCCGCCAACCGTAATAATCACGCCCTGAGCCTTCGCTTTGGCGAATCCCGGCGCGGCCACGCTAACCCCATAGGAACCAGGCGGAAGCGCCAGGACGCTGTATTCCCCCTGCCCGTTGCCCGCTGCAGGCCGCTCCACTGCCTTCGCCTCATCCCGCACCGTGACGGTGGCGTTTGTGACCAAGTTGCCGCCAGGATCTTTCACCGTAACGTGGAGGTCGCCGGTGGCAACGCCTTGTCCGAAAGCAACCAGGCTGAAGGCAGCGAGCAGCATTAAGAGCAGGCAGATTCGTTGAGTTCGCATAGAACTTCTCCGACGCGAGAATTCTCCGGCCCGGCTTCGCGGCCGTCCAGAGTTGGGTAAGCGCGATAATTTCTGAAAGCGAAGGTTTGGCTGGTTTTTACATCACTTGATAGTGGGAAAGCAAGCCAAGAATGTGACAGCCTGTTTAGGGGAAAAAGGCTGGAACCTGACCGGCTGATCTATTTCCGCTCGATGCCGAACTCCAGCTTTTCGGAGGTTTTGAGCGCCCACGCCATCCGAGGGGTGTTGTGGGCCAGGCCGAAGCGACCTTGAGCGTCCAGCAGAATGATTCCGCCGTGACCATTTACCCGGTCTCTTAGGTAGTTCATCGCCTCAGCCGCAATCCACTGCGGCAAGTTTCCTGAGGCCACGCGGTCCGCAGCCCACTTCGCAAGCACCAGTTTCATGATGGGCTCGCCCCATCCAGTGGTCGAGACGGCGGCGCTCTGATTGTCGGCGTAACATCCGCAGCCGATCAGCGAGGAATCGCCAAGGCGGCCGGGGGCCTTGTTCAGAGTTCCCCCAGTCGAAGTTGCCGCTGCAATATTGCCCGAGCTGTCGAGCGCGACTGCGCCGACCGTGTCGTGGGAAATCGTGGGGGCAAACAGATCGTCTCTTTGAGCCGAGCTTGATTGCAGCTTGCGTAGACGCTCGATTTCTCTCGGGAGAATCAGGTCTTCATTCCTGCAGAGTTCGATTCCATGCTCATGCGCAAAACGTTCCGCGCCTTCAGCAACGAAATAAACATGCGGGCTCTCGCTAAGCACCTTGCGCGCTGCACGCACCGGATTCACAATGCGCTCCACGCAACCGACGCCACCGGCGCGGAGAGTTGCGCCATCCATGATGAGGGCATCAAGCTGAACTTTGCCCTCGCGGTTCAGAAAGCTGCCGCGCCCGGCGTCGAAGGCTTCGTCATCTTCCATGATGACCACGGCTTCTTCGACCGCATCGAGCGCGGAGCCGCCTCTTTCCAGAGTGCTCCATCCCGCCGCGATCGCGTTGCGCGCGCCGTTCAGGTGCACCTCAACCATATCGTCAGGAATTGCCCACGCACCACCGTGGACGAGAAGAACCGGAGCGGTTTTAGTCATGAAGCGCTCGAAAGAAACTGGTCAGTTTAGCATTCACCTTCACTTGTCCTCGATTGTCATCCCGAACTCGCACGCTTGCGGGCGAGAGAGGGACCTTACGATGCGATCGGACCGTGGCAGCGCTTTCGGGATTAAAACGGCGGTGCATCGATTCTGGGCGCAGCCAGACCTCAGCCGTAGCGCGAACCGACGTTAGGCCCCCTGCCGGCCTCCTCCGGAGTCCGGCTTCGGGATGACAAATCATCGGGGAAAGATCATTGTTGTCTGCTGCATCATCGCGGGGATAGTCACGAACTCACGTCCCTCCGCTTTGTATCGCTTAAGCAATCGATCCACGGCTTCCACCGTTCTTGAGCGATCTGTTCCGAATGCCCTATGACCGCCATCGTGCAGTAAAACAACATCGCCGCCACGGATTTTTGGGCTCACTTTCTGGTAGATGTAATCGGCTGACGGCGCGTTCCAATCGTGTCCCGTTATGTTCCACATGATCGGCTCAAATCCGTTTAGGCGAAGTGCGCGGAATATTCCTGGACGCCTTCCACCCCAAGGCGGACGGAAGAGGTTCGAATGTTCGCCTACAGCATCTTCGATTTCGTTCTTGCACTCCACTATTTCGTCGCCGATGCGGGAGCTAGAGACAAAGGTCAGGAGCGGATGCGTGAACGTGTGGTTCCCGATTACATGCCCCTGTTTCGCGATCTCACGCACGATGTCGGGCCGCTGTTGCACGTAGCGGCCTATCAAAAAAAACGATGCGCGAACGTCATGCTTGGCCAGGACATCAAGCAGGTTCAGTGTGTGCGGATCGTTCGGGCCATCGTCGAATGTGAGCGCAACTTGCTTAGATCCACGCGGCAATCCGCAGAAGGCCTTGCCGAACCACTGCCCCGTCGGTGCCATGGACTGATAGCCTGCGGAGATTAAGGTTGCTGCGCCAGCGCCGATAGCGAGGCCAATCACGCTGCGATTGTAAAGCAGCCCTATACAACGATGTCATTCCGACGACCTTCAAGTCGGAGGAACCTGCTTTTCTCTTAGCTGTAGATTCCTCACCACTAAAGTGGTTCGGAATGACAAGCTATTAGGTTTTGCTGAATGCTGAGTGCTGCTGTTAACTTCTCCCTCAATTGCGCTCCTCGCATTCTCGGGATATTCTCAAAGCGATCTCCTCACCTTCATGGCCAAGCTCTTCGATCTGCCCCGCTACATTGCTGTAGAAGGTCCCATACGAGTCGGCAAGAGCACGCTTTCAAATATTCTTGCCGAACGGCTCAATGCCCAGCGCGTTACCGATCCCGAGCAGAATTCTTTTCTCAAGCCGTTTTACGAAGGTGAACCTGGAGCCGCTTTCCAGGCGCAATTCACGTTTCTGGTGCGGCGCTTCGAGCAGCTTCGGGACCTCGACCTGGGCGGGAGCTCTCAGAAAGCTGTGATCTCGGATTTCATCTTCGAGAAAGACAAGATTTTTGCCTGCTTGAACCTGAATGATCAGGAACTGGATACCTACAATCGCTACTACAATCATTTCCGCGAGCAGGTGCCCACGCCCGATCTAGTCATTTATCTGCAGGCCACTCCCGAGGTGCTTAAGAAGCGCGTAAAAAAGAAGAATGCACCGGGTGAGAAGGCGATCAGCGAGGAATATCTGGAAGAAGTGGTCAAAGCCTACGAGCACTTTTTCTTTCACTACACCTCGTCCGACCTGCTAATTGTGAACACCTCAGAAATAGATTTCGTCGAACGTAACGAAGATCTGCAAGAGCTGCTGCGCAAAGTCTCCGCACCCATCAAAGGGACGCAGTATTTCCTGCCGCTGGGGGGCCAGGAAGCCGCCAGCGCGTAGAGACCCACGTGGGGACAGCCGCCCCGGCTGTCCGGTCGAGCGGCAGCGGGAAAGCTACATCCAAGGACCTAATTGGGATCAAACGAATAGAATTTGGGGCATAGGGGAAGCCAAGGGTGTAAGCATGATTGAACTTCGCCTAGGAGATCAACTCATTCCCACATGGATCGTGGGCATGAATGGCTGCTCTTCCACGAGGATGGAATACAAAAAGCAGCTCCTGCTGGTTAGCGGGCCGATTCAGTCTTCAGTTGAACAAACAACCCCCGCCAAGACCAACGCAAGATGCGCCATCCGACCGCAGCGCCGACCGCAATCGTTACCAGCCACAGAAGGATTGCCGGAACATAGAAAACGAACGAGGCCATTGCAGAAGCGTAGTCGCCAATACCGTCGATACCATCCCTGGCTGCGAGTTTCAGTTGGTACAACGGCCGCCAGTGAAGACCAAACACCTGCGCCTCCGACTCTGCATGTAAGGTAATCGTCACAGCAACCGTTGCTACTTGCTTGGAGAGCGCGTCAAATTCTGCCTGCTGCTGTTCGATCTGCCCACGCACCTCATTCAGCTTGTCACTGACATCGACAGTATCCTTGACTGTCTTCGCCTGCTTCAGAATTCCAAGATATTGAGCCTCCTGGGCGCGAAAATTACGAAACCGTGCCGATAGATCCACGTATTGTTTGGTGACGTCTTGCGCCTCAAGTTTCTCGCTTTCAACGCGAAGGCCGAGCTTGCTGATCTGGGCCCGAATCTGATCGAACCTGTCCACTGGTACGCGAATGGTTAAGGATGCGCTCGAAGCGTTTTCGCCCCCGTACGTCTCGGAGCTAATCAAAAATCCACCTGCTTGGAGCGCAAGCATTCGTATCTTCTCGGAAACCTCCTTGGGACTTTTCACAAGAAGATCCGTAGAAGCGGTCCGCACCATCTTGCGATCTTCGTCGGTTTCGGCAGGGGCAAGCATGTCCATTCCCTGAACCTGCGCACGCATCGCGAAGTTACGCTTGCTCTCAGACGTAGACATGTGAGTTCGCATGAGGTTTGGCACTCCGATCGCGACAAGGAAACCCACCACAAATGTTGCGGCGGCTCCAGTCCAAAACTGTCGGTTCGCAATCAAGCTAAGTTGCGCGTTCATGGGTTTACCTTCCATTTGTCGGAACGGATGTTACCCGCTTTCTGGTCCCCGCCGGACGGACGCTTTTCAGAAGAACGGTGGCCCATTATCCTCTTGCAGAAGAATCCGTGCGCTCTCCTAATTAAGCTAAAGCTCGCTTCGTCAGTTCGCCGCGTTGGTTTGCGGCCATAAATGGCCGCGCTTCCACGGAGCTGCCCGATTCCGGTGCGATCTAATTTTAGTACTCAGTTAATCTATGCTGGATTGGGCCGCAAAGTTACGCGACGGACCAGAAAGGGGAGGAAATCTCGGTCCTGAGACGAGAACGTAGGTGTGGAGAAAGATTGCGTTCGAAATCTTTGTCGCAAGAAAAGCACGGACGGGCGAGACACCCGTTCCCCAAAGCATGCCCCAAGCGCACGTCCGCCGAAACAAGCAGGCTGTCCGCCCCTACGCGGCCTGGCTGCCTTTCATAGCTTCGGGTCCGTTGGTGCGCGCCCAGGTGTACTGAATGCGATGAATCACGGTGAGTGTAGAGAGTACGGCGATGATCCATAGCACGGGCGCCATGCGGTTGAACAGTGCGCCGATTATGACCAGGACAAGGCGCTCAGGCCGCTCCATGAATCCGACGCGGCATGAGCCGATCAGCGATTCGGCGCGGGCGCGGCTATAGCTGACCATGATGGCGCTGACCATCACGAAGGCGGCGAGCACGACGTAGAAGAACCTGTCTCCGCGCGCATAGAAGACGATTAGACCAAAAAATTGCGACGCATCGCTGTAGCGGTCCACTACTGAGTCAAAAAAGGCACCGAACCGGGTCACGCGGTTTTGCGCACGCGCAACTTCGCCATCAACCAAGTCAAAGAAACCCGAGCCAATGATGACGAGCCCAGCGTAGAAGAACATGCGCTGCTGGTTCTCGGCCGTGGCATAACCAAAGAAGAATGCCGCCCAGGCATTGACCACCAGCCCCATGAAAGTGAGCACATTGGGATTGATTTTGGTCAACGCGAGCCAACGGACGATGGTCCGCAGCAAAATCGCGCAAGCCCGTCCGAAAGCGCTAGTCCAGGTCATGATGGGAATTGAATCATTAAATCATCGGATCATTGAATCATTGAAAACAACTGTCTCAAGCTATGTGATGACGCCATCGGAGCCCTAAGTCTAGCCATAGTCAATGATCCGATCCCGATGATTCAATGATTCAATTAGTTCATTCCGCCGCAGCACCGTCGTGAATGGTGCTCAGGCTCAGGATTTCCAATTCGCGCTTGCCGTTTGGCGTAACTACATCCGTGGTATCTCCAACCTTCTTATTAAGCAGTGCGCGACCGATAGGCGATGTGGTAGAAATTTTGCCAGCAGCCACGTCCGACTCCTCGCTGGTCACAATGTTGTACTCGATCTCCTCATTTTTAGTACTGTCGTAAACCTTTACGGTCGAGCCGAGGCCAACTTTGTCCTTGGGGATGTTGTTCATATTGACCATGGAAAGATCAGCCAGCCGCTTTCCAAGTTGGCGCACGCGGGCCTTGACGAACTCCTGGCGCTGCTTGGCCATGTGGTACTCGGCGTTTTCGCTCAGGTCGCCCAAGGCCGCAGCCTTTTTGATCTCCTTAGGAAGATCGTGGACCAGCTCGTGCTCGAGGGCGTTGATTTCGTCTTGCAGTTTTCTACGGATTTGCTCAGTCATTATCTTGCCGATTATAAATGCTGAAACTGAGGCTTGGTAGGAATAGGGCATTCAGCATTCGGTACTGTCTGAAAAAGCCATGACCCAGCACTCAGCAATCAGCATTCGGCCAGGTCAGAAACCGGGTAACATCGCTGAAAAATCGGTGCTGACCCCTAGTGTCCCATCAATCTGTCCCGATGCTTCGCCGTAACTAGTTGAAAGCATGGGGTAAGCTCCTAATCAAATTGTGAATTGCACCAGTCTAGGTTAAAATAACGTTGTGCTGCGGCGTGGGCTGTTCCCTTATGGGCAGTAACGGTAACGGTGAGTTCCACATTGGTGACCGAGTCGTTTACCCCAACCATGGCGTGGGGATTGTCGAGCAAATCGGCACTCGCACTCTAGGGCAGGCGGTCGAACGGTATTACCTCCTAAATATCAAATCCAGCAATCTCAAAGTTACGATTCCCTTCCATAGTGTCGGGATCGTGGGGCTGCGCCGCGTAGTGAAGAACGGCGACATCCAGAAGATCCTCGACTATCTCGAAGACGGAAATGGCGACAGCGCCGCCGACTGGAAGGATCGCTTCAAAGAGAATTCCGACCGCATGCGGACCGGATCGTTGCTGGAAGTCGCAGCCGTGTTGAAGAGCCTTCTGGTCCTGAAGGAAGCCAAGGGACTGTCGTTCCGCGAAAAGAAGATGCTGGAGCGGGCACGTTATCTGCTGGTCAGTGAGCTGGCGCTGGCACGAAACTGCGAAGAACAGAACATAGAAGTACTTCTGACGAAGACTCTCTCACGTATAAATCTTCGCTTTCCCGAAGCTGGCGAACTGGCATCCTAAATTCCTTCTTGGCTGATTCGCGCCGATCGCGCGTAAACCAAGCCCTATAATTCCCAGGTGAATTCCGACCAGACCACTAGGCCTGAACTTCCGCCACGCGTGCTGGGACTCGACGTCGGCTCGAAAAGGATCGGTCTCGCAGTTTCCGATCCGTTGGGGATCACAGCGCAAGGTCTGGAAACTATTCGCCGCCAGAACAAGCGGCTGGATCTTGAAGAACTTGGGAAAATTATCCGGCAGTATTCGGTTTCAGAAATCGTGGTTGGCTATCCATTGCGGCTAAGTGGTGCCGAGGGAACGCAGTCGGAAAAGATGCAACGTTTTGCCGAAGACCTGCGGAAGAAATTCGGATTGCCAGTTCATTTGTGGGACGAGCGTTTGACTTCCAGCCAAGCCAACCGTCTCCTGCGCGAAATGGAACTCTCAATCCAGAAACGCGCTGGGGCGGTGGACCGCATGGCTGCGGTGTTGATCCTGCAGAACTGGATGGAAGCCCGGGAGTCGGCTCGTGATTGCTAGTGCGTTGCGCTTGGGTCATGCCTTGGTTTAAAGGACCGAAGCGAGCGCACCAACCGATGCGGGAAGTTGCGCTTCCATAGCAACCAGATTGAGGCGGAGATCAGCGCCCACAACAAAGTTGCTCCAGTGATGACCGCGGGCAGACTGTGCTCCGGCAGCAGCTTCCAGGCAAATATTGCAAATGCAATCAGACCAATGCTGGCCATGGCGGCGCCGGCGCAATCGGCTCCGGCCGCATGCCTGCCGCGATACTTACCCAGGAGACCTTTTTCCTCTTTGCGCTCACGCTCATGTTTTTCAACCAAGGTGCTACTGGCCGCCAGAATCGCCGGAAACGCCAGGAACAACCCTCCAAAGCTGGGGCTGATGTCCTTGGCAATCAAACCTGCGCCCGCAGTGACCAGTCCTCCCAGCGCGAACCGCACCAGATACTCGTACCACTTCGCGCGTTTAAGGCCGGATGTACTAAAAGCGACAATCATCGAAGGTCTTCTTAAGTGAGCAGCAATGACCATAGACCCGCTGCCGCCGCCAACCAAAGTAGGAGAGACGAAAGCGATGCCCATAATGCGGGAAGGCGAAATTTAAGCAGAAGATAACTGACGAACGTCGCGTAGATAAATAGTGCGAGCGCTCCAATGATCATGGAGCGGGCCTCGACTGCTGCCATTTCCTTCGAGTGCTTCAGCGCAGTAAGTACTAACGAGGCCAGTGCCACCGACGGCGCAGCACCGAACAATCCAGCGAATGTTTTTGGTTTGAAGAGGTCGGAGATTACCGAGAAGAGGGAGACGACAAAACCGCCGATTATGAATCTGATTACGAGGTCCTTCAAATCATCGACCTCCTGAATGCGCGCTTACGCCGATTTTGCTCGCTTGATACTTTTGTCGAGTAACCCCGCAGCCTGTTTCGGTCCCTTTACTCCGAGGAGTTTGAACTTTTCTCCACTCTGTTTGTGATAATTGCGTTTTTGGATTTTTTCGGCATGGCGCTAGTTGGATTCCTGAAACTCAGATGTGCGGGCATGTTCGAGCGGTTGCCAGCGTAACTGAGGCTGCGACGATGAGGAAGCTCATTTCTTCCTGTACACCTTGCCATCCTTCATCACGAATTGCACATTCTCCAACAGGCCTACATCTTTCAACGGATCGCCTGCGACCGCGATCACATCGGCAAACTTTTCCTTCTTGATCGAGCCGATTTGATCTGAACGTCCTAGCAAGTCGGCTGCAGAAGAAGTCGCCGCCTGAATTGCCTGCATCGGGGTCATTCCGTACTTCACCATGAAGGCGAACTGCTCTCCAGCAGTTCCGTAGTCGCAAACACCTGCATCGGTACCGAACGCCAGCTTTAGTCCAGCGTTTACGGCCTTCCTGAAATTCTGCCGCTGTAACTCGCCAAGTTCGCGGTCATGCTCGAGAAAATCTGCCGGGAGAGTTCCCTTCCTGCCTTGCTCCTGAATGCACTTGTCGTCATAGATATCCATATCGAGGTAGGTCCCATGCTGCTTGGCAAGCGCGATTCCTTCATCGTCAATCATGGTCGCGTGCTCTACGGAGGCGACTAATGCTCGAATTGCATTCTTAATTCCCTCCGGTGAGTGGGCATGCGCCGCGACGCGCAGACCAAAATGGCCGGCCTCGTCCACCGCCGCTTGCAGTTCTTCGGGCGTGAACTCCTGCGATTTCGGATTGCTCCCGTGAGTAAGGACTGCGCCGCTGGATAACACTTTGATGTGGTCCACTCCGTCGTGCGCCAGGAGACGAATTTTTTGGCGCACCTCCCATGGACTGTTCGCCTCGCCGTAATGAAGATCCCACGGTAATTGGATATCGGGTGCCATTCCGGTCATTGCGCCCGCACCGCCCGTAATAGTGATGTAGGCTCCGGCAACAAACATTCGCGGACCAATAACGTCGCCGCGATTGATCGCGTCGCGAAGAGCGACGTCGTTCAGAGCCCGGTAAACCCCAACGTCTCGCACCGTGGTAAAACCGGATTCGAGTGTGACGCGCGCATTGCGCACTGACTCGAGCACCGTTTGTGAAGCCGATTTCTGTAACTGGAAAACGGGATTGCCTTCTCCAAATTTTCCGTCAGCGAGGTGGGTATGGCAGTCGATCAGTCCGGGCAGCACCGTCATTTTCGAGAGATCAATCACAGTCGCGCCAGCGGGAATTGCGAACCCAAATCCAACAGCCTCAATCTTGTTGGCGCGGATCACGATCACCTGGTCGCTCGCAACCGTACCCTGGTCCGGATCAATCAACTTGCCGGCCATAATCACCGTGATCTGGCCTAGTGCAGCCGATGCGAATACGAGAATGAAGAGCAGAATTCGCAAGAGTCTATTCATCCGCGGAATCTCCCTTTGAGATGTGGCTAGGAATTCTACAACGGACGGACGGCACGCCCGTCGAACCAAGTCGCTCACGTAGGGGCGGGTGCCCTCACCCGCCCGGACGAGGGCGTCCGGGCCTACGTGTTCATGTCCGACGCTTTCGTGTTAGTCCTTTGGTAAACCAGGCTCCGCTGTTCCTTCCTCTAAACTACGTATACAGTGCGGAAACTCTTTTCACTGCTGCTGCTCGTCATCGTCGCGCTCGCCGCCTGGCTGGTCTGGGGGTTGTGGCTCCCCGTATCTCCGAATGGTCAAAAGTTCGTCTTACTCCGCCCTGGATACACCACGCGCCGCATCGCCCGCGAACTGAAATCCGCCGGTGTGATTCGCAGCACGCAAGCTTTTGTGCTGTGGCACGCGCTGCATCGGCGCCCGCCGTTGAAAGCAGGTGAATATCTGTTTGAGCACGACGCCAACGCAATCAAGATCCATAATCGTCTGGCTCGCGGTGACGTTTACTTCCACACCGTCGTCATCCCGGAAGGGTTCAATCTGTTCGATATTGCCGCTGCAATCGAAAGCGCGGGCCTCGGGCAGGCCAGTGATTTCGTAAAAGTCGCGACCGCTGATGCCAGTCTCATTGCCGATCTGGCACCGCAGGCCACCTCTCTCGAAGGCTACCTTTTTCCGAACACCTATAACTTCACCCGAACCCAGAGCATGCACGATATGGCCGTAGAGATGGTCAAGCAATTCCGCCGGGTCGCTTCAGAACTTGGACTCAATGCAGACGTTGAGCGGACTGTGACTCTGGCTTCGATCATCGAGAAGGAAACCGGAGTTCCTGAAGAGCGTCCGGAAGTGGCTAGTGTGTACGTGAACCGTCTGACCAAACATATCGCGCTGCAAGCCGACCCCAGCGTGATTTACGCCGAGCTGCTACAGGGCACATATGGCGGCGCGCTTCATCATGACGATATGCGGTTCAACTCGCTTTACAATACCTATGTTCACGCTGGCTTGCCCCCAGGGCCAATTGCGAATCCCGGGAAAAGCTCGCTCCAGGCGACCATGCATCCAGCCACAACCAGCTTTTACTACTTTGTCAGCGATGGCAATGGCCATCATCGCTTCTCCAGCACATTCGAGGAGCACAACAAGAATGTGGCCGCGCTGCGCCATGTGATGTCACAAAAGTGACCTCCGTCACCACTCAACAAATAGGCGCCGTTCGCGGTTAAACACGGAAACCGCGTTCCGGCTGCGTCTTTATATACTGATAGAACATCTAATTACACCGAGCAATGCTATTTAACTCCCGATACTCCGCAGTTGTGATTCTCCTCGCCACCCTTCTCCTGACTGGGTGCCTCTTCCACACACATCGGGTGGAGCAAGCCCCGGCGATCGCGCTGAAAGCTTCCACTAAACCCGAGCTGCTCAGCTACATCAATGCCCAAGCCGCGAAAATACGGAGCATGCAGGCCACCGTCGATATTGACACATCCGTTGGCGGCGCACGGAAGGGCAAAGTCACCGAATACCAACAAATTCGCGGTTACGTGCTGGCGCGCAAGCCGGCAATGCTGCGCATGATTGGGCTGCTGCCCATAATCCGGAATACCGCATTCGATATGGTGAGCGATGGGCAGGAATTCAAGGTTTCGATTCCGCCGAAGAACCGGTTTGTGGTTGGTCGCAACGACCTGGTAACGCCGAACCCGCAACAACCCCTGGAAAATTTGCGGCCACAAGTTATTTATGACGCCCTGCTGCTGCGCGAGATTGATCCGCAGAACGAAACCGCTGTGCTGGAGAATGGTGTTGAGACCGTCATGCTAGATAAGGACCGCAAATACGACGAGCCCGACTACGTCATTGACATCATCCGCACCAAGGACGGCGATAGCTGGCTCTCGCGAAAAATCGTTTTTAGCCGTCTCGATCTTCTGCCCAACCGGCAACTCGTCTATGACGAATCCGGCGCGCTGGTCACTGACGCCCACTACAGCGATTACAAGGATTACAACGCGGTGCTCTTCCCCTCGCGTATCGAGATATGGCGCCCGGAGGAGGAGTACAAAATCACTCTGACCATGGTGAAGCTCACCATGAATCTTGCGCTCGGCAACGAGAAGTTTGCCCTGCAGCAACCGCCAGGAGCGCAGGTGATTCATCTGGACCAGAACCAGCCCACGCCAAATGGTGGCGGAAGCCATTAGAATAGCTGCGAGCGTTGAGCCACGAGCCCCGAGCGAGTGGAGCTATGTTGCGCAAGGCTCATAGCTCGTACCTCAAAGCTTCTTTCATGATGAACAAAATGATCGTGTCGAATCTGGCGCACCGGCCCTTGCGGTCGGCGATCAGCGTTGTGGCCATCGCACTGGAAGTCACGCTGATCCTACTGATCGTCGGCTTTGCGCTCGGCATGCTGCATGATTCCCGCTCTCGCCAGGCCGGAATCGGAGCCGATGTGATCGTGCTGCCGCCTGGATCGTCAAACATTGTGGGACTCAGCGATGCGGCCATTCCAGTGAAAATGGCCGACATTTTCTCGAAGCTGCCGCACGTGGCGGTAGTTTCTCCGGTGATATTAAAAGTTTCAGCAGCGGGCACTCTGCAGACGATCTGGGGAATTGACCTGAAATCCTTCGATGCCCTTCGGCCGTTCAACTATCTCAAAGGCGGGCCGTTCCAGGGGCCGGACGACATTCTGGTGGACGATATTTACACCAACGGGAAGCATGTGAAGATCGGCGATCCGGTTGAACTGTTCAATCACACGTTCCACGTCGCCGGAATCGTAGCGCATGGCAAAGGAGCTCGACTCTTTGTCCCTCTTGCAACGATGCAGGAGCTGAACGGATCGCCGGGTAGGGCGTCGGGGCTTTATGTGAAAGCTGACAGTCCGGCGAGTATCGATGCCGTTCTGGACGAAATCAAGAACGTGCCCGGCATGTCCACCTACGTGGTGCAGTCCATGACTACATATCTTTCCACCTTCACTCCGGACAAATACCCGATGCTCTCCACCTTCATCAATATCGTGATCGGTATTTCGGTGACGATCGGATTTATCGTTATTTTCCAATCTATGTACACCGCCGTGATGGAACGCACGCGCGAAATCGGAATATTGAAGTCGCTCGGCGCATCGAAGCTCTACGTTGTAAACGTGATCTTACGAGAGACAACATTACTGGCGATCGGCGGAATCATCGTTGGGATTGGTGTCAGTTTGATTGCGGGCGCCGGAATTCGCCAACGCACGACCATGCCTGTGGACATAACTTCTTCATGGTTGCTTCGTGCCGCTGGCATTGCCATTGTCGGCGCGCTTGCCGGAGCAATCTACCCTGCCTTCAAAGCCGCGCAAAAAGATCCAATCAACGCATTGGCGTACGAATAACTGCCTCCTCCCACATGATTGTCATCCCGAACGCGCTCGCTGGCGAGCGGGAGAGGGACCTTACGTCTGCACGCAGCTTTTACTGCTGCTGACGGGGCGCAGAGACGCGGCAGATATGACCCCACCATCGCCGCCGCCCATAGCCAATCTTTCGTAAGCTCCTCCCTCTTTCGCCATCCTGCGGAAGGCGAATTCGGGATGACATCGCGGTGAAAAGCTGATTCACAGCCTACAGCCAACGTCCAACAGCCAACAGCTGCTGATTTACCTCCACCTGGTGTCATATCCCAGTGCATTCAGGATGTGGTTCTCAAATTCATACTCGACCAGCACATCGAAGTTGTTGCTGGAGGATTCCCATGACGCGGCGTAGCGCGTGGCGGGCTGATTGTACAGCGAATACGCCGGCGCGTAATTCACGTTGCAGGGTTGCGGGCAGGAGATCAATCCAGTGGGATCAGGGCGGGTTGTTCCCGTCGCCAAATAGAACGCTGCAGACGAAACATCGGCCTGGGAAGAAACGACTAGCTGGTGCGGGAAAACCGTCTGCGGGAAAACCGTCCATACTCGCGCGTCTCCGGACACAATCTGGGGCGCGGCGTTGTTTAACTCCTGCTCCAGCGGGTTCAAATCAATCTGCTGAGATAAATTTTGTTGTGCGCTTTCCCAAAGCGACGCGAGTTCGGCATCGCTGTGCCTGGTGTAATTGATAAATCCCGCTGGCGGCGTCGCTCGCCCCCCACATCCTGCAAGCACGAGTGCCAGTAAGATCGCAATACGAGACTGCAGGCGCATGGCTTCTATTCCAGCCTTCAGGAAACCATCGGCACGAGAAACCTCACTCTGCATGGCGCGAGTTCTACACAGGTGTTACGACTTTCGGAATCTGTTCGCTAGTAGCGCGTCTGGTTACAAGGGGAGAGGAATCGTTAGATGGAATGGTCCATCTAATGAAATGCAGAAGAAAGAAGTCAGAATGCAGAGTTCAGATTGTAGATTTCACATTTTGGGCGCAGAGTTTTGGATCTTGCGAGAATTGTGGATTACACCTTAAATCTGCAATCTAAATCTTCAATCTGAAATTTTACTTCTGCATACCGACTTCTTCCTTCTGAGTTAAGGTTCCTATGCTCCAAATTCGTGCCAGCAACGAGCGTGGCGGCGGCGATTACGGCTGGCTCAAAACGCGTCACACGTTTTCGTTCGACCAGTATCGCGATCTCAATGGATAGGCTTCCGTTCGCTGCGCGTCATCAATGAAGATGTCGTGGCCCCTGGCGCAGGCTTCCCCATGCATCCACACCGCGACATGGAAATCATCACTTACATTCTCCAGGGCGCTCTCACCCACAAAGACAGCATGGGCAACGGTTCCATAATTCATCCTGGCGATGGGCAGCGCATGAGTGCCGGCACCGGCGTTCGCCACAGCGAAGCTAACCCTTCGACTAAAGACCCAGTTCATCTCTTGCAAATCTGGATTTTGCCGGACCGTCACGGGCACCAACCCGGATATGAGCAGAAATCTTTTCCCGAAGACGAAAAGCGCGGCCGGTTGCGATTGATCGCGTCTCCGGACGGCGGCGAAGGGTCGGTGACAATTCATCAGGATGCGAAGTTGTACGTTTCTCTGCTTAGCCCCGGCCAGCAAGTTAAACACGACCTCAGCAAAGGCCGATTCAGCTGGCTGCAGGTGGCAAAGGGCGCGATTGAGCTAAGCGGAAATATTTTGGAACAAGGGGACGGCGCAGCGACAGATGAGCGGAAACTTGTTATCACGGCAACCGCGGAGTCGGAAATTCTGTTATTCGATCTGGCATAACACGTCTGGGGCGGACCTGCCCTGAGCGAAGCCGAATGGGGCCCTCGCCCCGCAATTTTTCTGCTAGAACAGGTTCATGCGGCCTGCCGGCGTCACCGCGATCGCGATCCTTCTGTTCGCGGTTTCGGCATACCTTACCGCTTTGGGCTTTATCCGGCTTGCTTCTCCTGAGTCCGTTTCACTTTCCCTTGGCGCACCGCTGTTGCACGGACTCGAAGTCTCAGGGCCATACATGTTCTTGCTGGCGGCAGGAGTCGCTGCGATCGTTGCCTTTGGTCTGCTTCGACTCAAGAACTTGGCGCGTCGCGCGGCGATTGTAATTGGAATGGCGGGAGTTGTGATGCTGATTCCGAAGCTGTCCGCCGATGCCGCCGACCTCTCGCCGCGACTCTTGCTGGCAGGATTCGCAGTCATGATTCGGGTCGCAATTGTGTGGTACTTGTGGCAAAGCTGGACGGCTAAAAAGTTTGGCTAAAGCCGATGCATCCGCGCTCCTACGCCTTAACCGTCTCCCCCACTCTCTTGCTCACTGCAAACTTCATCTTCCCGGCGGCCTTGTCCGCGTCCACCACCACGTGGTCTCCGTGAAGGACTTCGCCATCGAGGATCTTCAGCGCCAGGGGGTCCTGAATCAATTTCTGAATTGCCCTCTTCAAAGGCCGCGCTCCGAAGTTAGGATCGTAGCCTTCGGTGAATAGCAACTCGCGCGCCGCATCGGTAAGTTCGAGCGAGATTTTGCGATCGGCCAGCAATCGTCGCACATCTTCTAACCGCAGCTCAACGATCTTCACCAGTTGCTCTTTGCCGAGCGGTCTGAAAATAATGATGTCGTCCACGCGGTTCAAGAACTCCGGCTTGAAGTGGGCATGCAATGCGTTCATCACCTGTCGGGAAGCTTCCTCAAACCACGCGCCTCCCGCGTCGTGACCGCCCAAAGCCGCCGTTGCGCCGGCTTCTGCTTGCAAATAAGCCGAGCCCAGGTTCGATGTCATGATGATGATCGTATTTTTGAAATCCACTACGCGACCCTTGCCATCGGTCAAGCGGCCATCATCCATGATTTGTAAGAGCACATTGAACACGTCGGAATGCGCCTTCTCGATCTCGTCAAAGAGAATGACCGCATAGGGCCGCCGCCGTACTTGCTCGGTGAGCTGCCCACCCTCCTCATAGCCCACGTATCCCGGAGGCGCGCCAATCAGCCGCGACGCCGCGTGTTTCTCCATGTACTCGGACATATCAATGCGCACCAAGGCGCGCTCATCGTCAAAAAGAAATTCGGCTAATGCCCGCGCCAGTTCGGTTTTTCCAACTCCGGTTGGGCCGAGGAAGATGAACGAACCAATAGGCCGCTTGGGGTCGCTTAGTCCGGCACGCGAACGGCGAATTGCATTCGACACGTGCTCCAGCGCCGCATCTTGCCCGATCACGCGGTGGCGCAGCCGATCTTCCATGCTGACCAGCTTCTTCACTTCGCCTTCAAGCATCTTCGAAACCGGAATGCCTGTCCACTTGGAAACGATCTTAGCGATGTCTTCCTCATCAACTTCTTCTTTGAGCATGCGGGTGGGGCGGGCGCCCTCGCCCGCCTGCCCGTCCATCTGAGCATTTACCTTCGCCAATTCCGCTTCGGCTTGCCGCATTAGCCCATAGCGAATTTCCGCCACGCGCTGCAGATTGCCCTTGCGCTCTTCCGCTTGCTCCTCAATCTTCAATTGCTCGATCCGCTCCTTGAGCTGCCGCGATTTCGCGATCAGACTTTTTTCCTGCTGCCATTTCGTTTTCAGTGCATTCGACTGCTTGCGGATCCCCGCCAAGTCTTTATCAAGCGCGGTGAGACGTTCCTTCGAATTGGGATCGCTTTCTTTCTTTAGCGCCTGCTTTTCGATTTCGAGCTGCGTGGCCCGGCGTTCGAGCTGGTCAATGTCCGTCGGCAACGAATCAATCTGGATTCTCAGCGAAGCTGCAGCTTCATCGATCAGGTCGATCGCTTTATCCGGAAGAAATCGATCTGAGATGTAGCGATGGGACAGCGTTGCGGCGGCCACAATGGCGGAATCTTTGATCCGCACGCCATGATGCACTTCGTACCGTTCTTTGAGTCCCCGCAGGATCGCTATCGTGTCCTCGACATTGGGTTCGCCAACAAACACAATCTGGAAGCGACGCTCGAGCGCCGCATCTTTCTCGATGTATTTGCGGTACTCATTCAGGGTGGTCGCGCCAATCGCGCGCAGTTCGCCACGCGCCAAGGCCGGCTTCAGCATGTTGGAAGCATCGATCGCACCTTCGGCAGCGCCTGCACCGACCAATGTATGCAACTCGTCGATGAACAGGATGATTTTCTCTTGCGAGTCTTCGATCTCTTTCAAAACCGCTTTGAGGCGGTCCTCGAACTCCCCTCGGTACTTCGCTCCGGCCAGAATCGAACCGAGATCGAGCGCAACTACGCGCTTATTTCTCAGCACTTCGGGAACGTCGCCGGAAATAATCCGCTGCGCCAGCCCTTCAACGATCGCCGTTTTCCCCACGCCGGGTTCGCCGATTAGTACGGGATTGTTTTTGGTACGGCGCGAAAGCACTTGCACCACGCGCCTGATCTCTTCGTCGCGCCCGATCACCGGATCGAGTTTGCCGCGCCGCGCCTGCTCCGTCAGATCGCGCGCGTACCGCTCTAGCGCCTGATATTTCGCCTCCGGATTCTGGTCGGTGATGCGCTGCGATCCGCGCACAGCGGTCAGCGCCTTCAGAATTGCGTCATCCGTCGCTCCATGCCGCGCCAGAATTTCCTGGGCGGGATCGCGTTTGAGCTGGGTAGCGGCAAGCAGCAGGTGCTCGGTGGAGACGTATTCATCTTTGAAGGTATCGGCTTCTTTGAATGCACGATCCAGTAGCTGATTTGCCGTTTGTGACAACGATGCTTGTGCAGCACCTCCGGAGACCTTCGGCGCCTGTTCAATCGCCTCGTAAATATCATTCAACACCGCCTGCGGACCGATGCCGATTTTTTCGAGGACGGGCGGCACGATTCCTTCTTTGTCCTCAAGCAGCGCTGCCAGCAAGTGCAGTGGCAGAAGCTCAGGATTGCCGTGTTCGGATGCGAGTTGGTTCGCGCGCTGCACGGCTTCCTGCGCCTTCAATGTGAACTTGTCCCAACGAATTGCCATGACTAATCCTTGACGTCCCTTGTTTCTGATTGCCGTTGCGGCTCCTTTGCTGGCCGCCGTCTAAGTCCACTAGCAGCAAGCACAAGACTTCGGTCGCGAAGCTTTTCCAAAATTTTCACTTTGTCCGAGAAACTAAGCGCCGCCAAACGTTTGCGCAATTCCCGCTTACTCATGGGAAGCTTCGAAGTCACCTTGCCATTCATATCGGCAATTCCAAAAACAACGGGAGGCGGTCGTCTTGGCCACCTCCCGCATTTCGCGGGCGAGGGCGCCCGCTCCACACGACTATTTTCGAACTTACGCCGCGCGGCCGGTGCTCTTCACTTCTTTGCCCTCAAGCGCCTTTTCACTGCCTACATTCACCTTGATCTGCTTCGGCTTCGCTTCGGCTTTCTTGGCCAGCTGGATCTTCAGAATCCCCTTGTCATAGTGGGCCTGCACTCCTTCGGGATCAATGGTGTTCGGAAGCGTGAAAGAACGAGTGAAGCTGCCATATTGCCGCTCGACCCGGCGGAAGTTCTCTTCTTTCTCTTCTTTCTCGAATTTGCGCTCGCCGTGTACGGTGAGCAGATTGTTCTCGATCCCGACATCAATATCTTTCTCGTCAATTCCCGGAACTTCAATCTTCAGTGTGACATTGTGCTCGTCCTCATATACGTCCACCGGCGGTGCAAAAGTCGAAGCAGTCAGTGCCTCTTCGTGGTCGCCGTAGGAGTCGCGGAACAAGCGGTTCATGCGATCCTGCAAGGTGCTGAATTCGCGGAATGGATCCCAGCGAGTAAGAACTGTCATGACGATCCTCCTGAAACTGAATTCCTGATTATGGATTTGTGGCTTATAGCCGTATTCGCTATTTGTTTAGCGCAGGTACAGCATAAAACGTTAGTGTGTTA
>QHZR01000206.1 GCA_003224755.1 Acidobacteriota bacterium
TAAGCCCTGCCTCTTGAAGGGCTGACCTACCGGACAATGAATGGGATCGAACGTTTGACGGCAAGCCCCGCCCACCGAACCCACACAATAACCGGTCAATTGTCCACATCGAGTGCTGCCGCAAGAATAGACGCAGTGACCGGCGAGTGTGCTAGCAGAAACCGTGAATGTTCCTGAACTGGTAGCAGTGCCGCCCGCCGTTGTGATACTGATCTTGCCTGTCACTGCGCCTGTGGGCACGGTTGCGGTCACCTGCGTGGCGGAGTTAACCGTAAAAGCCGTCGCTTTCACTCCGCCGAAGGTTACTTTGGTTGTCTGCGTCAGCCCGGTGCCCTTGATGACCACCTGAATCCCGACTGTGCCGCTCGTTGGGCTGAAACTTGAAATGACTGGCAGGACCCTGAAGGTCTTGCTGCTGACCCGGAATCCCGAGGGAGTTGCTACTGTCACCGCTCCGGTGGTCCCTGTGGCGGGCACCACTGCTGTCATAAAGGTATCGGAAACCACGGTGAAACTGGCAGAACCTGTGCCGAATTTCACGCTGGTCGTGCCCGTCAGCCCGTTGCCGAGGATTTGGATCACTTGCCCCGCTCTGCCTGAGGTTGTCAAGAGCGCAACGAACGGATGCAAGCCCACGTTCAGGCTGTAAACGACGCCGCAGTGACACAAGCTCCCGGTGCCGCCTGAGTAAGTATCACTGTAGAGGATTCCATTGGTGTTCTGGAACAGGGAGACAAATGGAAGTTGGCCCGTAGTTGGAGTGAAGGTGTAAGCGGTGGTGTAGGCCGCAGCCAAAGTGATCTGGGAGAGGATACCGTGCCCGGCCAACGCAGTCACCGCTGCGCCATAGAACTTGCCGTCGGTCGCCTGTACCAGGCCCGCGTACGGGTTAGTCCCAGGCCCAGCGGTAGCATTGAAATTGAACAGAACTTTGTAAACTCCGGCTGGGGTTATCTTATAAACAACGCCATAGCCGCTCGATCCGCCCGATTTGGTTGTGCCATAGAAGTTTCCGTCACGGGCTTGAATGATCGGACCGTAAGGAACTGCCCCGTCTGTGCCGGTAAAGTTGTGCACCCACACGAGATGGCCCGCCGGGGTCATCTTGAAGATTACGCCATTTATACTAGCCGTCCCGGTCAGCGTGCCACCGCTTACGGTTGTGCCATAAAAGTTGCCGTCGGTCCCTTGGATCAGGGCTGTCGGCAATCTACCGTGGGTGTTATCAAATTCGTAGAGCGTTGTCAGAAAGCCCGAGGGCGTCATTTTGTACACCGAACCAGTGAGCCCTGTGGTGCGTCCGTAGGCGGTCGTACCATAGAAATTCCCGTCTACGCCTTGGATTGGGGCACTGAAGGGTTGGTACCCGCTAATCCCGGGCTTAAAGCTGTACAGCGTCTTGTAGCCTGTCCCGTCGGTAGCGATTTTGAATACCGTGCCCTCGTTCGACGAGCCATTGAATCTGGTGGTACCGTACAAGTAGCCGTCGGTGCCCAGCGTCAGCCCGCCTTGCGGGCCGCCACTCCCAGGGAACTGGTACAGGACTTTCACCGCCCCTGCGGGTGTAAGTTGAAAGACGGTGCCATGCCCAATGCCTCCGGCTTGTGAGGTGCTGTACAGGTTGCCATCGCGGCCCTGCGCGAAAACGCCAGGCGTGGACGGGTTACGGGGGTCGCCAGTCTTCGTTGGGAAGTCGTAGAGCTTTTTAAAGGTAAAGGTCTGGGCACTCGCAGCGGTCACACCGAAGAGTAGCGCCACGGCCAGCATCGGCGCAGCGATTTTCGACGCTAGCATCAACTCCCAAGTTCTTAAATTTAGCTGTTTCATACAAATCAATCCTCCTGAAATTCAAGGTGCGAAAATGTCCCTTACTGTCAGAGGCCCAGCCTGAAATGAAAATTGTTTGCGCTTGGAACCGAGGCCGGTTCAGTCGGACTTCATTTGAGCGTTACAAATGGAGGATACGGCTGGACGGGGGCAAGTTTACGCTCAAAAAGCTGTCTGTCAACAGAAATTGAGGGCAGTCCCGCAGGCATCCGCTAGTTATCGGCGGCTTCGAGGAAATCGCACGAATGCCAACCTGCAACAGGTTCCTGATGCCGCTCACGCTCGAACAATTCTTCTCTGCCGTCCTTCTGTGAATATTCCCGATTCAAAAATCTTGAACCATGTGCTGTGCTCTCGCTCCGTGACGTAAGGGCCAAATTTCTGCTTGGCAACGACACCCTCCAAGTCCAATTCGCAGACCCGTTGAAATAACGCCATCCCGCAGCCGTCGATGTACTCAGTACATTTCAGCGGAGCGCAGGCCCGTGCCAGCAAGCGGCGAAGCTCCTGTTTGCGGTCTAGCAATCGCTCAGTTCGCAAATCCTTGCCGTAGGTCAACAAATCGAATGCGAAAAAGCACGGCGGATTTCCACGGCGAAACATCAGATTCTTGAACTGTGCTCTGCCACGTCTATCGAGCGAACAAATTTCGCCATCAATCAGGAGTCGATCCGTTTGCGGAGCAGGTGATGTGAACGGGAAGGAGGGCAGTTATCTGCGGGATTCACCCCTTCACTCCTTCCCCTATATACAAAGATTTGAACCCTTTCTTTATAAACATTCCTTCCTTTCAAGCAGTGAAGGCGTGAGGAGTATCAAGGAGTGAAGGCGCGGTACGCAGGGCATTTGTCCATCTTACCCGTTTCTCCCGAATGCTCCGCATGCTTCCACGAGAAACACACAGCGAGTTTGCTGTTAATACGAAAGGAACCTCTAATGAACAGCGAGAACTAAACCTTGGGTGATAGTGAAGTCAAAGTTGTACTGCGAACAGTTCTGGTACGCGTAGCCATAGCTGTCCGACCCATAGTTGTAGCACGCGATTGGCTGATAATTCGTGTACCGGTTGCGGCTGAGCGGGATGCTAACAGCTCCAGAGAACGTATTGCCTGCTGCGTCCTGAGTTGCTACGTTGGGTATCCAAGTGCTCCCAACTGGGATAATGGTGCCGTACACGTTTTTCCCCGAGCTATTCCATGTGTAGTAATCAGATGGGCTGTTGCAAGTGCCGGAGGGAGAGTTCCAGTAGAAACACTGGTAGCCATACGAGAAGTAGGAAACGTCGCCGGCCATTCGGGAGATATTAATCTCTTGGTACGAGTAGACAAGGTTGGAGGCGCTGTCGTAATACTGGCCGGCGTAGAGATAGTTCCAGTGGTCGTTGACGAAGTCGCTTCCGTATTGCTCGGTGAAACTGGTAACAGTGGAGTTGCAGATCGTAAAATTTCCGGAATATGGTGTAGTGTAGCCATTCACGCCGGTATCAGTGAGGGAGTACACAGATGTTGTGTCCATGCTTTCCGTGTAGGCCACGTTGACGGGAAACTGCCAGGGGACAGCATTTGTGCTCCCGGCACAGCCGGAACTGATAAACACGGCTAGAGACGCTTGTTCGTGCCCGGCAGTCCCGGATGTGTCGGAATAGTTTTCCTGCACGTTTCCGCGATACCAATACTCAAACGAGTTTAAGTTGATCAATGGGAAACTCCCATTTATATCGTAAAACCATCCCCCAGCATGCTCAGCAGTATACGGGTTTGTAATGGTGATGGTGCCTGAAGCGGAATTGTTGCTAGTGTCCCAATCCCCAGGAACCACGTTGGTGGCGGTTACTTGAATGGTGTGGCTGCCCGTGCTGCTGAACGTGTACACAAACGCACAGCTTACGCTGCCTCCCGCATCCACATACACATTCGCGGCTTGATCCACGTTGCTGCCGTCAATAGCCAGCACACAAGTCGTTATCGCTGAAGCATCCCCGTTTAACTCGACGATATTCGCACTTATGTTAACAGGATGATAAATCGCCTCCGAACTTAGGAAATCCAGTCTCTGTACGGACAAGTCAGGGCGCAATTTCGTGGTTTCGACGACTGTCACAACGTCAGTGCGGTTCTTATCAATGCCATCGATATTGCCCTGAAGCTGTATTTGTTGCGCCCGGTGCAATGAGGGCCAAACGAAGCTGTAGTAGCCGCCAGCAGTGGAAAGCGGGGTAAAATTCTGTGCGAACAATGCATCACCCGCCAAGTTGAGCGGCTTGAATTGTACTTTGGCGAAGCTGCCTGGAGGCGTCTTGCCCGAATCCAGCGTACCCGTAGTCACTTCAACTGTGGTGTTGCCGTCCTTGCCGAGCAGGGCGCGGGCAGTCATATTGGCGGCTCCGGCGCGTCCGGTGGCATTACCGACGCCGCTTTCACGGTAATGCTTGGAACTGTTGATCGCGTTTCCCGGAATGCTATTTTGAGACGACGCCACGAGCGATGTGCTTAACAAAAACAGAAGCAGAGTGGGGCGTTTCACAAATTCTCCTTTTGGCGATTCCCGTTAGCTCTCGGAAATGCCTCTGCGAAACTGGTTCGTGAGAGAACGTAGCTGGGCAGCCGCGTAAGTCGGGGAAGAACAACGTGACCCGAAATAGCATCTCCTCCGAACGGAGAGCAGGGCTGCTGTGAAAGAGGAAACGGCATGAACGCAGAATTCCGTCTACATAGCTTTTGTTATGCGTGCTGCTGTCGGACTTGGGGGAACAAACTGGGGGAATGACGTTTGCACTGCAACAATGTCACTTGAAGGCTTAGTGTTCCGTCAGCCTCGTTGACAAGTAGTCAGGGCCATCGTCGGCTCCGAACTGTATCACAGGTACGATCATTGTCAATGATTTTTTGGCGCGAAGCATTCACCAGAACGCCAAAGGCGGCTAGCATGCCTTGCTGATGCGACGGAAAAGCAAACCTTTGAACTGCGGTCTGCCTCAATCGTCAACGCAAACAATTTCACCATCAAGCACCTCTAGTTGTATTCGGGGTCATCGAATGGAGCGGCCCGCTTCAGGAGCGGCATTGGCTGGAATTGAGAAGACACGGTTGTGATTAGGATAACAGCAGCACAGGCTAAATTGCGCTTGACTTCCGGGGATGAGGAGGTGCAGAATTCCCGCGAAATCGCCTCTCCGAAGAGCAGTTTCCAGCCAAGAAGGAATGCATCACCCCCTGAGGCGAACCGTAAGCTCACGCGCGTGAGAACCGTGTTCTACGGTCACGAGTAGACCTTCAAAAAATCCAATCAGGAGGAAAGTTATGAAACGTAACATTGGGCCAACAACGCTTGTACTTCTTGTTTTCGCGATGTTTGTCGTGAGCATGGCCTCGCCATCAGCCCTTGCCCAGCAGTGCTCATTGGCGGGTGCGGCTGGAGCATACGGATTCACGGGTACCGGAACGCTCCTTCTCTCAACGGGAGCGGTTCCAATCGCGGCTGTAGGCAGAATCAACCTCCGCGCAGACGGGACTTTGTCGGGGACGGAGGCCCGAAGCGCGGGCGGCGATTTCGCTAACGAGACGCTGACAGGAACGTGGACGGTGTTTGCTAACTGCGCGTTCAGACTAACGGCCAAGGTCTTTGTATCGGGAGCGTTGGTTCGCACATCCGTCTTGTCTGGCGTGCTTGACCAGAACATGACCGAAGCGCGCGATGTCCAAAAATCGCTGACGCTTCCCGATGGCACAAACGTACCCGTCGTCATAACCTTCGAAGCAAGGAGGATATTTTGACGATGAGCAGAAGGGAGTGAATGCTCGCCGCGTTCCGCCAGGAGCGACAATGCGATTTCGCCCTGATTACGAAAATCTGTGCGGCTAGTACGTCGCTCCTGAATGGATCTACTACGCCGCCGCCGGAGGCTGCGATACACGAAATCAATCCTGACAAACTGGCAATTTGCATTGGAGCGGCAGAGCAGGCCATCGCCCAACGAGAATCACTTGTGGATACTACAGAACTAGAGCGTCACAAGTTGGCGGACGCCCGTTCAATGCTCAAGAGCTTGAGCAGAATTGCTTCGTCGCAAGGGAAACAGGCCGCATATGAGGCGGCACAGCCCACACAACACAACGATTAGATTAGGGACCGCGCCACAGGAAATCCAACGATAGAAAAAAGACCCGCGCTACTCCGCAGCGCAACGCGGGTCTTCCTGTCAGTGATGACAGAACGGGCAGCGACCCGAGCCGCTGACTGCCGCCACAACCGTAGCTGCCTTCGCTGCAACAGCCGCG
>QHZR01000207.1 GCA_003224755.1 Acidobacteriota bacterium
CATACAGTTATGATAACGCCAGTCGGCTCACGTCAATGTCACAAGCCTCAAAGACTATGACTGTTACTTACGACGGAGACGGTCGACGATCGACACTCACGCTTCCGAACGGAATTGTGACTACCTACTCTTACAACCGCGCAGGAGAGTTGACTGGTATTGTGTATACACAAGACGGGCAGCCACTTGGCGACCTCCAGTATACATACGATACTGTTGGTCAGAGGACGGGTGTCGCAGGCAGCATGGCGCGTACAAATTTTCCTCGATCCGTGTCCTCGGCTACATATGATGAAGGAAACTCCTTAACGTCCTGGGATGGACAAGCCATATTGTCTGATGCAAATGGAAACATCCTGTCAGATGGCTTTCATACGTATTCTTGGGATGCTCGTAATCATTTGGTTGCCGTGGATTCTGGCACCACAGCAGCGTTTTCATACGATGCTCTCGGAAGAAGGGCCGCCAAAGCTGTCAATGGCGTGACCACGAACGTTGTGTACAGCTTCATCAACCCAGTTCAGGAAATCACTGGCGGAACGGTTAGTGCAAATTTTCTGACGGGCGGAGTTGACGAGTACTTTGTTCGTAGTGATGCGCAAGGGGACATCTTCTATTTGGCGGATGCCCTCGGTAGTACGCTAGGGTTGGCTGATATAAACGGCAACATCCAGACTCAATACACTTACGATCCATTTGGTGCGACCACTAGCACGGGGCTTCCAACCTCCAACACTGTAGGATTTACGGGACGAGAAATGGACAATACTGGTCTCTATTACTATCGAGCCAGATACTACGAACCCTCGATGGGGCGATTTCTGAGTGAGGATCCCATAGGTTTCAAAGCTGACATGAACGTCTATGCCTACGCCTTCAGCAGCCCCGTCAACTTCGTAGACCCGTCGGGCTTAAACGGAACGAAAAAACCTGATAACGCGATATACAAGATATGCTGTAAAAAAGGAAAGTTTTCTTTCTGTGAGGGGCCAAATGCAAGCATGGCTGGCAACGACTGGGTTGGTGATTGCGCGCGCGAACATGAGCGACAACATATCAACGACTTCAATAGCGGAAAATTCACGCCACTGACGAACTGTGCGGATCCCGCAAACGATGGCCAGATTGTGAACGTCAATGGTCCAGACAAAAACGCAATTGAATGTTCTGGATACAGCAAGGAAGTTGATTGCCTCTCCCATGCACCGAGTCGTGCGGGCGATTCCATCGATGCGAGAAAGAAGTTCGTAAATGATCAGAAGAGTCATTATTGTGGTGCCGCTGGCGGGTGCAAGTGATACTCTAAAAAGACGGCAGGCGTTGCCGAAAAATACCCCGGAGCGCTTTTGATGGAAAATATGGTAGTGCTTTCTTTAATGGCTGCGACAATGTTTGTGAATGCTTTTTCGCACGATTCACCAGGATTGATGACTATGGCAGAATATGGAGCTGCCTCCGCAGTGGTCCGTTCTCAAATAACTGCTTTTAAGAATAAAAGCCCAACTTTCTGCGTTGCCGCCCGACCGTATGATGCGCCACCTACAGAACTTCTGAATTACCTCCGAAACCACGGCCTCAAGGTGCTTTCGCGTCCTGCTTGCCTGAAGAGAGGCGGAATCGAGATTGACTTCAGCAAGTTGGATCGCACGAGTGCCGGAGATCTCTTTATTACTGCGAGAGTGGTGGATCTTACTGACACGGCCGCTCATGTTGGCGTGCGGTTAAGGTTTGGTGTATATCACCTCAAAAAGGACGGAGGACGTTGGCGTATCCTCGATTATAAGGACCTGGGAGAGACACCCGACTAGGGCAAGATGAAGGTTGGGGGCAGTCGATCATGCGAGCACTGACGTACCCCCCATTGACGACCAACCGAGTGTACGAAATTTCCGAGTCCAAATACCCAGTCAATCCACTTTTTCCGGTTCGCCTCCAAGAGCGCGCTTGCATGGGTAACAGAAGCATTGTCGTAGTTGGTTGTCGTTCGTCCACCGCGCAGGATCACGTGACAGTCCGGATTGCCCAAGGTGACAAAAATGGCTGATTGTCCGTGCTTGGTGTGGCCTAAGAAAGTATGCGGATGAGCTGCGGAGCGAACTGCCTCGATCGCAATCTGCACATCACCCGAAGTTCCGTTCTTGAATCCCACCGGGCATGAAAAGCCCCGAGACCAACTCACGATGGACTTGGCTCTCGGTAGTGCGAGCTCCTATGGCACCCCAACTCACTAGGCTCGCCAGGTATTGGGGGATAATCATGTCGAGAAATTCGGTCCCCGCAGGTACTCCCATTTCGGCAAGGTCGAGAAGAAGACGACGGGCCAACCGTAGGCCGTCATTGATTTTGAACGATTGATCTAAATGAGGGTCGTTAATCAGACCTTTCCACCCAACGGTTGTGCGTGGTTTTTCGAAATAGACGCGCATTACAATCCGCAAGTCGCGGACAGTTCGTCGATGGCGACCTTGAGCAGCGTCGCATATTCAAGCGCAGCCTTGGTGTCATGAATGGAGCATGGCCCCACTACGACGAGCAGACGATGGTTTTTGCCTTTGAGGATATCGCTGATCTCGTTGCGGGCCTGAAAGATAGCGGATGATGCCCGTTCGGACGGCGCAGGCGACGCAGCCCGATCTGATTCTTGAGCTCCGCGAACAGTGCCTCGACCTTCTTTCTTTGCCGTTGGGCATGCGCAAAGGCTGGCGTGTTGGATTTGGCCGCCACCAAAGTGGTCCGGGGCGGGTCTAATCTCTACAGCTTTGCGCCTTCGGAGGCCGCCGGCCTCGAACACGAAAATCCGCGATATTGTCCGCGCGGAATGTAAAAAGATTGTCGTCTGTTTCCCTTCGCGCGAGGTGTCCGACCGCGAATGATCGAGCGGAGTCTCGCAATCAGCTCTGCACGAAGGTCGGCTCGGCCAAGTCCGCATACAGCACGGAGGCGCATCACTTCAGCAGGATCTGTCTGATCAGCCACGGCGGGCAGGAGCGGTTCTGCGCATCCTCTGCTTCTCTACAAAGTAGGTCATAGGTGCGCCAGTGCATTCCTTTGGGCTTATCTGGGAAATCTTCCGCCATATTCGGAGAGCCTCCCAGCTTCATGCGAATCGCCTGCGCTCGACTGAGGGCGCGGCTGTACGCAGCCTCGCGTTGGCTATCGTACGCAAGTTGGTAGCAGTGCCTACAAGCAAAAATCGAACCGCCGTAGACGACGGCTACTCGGCGCGAACAGCCTCGGGCGGGGCAGACGAACCAGACTCTTTCCCCTCCGTAGTTGCACCGCGTGCGGTCCAAAAAGACTGGATACTCTTCATCCTTCCAATCCTCACCGTATCTTTGATGCCGATAGCGAAGGACGACGCGATCGAACTCGGCGCGTATGCCGACAGATCCAACCGCCTCCCCGTTCCTTGACCACCTCAGACTTGTCCATCCACCGGGCCGCAGAAAGCCTTTACGTTGAAGTTCCCGATTGTCAAGTCGGCGATAAGACGAGGTCGTGTTCTTGCTCGAATAGCGTCCCACAGTTCATCTCTCCCTGATAATTTCGAAATCATTAGGCAAGTTTTGCTGTTTTCAAAGTCGAAGCGTTGGCAAAGATGAGGCGCAGCAACTGTTTACGCCCAACTTGAAAACTTGAAAAATGACACTACCCTTTTGTGCGGGGCAACCAAGGATGTTCCTGGACCGGTCCGGATAAAACTGTTCCTTTATGCTGTCGCCGGTGCACCGGCGCTCATCAGTCGCCGATCAGCATGCCAATTTGTTGCCAGTTGTACTCCCGCGCGAATCATCGGTCGTTCAATCACATGGTAAAGAAGTATAGGGAACCCAATGAATAGTCCGATCAATAACGGCAGCCGCATCCAAACCGGATGCGATGCAAACAAGCCAAGCGCGATCCAAATCGCAAACTGGTGCGAGAGGTAGATGCCATACGAATAGGTCGCGATTCGTTCACTGATGATCAGCAGCCAAGGTGTTGTAATCTCTTCGAAGTAGGGAATACATAGCCCCAGAATTAGACAGAGTATCCAGCCCATAGGCAGCACTGGATTTAGGGTGAATACTGCGGCCAAACCAATGATGAACACTGGCCAAAGGTACGATCTTATTAGTGCTACTCGCGGCAGTGCGAATGCAATTACCCCTGGGAGGAAGTTGGGCACGAAGCAAAGGATCGAAAGCCTCCAGAGCGCATGCACATGCGGTTGGGCTGCGGCAGGTATCAAGCATGCTCCCCAGAGCACGACTAAGGGCCATGCCGACCGCTTGCGATGTGTCCAGCAGAACAGGAATGGGAGAAACAGGTACATCTGCATTTCAAACGGCAGCGACCAGAGCACGTTGACAATTGATTTGGCCCCGATGACATTCTGCGCCAATAAGAAATGGAAGATGATGGATGTTTTTCCCGGAAGCTGCCCATAGGAAAGGCCAGCAACGCCTTTCACGTCCGAATCTAAGTGCAGCAGGAGCGCCACTAAAACAGTCAAGATGCTGAGCGGATAGATGCGGAATATTCGGCGTATGTAAAAGTTCTTCAGCAACGCCCGACCGGTTAGACCACTTCGCTCCATCGAATACATCAGCACGAGAGACGTATGAACAAAGAACAGAAGCACTCCGAAGTGGCCGAGGGAAGAAGTGGCTATCCAGCCGATCCGATCAACATACATTCGTTTGCACAAATGCTGAACCAGAACCAGCAGAACTGCAATTGCGCGCAGGAGATCAAGGTTAGCGGAAAGACCTGGCCGCACAAATAGCCCCTTTTGTTAGGGACAAAAGTACCGTACTCGGCGCAGAACAGCCATTACCTTTCAAGCTTCTTGGGCGCGAGGCGTTGGCGATTCTGAGAAGCTCTTCCCGGTTCATTCGGTATTGTTAAATTAAAGATTTGGAGGAGACAACGAAAAGAGTCGCGCCTGGGAACCATCAGCGGTACTATCACCTGCAATTTATCGACCTACACTCGCAGCAACAGCGGTTTTCCGAATCCGAATCCTCAGGTGCGTGCTACGGAGATTTGTCCGGTGCGAAATTCGAAGCTTTGGTTCACTGTTGCCTTTGCACTGTGCCTTACACTAGCTTGCCTGCGAGCCTATCACTATCCGGAATACTCTACTGACGGTTTTTCGTACATGGCGAATGCCGTTGCCATGAAGGGCGCCAGCATACAAGTGATTCACGACACTGTCTATCGAGAGGCAATGGCCGGAATTCCGGGGCCGGTATTCAAACACTTGACTGGGAATGACCCGAGCGAGCCCGCGTGGGAGAGCAATTCTTTCCGGGAAAGAGCGGTTAATCCCTATCGGTTTGCGGAGTTTCTGCCCTGTTTTGCGATTCGCCCGATTTTCAATCAGCTCGTGTACGTCCTTCATTATCTGCTGGGCGTGGGATTGTTAAAGGCGACGGTCCTCATACCCGTAGTTTGTTACTGGCTGATGGGTTGGCTAGTCTTGGCATGGACATGGCGTTATGTTGCCACACCGTGGGCTGCACTGATTAGCATGCTGTTGTTATTGAGCCCTCCACTGTGGGACATAGCGCGATCCACTACCCCCGATGCTCTCTCCAGTCTAATCGTGCTAGCGGCAATGTTTTTGCTCTTCGAACAACGAAGGCTTCTGCCGGGGATGATTCTCTTGATCGCATCAGTGTACGTTCGCACCGACAACGTTATTCTTGTTCTTCTCGCGCTCGCCTACTTATACGTGACGGGCGTCGGTCTCCGGGCGTCCGAGACGGCCATGTTATCAGCACTCGCAGTCGTCTCCGTGCTTCTCATCAACCATTTCTCCGGCGACTACGGACCGAAGGTGCTGTACTACAGATCGTTTGTTGAGGCCCCCATTGCAGTGGGTGAAATCGCTCCCAGCTTCGGTATTCATGAATATCTAGCCGCTTTAAAAATTGGAATCAGCGGCGTGGTGCACGGTCCCTACATTCCGTTTTTTCTGATGGGAACAGTCGGACTGCTGCGACGCCCCTCCCGAGCCCTTATTGGCATAGCCGCTGTGACTATGGGGTACACCGCAGCGCACCTTGTCATCTTCCCGAATCCGGAGACGAGGTTCTTCGGGCCATTCTTTGCGGCCATGGGCCTAGTTCTAGCGTCGACAATTTCCATTACGCAAGCAGCACAATTTGTCCTGGCGAAACGCCCCGTATTGCGCCGGGATTACCCCTCTCTGTTGTCAGCGCCTACGAGATAACGTTCCAACAATGGCCCGGAGAAGAGGGAGGGAGCATTTTGCCGTCCGTAGTAAAAGAGAAGCACGACTCTGCTTCGTAACCACTCCTCAGTGGGGTAAGGGAAGCTTTCTCTTCCTCGCGCCTCTGCCTGCCTGCTTTACGCGATTCCGCAGCAATCCTCAGATGCGCCCAAATGATCGGTTCGGCCTGCTAAAAAAGCCCAGGCCAAATTTGGGCCAAGTGGGAGCGCAAAATTGCCCCATTTTCGGCAAATCAGCACAATCGAGCGCAAACGAAGGAATGAAGCTAAACCGAATTGATGCAGCTAAGTGGAAGGGAAAAAGTGGAGGCGCGGGTCGGAATCGAACCGACGTATAAAGGTTTTGCAGACCTCTCCCTTACCACTTGGGTACCGCGCCTTGTAGCTTCCTAAATTTAGCCTAACGGGCGGAAACAGTCCATCAGATGGAAAAGCCGATAGTGGTGCAGTTTGATTGTCATCCTGAGCAAGCGTTCTTTGCGCAGCGAAGGATCTGGCGAGCCGCGCGAAGCGTCGCGTTTCTT
>QHZR01000043.1 GCA_003224755.1 Acidobacteriota bacterium
AAACGAAAGCCGCTGCTACGAAAGGCTTGGCGGAAAGCAGCTGTGAAGGCTGTCCCGCGCCGGTCTGGCAACGCAATCCCGTGCGAGTTACGTTTGCAACGAAAGCAGACCCAAAACTCACATTCGCGGTCAAGAGCCGTTCCGTTGACGTAGCCAGTGAAGACGAAAGCGAAGGCGAAGAATAGCAACCTTAAGCCGTCGGCTGCTGGATAAATTGTCGCAACACCAAGTGTCTGGCCAACTCGAACGCCAAAGCCAGCACAGCCCCGGCGACAATGAATACGAATCGTCGCCAGGAATTCCGCTCGTCAGGTGGTGAGATCAGGGTTGGAGCAAGCACCGCGCCCAGCGCAAGCCCCGTCACCAGCCCTCCGATATGGGCTGTATTGTCAATGACCGGAACTACCGCGCCGAAAAACAGATTGTAAGCAGCAAATGTGACCAGGCTCTTCAAAATTGATTTCAATGCCCGCGGCGGCACTGGCAATTTGCCGAGATATAGCGCCGAGATCAGGGCTCCTGCCAGCCCGAAAATAGCCCCCGAAGCTCCGGCACCTGGCCGCGTGGGGTGCAGGCTGACGCTAGCAAGGCTGCCCGCCAATCCACAGAACGTGTAAGTAAGAAAATAGGTCCATCGGTCGAAAATGCGTTCGGCCAGTGCACCCAGATTCCACAGGCACCACATGTTCAAGAGAAGATGAATCAACCCGACATGTACGTAATTCGATGTGAGCATTCGCCAGGAGGATTGGGTGGTTAGGTTGTGCCATCCATTGTTCGCTCCCCACCGCATCAGATCGGCAGTTTGTGGCTCAATCGGCGAAACGCCGGAAAACACCATCGCCACAAACACCAGCAGGTTCACTCCAATGAGGGCGGAGGTGACCGGCATCATACTGAGCATCGCCGAACGTCTAGCCGGAAGCGGATTTTGGGAAGGCGCACGTGCGAGTATCGCGTCGCGGCATTCCGGGCAAATACTTTGCGGATCTCCCGGCGGCGGCAGTTCCCGTCCACAACTTATGCAATTTGGCATGGAGATATATTACGGTGACCGCTAGCGAATCACTCTGCCACGGCTTGTAATGCGGCCGGGCTCTCAGCTTTCTTGCGGGTTACTGGCGCACTTGTGACTAAAACAACTGACGCCACCACGATAGCGCTGCCGGCAAGGATGTAGGCATCCACGTGCTCGCCTAACACGAGCCAACCCAGAAAAACCGCCACTACTGGGTTTACGTACGCATACGTAGAAACTTTCGCTGTTGCCGCGTGCCCAAGAATATAAATATATGCGGTATAGCCAATGAGCGAGCCACCAACCACAAGATAAGCGACGGCGGCAATTCCGCTGGTGGTCCAAACCACGCGCGAAAGATCGTGGTTAGATAGTGCGAAAACCCAATTTCCCAATCCCGCGAAAAATACTTGCCACGCTGTCCCCGCAAAGGTTGGCGGACCGGATTGCCACTTCTTCGAAAGCACCGATCCAAATGCCCAGCTTAGAGAACCACCGAGAAGGGCTATAGACCACCAAAACTCGCGTCTGCCCAGTCCTGCGGTTGAACTAAGTTTCGGCCAGAGCAAGACGAGAGTGCCTGCAAACCCAAGTGCGAGACTTGCCAGACCACGGCCCGATAGCCGCTGATGGCCGATCAGCAACCCGTCCAGCACGACAAACCATAGAGGAATGCTCGCGACCAACAAGGCTGCAAGGCCGCTCGGAATGTACTGTTCAGCGTACGAGAGTGTGAGATTGCCGCCCATCAGCAGCAGGTTCCCGACGATCGCCAATTGCAGGAGTTGACGCCAGCCGAAAAGGATTTTCTGCCCCCGCAGCATGCAGTACCCCAGCATGATCATGCCTGCAATCGTGAATCGTGTGGCGCACATCAGCGCCGGAGGAATGTGCTTCACTGCAATATCAATGCCGAGATAGGTTGATCCCCAGAAGACGTAGACCAGCCCGAAGTTAAGGGCCAATGCAAAACGGGATGGAATGGAGTGCGACATACACCTTTGGCGAGCTTAGCTACATTAGACGAGCGAAGGGCGGCCGCGGATTCGAGTCTTCTGCCGTAGTATCGGCTCAGCTACTCTTCTTTCTTCTCCGGCTCTTTGGGAAGGGGCTTCTCGATGGGTTTGCGAGGCAACACCTGGTCGCGCATGGCTGCGTTATAAACGAAACTGGCGACGATGACCGCCGCCTGTTTCAGATCCTCGGGCAGCAGGCGGTCATAAACGTCCATGTTGGAATGATGAGTGCGCGATTCGTACTCAATCGGGTCCTGAATAAATTGGAATCCCGGAATGCCAACTGCGTCGAATGACTGATGATCCGTGCCACCAGTGTTGCGCATGGTCAAAGTAGTCATGCCAAGATCTTTGAAGGGCTGCATCCAGGCCTCGAAGATCGGCGCCACCGCCGCGTTTTCCTGCATATAAACGCCGCGAATCTTGCCGGTGCCATTGTCCACATTGAAATACGCTGCAACTTTGGCTTGTTCAGGCTTCACAGTGACCGGCCCAGCCTCGCGGCGCAGCAGCGTAGGCATGTTTTTCATCGCAGGCTCTTCCATCGGAGGGCGCGAACCGAAATGCTGTTGCACATAATTCTGCGAGCCCAGCAGCCCCTGCTCTTCGCCACTCCACAGTGCGATGCGAATGGTGCGACGCGGCTTTAGATCGAGTGCCTTCAGGATTCGCACTGCCTCCATCATGACAATCGTTCCAGCGCCGTTGTCAGTGGCGCCGGTACCCGCGTGCCACGAATCAAGGTGCGCCCCCAGCATCACAATTTCGTCTTTCTTATCGCTTCCCGGGATTTCCGCGACGGTGTTGTATTGCATTGGATCGTCATCGTAGAAGGTGTTTGCGATATTCAATTCGAGAGTCACATCCTTCTTCTGCTTCAACAGACGCTCAACGCGAGTCCAGTGCTCAGTTGCTATGGCGAGCTGGGGAACCGTCGTCGTTTCACCGATTTTGTACGAACCCCCGGACTGAACGAAGACAGTGCCTCCGCCTTCAGTCCCGCGACTGTGATCAACCACTGCTAATACTTTTTCATCCGCGAAAAACAGGTTCAGATCTTTAATGAATTGCTGGCGCTTCAGGAAATCAGCGAAGGCGAATGGCGGATGTTCACTGGGAATCTGGTATTCGCCAATTTTGGCGAGTTCATCATCGCCTAACCGCTTGTACGGAGGCTGGTCAATGGGCCTCAAATCAGGGTCGGCCCCGAAAATCACAATCATTCCGGCAAGCTTGCCCCTGTATTTGTCAAAATCTTTCTTGTCATCAATTTTGACGCGGATGCACTTCCCGGTGATGACGCCATTGGTGCCGGGGGTCCAAGCTTTAGGGTATGCAAGTAGCGGAACAACATCGGGCGAAGTCATTCGCACATTCACGTACTGACTTGCCCAGCCGCGACCGAACGGCCCCCAAGGCTCCAGATGAGCATTCACCAGTCCGAAGGAGGTGAGCTGATCACGAGTCCACTCGTTGGCGCGTCTCATATTGGGCGACCCAGTCAGGCGCTCCCCAATGTTGTCCATGAGTCCGGTGGCCAGTTCCATGACTTTGGAATCGCGGAAGCCTTCATAGCGAATACGAGAAACGGTCTCCAGATCAACTTTCTCCTGCGGCCAGGCGGGAATAGCAGAGATGATTGTCAGCAACAGGATTTGGGACAGGCACAAAACGTTCTTCCGAATGCGCATGATGTTCTCCGAGGTGACAAAAAGCCAGACGAAAACGCGAATTATACCGGACAACACGCTGCCCGTTGGTGACCTCGCCCGAGCGGAGAGTCGGGCTATAATGTTAAGGAGTAACGAACATGTGCTTCAAGAATCCCAATTCGCACCTGCCGGCCTGTTGGCTGCAGTTTTTGGTTTGCCCACGGCGACACTTGGCAGTCCTTCCTTCGCATTCTCGTCCCAGCCTCTTCGGTAGCGACTAACTGAAGTCCTTCTTAAGTTGTGTGGAGGCCGTAATCCGCCTGATCTGCGGGTTTGGGCCTACGACCAAAGACCAACGACCGATTTCAGGAGGATTCCATGACACCCAAAACCATGACTATGGCAGGTCCAATTATCAAAACCGCACTACCTGGGCCGAACGCGAAACGAGTGCTCGAAGGCGATGATCGCTACATTTCGCCGTCTTACACGCGTTCGTATCCGCTGGTGGCCAAAGAAGGACGCGGCATTGTTGTCACTGACGTAGACGGAAATGAGTTTTTCGATTTCTCATCCGGCATCGCTGTAACTTCGACCGGCCACTGCCATCCCGACGTAGTCGCCGCCATTCAGAAACAGGCGGGCGAACTTATTCACATGTCAGGAACCGATTTTTACTACGAGAGCCTGGTCACGCTGGCCGACCGGCTTTCGAAAATCGCGCCAATGCCGGGGCCGCATCGTGTTTACTACGGCAACTCTGGAGCGGAAGCAGTTGAGTGCGCGCTGAAGCTGGCGCGATATCACACCAAGCGGCAGAATGTGATTGCGTTTTTTGGCGCGTTTCACGGACGGACGATGGGCGCGTTGTCGCTCACCGCGTCGAAGCCGCAGCAGCGACGCCGCTTCGGCCCCCCGGTTCCCGGCGTAACTCACGTTCTATATCCGGACGTTTATCGCAAAGGCGAGCAGGATGCATTGGCCTGCGCGCGGTTCATCGAAGACAAACTATTCAAGACGACTCTTCCCCCAGAGGAAGTCGCCGCAATCTTCGTTGAGCCGATACAGGGCGAAGGCGGATACGTTCCCGCGCCTACAATCTTCATGCAAGAGCTGCGGCGGATTTGCGATCGCCATGGAATTCTGCTGGTCGCTGACGAAGTGCAGAGTGGCGCAGGTCGTACTGGAAAATGGTGGGCGATCCAGCACACCGGCGTGCAACCTGACATTATCTGCATGGCGAAAGGCATTGCTTCCGGGATGCCGCTGGGAATCACTCTCAGCAAAGCCGACATCATGGACTGGGTGCCGGGTTCGCACGCGTCAACTTTCGGAGGGAACCCGGTGTGCATTGCGGCATCATTGGCCACCCTCGAAGTGATTGAGCGCGAAGGCCTGCTGCGAAACGCGGAAGAGGTCGGCAATCACATGGTGCAGCGTATGGCGAATTGGCCGAAGAAGCACAAATTGGTGGGAGATGTTCGCGGCCGCGGTTTGATGGTTGGTGTAGAACTTGTCACCGACAAGCAGGCCAAGACGCCAGCCTCAGCCGAGCGCGATCGCGTAGTCGAGCTAGCCTTTGAACGCGGCGTGCTGTTCCTGGGATGCGGCGTCAATACCATCCGCATCGCGCCACCATTGATTACGACAAAGGAGCAGGCGGATGTTGCCATTGAAGTGCTGGAAGAGTGTGTGGAACTAGTCGGAAAATAGCCCGAAATCACTCTGTTGATTTAGGGTGCTCCATCCTTGTCGCGTTCTGTGCGACAGGGTGGGGCTTTTGACTTTGTAGCTGAAATCCACAGGCTCCGTTGTGACAACATCACAGGCTTGCTACATCTCAAGTCTCTAAACTGAATTCATGCTCGCCGCCCGCGTCACGCAAACTGCCGTTCGCCTTCTGGATCGAATTGCACGGAAGACCGCAAGCAAAAAAGCACCCGCCCACCTCCGCAGCGGCCGTCGTGGAGAGGAAGAAGCTTATTTCTATCTTCGCCGCCGCGGGTACGTGATGGTTGCACGAAATTTCCCTACCGCGCGGCATCACGGAGAAATCGATCTCATTGGATGGGACAAAGATGTGCTTTGCTTGGTCGAGGTCAAAACCCGTACCACCCGTGACGTGAAGCCCGCTGCCGCAGCCGTGGATCGCAAGAAGCGGCGCGACATCAAAACCGTACTCCGCGACTATCTCTCCTCACTTCCGAAAAAGCATTTTCCTGAGCCTCCGCAATGGCGTTTTGACGTGATTACCGTGCACTACGACCAGGCTGCGGCCCATCCGACTTTCGAACTATTTCAGAATGCGGCACTCTCGTCGTAAAATGAATTCACCCAGGTGGCAGCGGGTGGAGGAAACGATTACTTGCCCGAACTCAGAAAAGACCCCATCGTCGGCCGCTGGGTCATTATTTCGACCGACCGCGCCAAACGCCCCACCGACTTTACCCGCGACTCAGTGAAGATGAAGGGGGGCTTCTGCCCCTTCTGTTACGGCAACGAAAACAAAACTCCGCCTGAAATCCAGGCCTATCGTCCTAACCAAAACGGTGGTCCGCCGCAGCGCGATACACCTGGCTGGACCGTGCGCGTGGTGCCAAACAAGTTCCCCGCTCTCGGTATTGAAGGCAACCTCGATCGTCAGGCTGAAGGCATGTTCGACAAAATGAACGGCGTAGGCGCACATGAGGTCATCGTTGAGACCAATGACCACAACGCCACGCTGGCGACGCTTCCACCTAAGAAGATCGAAGACGTGCTTTGGGCCTTCCGCGACCGCATTCTCGATCTCAAAAAAGATCGCCGCCTGAAATACATTTTGATTTTCAAAAACCACGGGGAGGCGGCGGGAGCTACGCTCGAGCACGCGCATTCTCAACTGATCGCTTTGCCCGTGGTACCGATCTACGTCGCAGAAGAAATCGAAGGCGCCAAGCAGTATTACATCTACAAAGAGCGCTGTGTTTTTTGCGACATCGCGCGGCAGGAAACCGAAGCCGGCGTGCGTGTAGTTTCGGAGAATGAAGATTTCCTGACCATCGCTCCATACGCTCCGCGCTTCCCTTTTGAGACCTGGATCCTTCCAAAGCAGCACGAATCGGCGTTCGAGAATTCGTCATCGCACATGTACGAGAACCTGGCTAAAGCAATTCGCACACTGCTGAACAAAGCCAATCGCGTGCTGGACGATCCTCCCTACAACCTGGTAATCCACAGCTCGCCCACGCAGGACTCGATCAACGATCATTACCACTGGCACATTGAATTCATGCCCAAGCTGACCAAGACTGCCGGCTTCGAGTGGGGCACCGGCTTCTACATCAATCCCACTCCGCCTGAAGAGGCCGCGAAGTTCCTTCGTGAAGCCACCGTGGAGGAACCTGCGACTGCGAGCGTGGGGTAACTGCGTTTCTTATGACCTTGCAGGAATTTCGCGAGTCACTGTCGCAGCTGGCGCCCCCTACTCCGGAGAATCTTGCACTGACCGGTTTGTGGTGGGACGCAAAGGGTGACTGGACTCGCGCCCACGAATCTGCCCAGCAGGATGAAGGCCCCAGCGGTGCCTGGGTACACGCCTACTTGCATCGCAAAGAGGGCGACATCTCTAACGCAGAGTATTGGTACAACCGGGCTGGGAAGAAGCATTCGAGCGTATCGTTTGAGATTGAGTGGGAAAAGATTGCGAAGGCACTGCTGAAAGCAAGCTAATTCGCGTTCGGTCCTTTTCGTTTTAAGAAGGCGACGTCATTCCGAGGACCTTTCGGAATGACAGATTCGACGACTCAGCCGCGCTCTTCGTACTCTTCGTGCCAAGCCATCTGGATAGCTTCGAGTTTGCCTTCACTGGACTTTTTGGGATCGTCCTTGAAATCGGCTAACTCGGTCACATAACGATGTAGATCGGTATACCGAACCGTGAGAGGATCGGTATTTGGATGTTTTTCCGACAGAAGAATGCCAACATCTTCAGCATCGTCCCAGGTCAGGTCTTTAGGCATTTGGACTCCGTGTGAAGGGTTCAAAGTTTAAGTGTTTCGAAAGCTTCAAGGTCTCGGCTGAATAAGAAAAGTTGCGCAGCTTTTTAGAATCCTTGAAACTTGAAACCTGCTCTTCAGTGCTCTTCCGAAACATAATTTCGGTTCCACGCTGGAATCTCCACGACAACTTTGCCCGGCTTCGTAATCACGGCCTGACATCCAAGGCGAGAATTGAGTTGCAGGTCGGCGGCCATGTCGAGGCGATCGGCTTCGTCGTCGTCCATTTCTGACAAGTTATCAGCACCCTCTTTCACCCATACGTGACAGGTCGTGCAGGCGCAGTTGCCGCCACAGGCGTGGTCCAGCCGCACGCCGTTGTTCAACGCGACATCCAGGATGGACTCCTCTTTGCCATGGTCTTTGTAGGGCAGCTTGCCGTGCTCGAACTGTACGGTCTTGCCTTCGGGCATGAACACGACTTCAACCGTGTTCTCGCCGGGTGCATCAACAACAGCCGTCGCACCGGATTGTGTTTTCTCTTCAGCCATTCATGCTCCTACTCGAATTCTGCTTTCGCCACTGGATGCGGCGCGTCCGGCCCTTCGCCTACGTCAGCACCGTCCATCGTTTTGCCTTTCAAAGCTGTGGATACAGCACTGTCCATCATTCGTTCAGCGAGGTGCGTCGTGCCTTCATTAAGTGCGTCAATGGCTTTACGTATCGCCTGATAATCCTGAGAATCGTGCGTTTCGCGCAACGCGCGTTCCAGTTTTGCGATTCGCTGCTTCTCGTCTGTCGTCAGCTGTCCCCAAGCCTGATTCTTCTTCGCTTTCTCGAGATGGGTCAAAATATTTTGCCCTTCATTTTTGGCTTCGATCAGTTGACGCTGGCGAAAATCCTCTTCCGCCTGATCAAAAGAATCCAGGATCATGCCCTCGACCTGTTCGTCCGTCAAACCATAACTCGGCTGTACTTCGATTTCTGCTATCTTGCCGCTGCGCTGCTCGCGTGCAGTGACATGCAGGATTCCGTTGGCGTCGATCAGGAACTTCACTTCGATGCGCGGCATGCCGGCGAGCATCGGAGGAACGCCTTTCAAGTCGAATCGCGCCAGGGAGCGACAGTCCTTGGCCAGTTCGCGTTCGCCCTGTAGAACGTGAATGGCCACGTTTGCCTGCCCGTCCACTTGCGTTGTGTAGTGTTGCGTCGCCGAAGCCGGGATGGTCGAGTTGCGCAGAATGATCTTGTCGGTCACCCCGCCAGCCACTTCGATTCCGAGCGAAAGCGGCGTCACATCGAGCAACAGCATGTCCTGCGTCGCTTCCGAGCCGCCGGAAAGAATATTGGCTTGCACCGCCGCGCCGAGCGCAACCACCTCATCAGGATTCAATTCGGTGTGTGGCGTGCGCCGAAATAGTTGCTCGACCAGTGCGCGAACTTTAGGAATTCGCGTAGAACCACCGACCAGTACGACTTCATCAATCTGCTCCGGCTTGAGGCCCGCATCCTTCAGGGCCTGCTTGCAGGGGCCAACTGTTCGCTCCAGGATTGACGTCTGCGGATAACCGGGATTATCGATAAGCAAATCGAATTGTTCACGCGTTATTTCACGCTGATAGCGCTTCCCTTCCGGCAGTTCGATATCCAGCTTCGCGGAGACCTGAGCTGAAAGCGTAATCTTAGCTTCAATCACAGCCTTTCGAATGGTAGCTACGATCTCTCGATTACGCGACAAATCCATTCCAAGATCGCCGCGAATATCGTCGAGTGCGATCCGGATCAGCAAATTATCAATATCGTCGCCGCCGAGATGCGTATCGCCATTCGTGGCAATGACCTCGAAGATTCCATCGTGCAGGCGAAGAATTGAGATATCGAATGTCCCGCCACCGAGATCGTACACAGCAACGATTCCGTTCTGCTTCTTATCGAGACCGTAGGCCAGCGAAGCAGCGGTTGGTTCGTTGACTAGACGAACCACCTCGAGCCCGGCAATTCGTCCGGCGTCTTTCGTGGCCTGACGTTGCGCATCATTGAAATACGCCGGAACCGTGATCACCGCCTTTGTCACCGGCTCGCCGAAGAAACGCTCGGCATTGCGCTTGAGTTGCCGCAAAATGAACGCAGAAATTTCTGGCGGGGTGAAGGTCTTCTCGCCGAGCTTGATGCGCAACACTTCTCCAGGTTGAAGATCGTCCGCGAGGCGGAACGGGAAAAGCTTCAGTTCATCTTGAATATCTTCGACACCGCGACCCATCAGCCGCTTAATGGAGTACACAGAACGTTCGGGGGTCTCGATGAGATACTTACGCGCCGCATTTCCGACGATGATGCGATCGTTTTCATCAAGCGCAACGACCGAAGGCACAAGGTTCGATCCATCCTCCCCGGGAATAATCACAGGGATCTCCCCCTGCATGAACGCCACGAGTGAGTTCGTGGTGCCTAGATCAATGCCGACGATGCGATCAGAAGCAGCCATTAGCAATTAGCGTTCAGCTCTTAGCGGTTTGGCTAAGAGCTAAAGGCTAAGAGCTAGGCTTCCAGCACTTCATTCACATCCCTCACCAAATTCCTGATGTAGCTCCGCCGGTTTAGCAGATCCACCATCTTGTCGCGGACACGGCGGCGCTCCTGCTCGTTGTGACATTTATCGGCCGAATCCCATTCGTCCCAATAGCCTTTCAGTTCGTCGAACAATGTGTTGAATTTCATTTCCAAGGACTGTTTGTGCGCCTGGAGCTCCTGAATCAGAGCCGGATCTTCTTCGCCGAGCTTTTTGGTCGCGCGGAGTTCTTCCAGCTGCATGTTCAACTCAAAGACTTCTTCCAATAGATCGGGCGGAACAATTTGCTTCTTCTCTCCGGTCTTGCGCGCCTCTTCCGTCGCGGCTTTCGACTGGCCTTCGAGTTCTACGCCTTCCAGCTTCAATAGATATTCCGTCCGCCGGATCGGGTCTTTCAGTATTCGGTAGGCATCGTTGAGTCTTGAACTCTGCTCGAGACTCCACTCCTGCTCCTGCGACTTGGAACCTGCGTAAATGTCCGGATGCAATTTCCGGCTGAGCGAATAGAACTCGCGTTCGAGAGTGCTTGTATCAATATTCAACTTTCGCGGTAGGCCGAAGAAGCTAAAATAGTCTACCGGCTCAGGCGGCTGGACCTTCCCGCATGCCTTGCAGAACTGGGCGGCACGCATGTCACCGCAGGACCAGCAGGAATGTGCTGCCGCAACGGTTGCCGTGTTGACGTCAGTAGCCATGAGTCGATTTACAGACCGCCCCTCCTCGAGCTTGATTTTTGAAGCAGGTCTCCTCGGACAGGAATGTCCGAGCCACATTTAACCTAGCCCGAGAACGATGTGCCGCAGCCGCAGGACTTCTGCGCATTCGGGTTCACGAAAACGAATCCCTGTTGCATCAAGGTCTCGTTGTAGTCCAGCGTCATTCCGTGCAGATAGATAAACGATTTCGGATCTACAAAGACCCTAACATTGCCGAACTGAAAAATGCGGTCACGTTCGCGCGGCTGAGAATCGAAGCGAATGTTGTAACTCAGACCGGAGCATCCTCCGCCTTGCACTCCCACCCGTAACCCGCCCTGTTCCGGCGACACGCCTTCCTTGGCCATCGCCGAGCGAATCTTGCCAATCGCCTTCTCGGTGATCTGTATGCCTTTTGCGGGCACGGATCTTGCAGGTTCTGCAGTAATGGTTGTCATTTCTGTCTTTGTAGAGACGTAGCTCGCTACGTCTCCCGTGTGCTCCTAGACCTTCGCTTCGGCCACGGCCACCGGAGTTGACTGCTTCTTCTTCCAGTCGCCGATCGCGGCACGGATCGCATCTTCCGCCAGCACCGAGCAGTGGATCTTCACTGGAGGCAGGGAAAGCTCCTTAACGATTTCCGTGTTCTTGATCGCGAGGGCCTCATCAATTGTCTTGCCCTTCACCCACTCGGTTGCGAGCGATGACGAGGCAATGGCCGAGCCGCAGCCGAAGGTTTTAAACTTCGCATCTTCAATAACGTTGGTTGCAGGGTTGACCTTGATCTGCAGCTTCATAACGTCGCCGCATTCCGGAGCACCGACTAGGCCGGTACCGACTTCGGCGCTGTTCTTGTCCATGGAGCCGACGTTACGCGGATTGTTGTAATGATCGATAACTTTATTGCTGTATGACATTGAGCTCTCCTAAATCGTGACTGGTGGCCAGTGGTCGGTGGTCAGAAGTGATTCATTGACCACCAGCCACCAGCCACCGGTTTTATTCTGCTGCCCACTTCACAGATTTCAAGTCAATTCCTTCTTTTGCCATCTCGTATAGCGGCGAGAGTTCGCGCAGCCGCTGAACTGTTTCGACCACACGATCCGCGACGTAATCAACCTCAGCTTCAGTGTTGAAGCGCCCCAGTCCGAAGCGAATCGAGCTGTGCGCCAGATCATCTCCAGTGCCAAGCGCCTTCAATACATAAGATGGCTCAAGCGTCGCGGAGGTACATGCCGAACCGCTCGAAACTGCTACATCATTGATGCCCATCAGCAACGACTCCCCCTCAACATACGCGAAGCTGATATTCAAGTTCTGCGGCAGGCGATGCTCCATTGAACCGTTGATGTAAACCTCATCCAAGTTCGACATGATCCGGTCGCGCAAGCGATCGCGCATTCCGGACATGCGAACTGACTCCTGCGGCATCTCTTCATAACAAAGTGCACAGGCTTTGCCCAAACCTGCAATACCAGGAACGTTAAGCGTCCCCGAACGCATGCCACGCTCGTGCCCACCGCCATCAATGATGGGTGAAATCTGCACCCGTGGGCTCTTGCGCCGCACATACAGAGCTCCGACTCCTTTGGGCCCGTACATTTTGTGCGCCGAAATTGAAAGGAGATCCAGGTTCTGTTTGATCACGTCAATGGGAATCTTGCCAACTGCTTGGGTCGCGTCAGAGTGAAAGATCACGCCCTTCTCATGACAAAGCTTTCCGATTTCCGCGATTGGCTGAACCACCCCAATCTCATTGTTGGCCGCCATGATTGTGACCAGGATCGTCTTATCGTCAATCGCGCGCTTGAGGTCATCGAGATCGACCAAGCCGTCCTTTTGGACCGGCAAGTAGGTCACGCGGTAACCATATTTCTCAAGACGCTTACATGTATCGAGCACCGCCTTATGCTCAGTGACAGCGGTAATAATGTGGTTGCCTTTTTCCCGGTACATCTCGGCGACGCCCTTAATGGCCAGGTTGTCGCTTTCCGTGGCTCCGGACGTGAAGATGATTTCCTTTGTAGTTGCGCCAATCAGTTTGGCGATGCGCTCGCGCGCAGTCTCAACCGCCTCTTCACCCGCCCATCCGAAAGAGTGATTGCGGCTGGCCGCATTGCCGAACCGGTCGGTGAAATAGGGCAACATCTCTTCCAAAACGCGCGGATCAACCGGCGTGGTCGCGTGATTATCCATGTAAATCGGCAACTTCACCCCGCCGTTAGTCTTCGTTGCTGCTCTCTCTTCAGTCAGCGTAGTAACTTCCGTAGCCATAATTGCCTCTCAAGTAGGTTCGAGCTTTGAGCGACGAGCTTGAGCAACTCAATGATTCTGGTTTACTCGGAGCCCATTGCTCACCGCTCGCTGCTAATCCTCACCAACTCTTCTGCCGTATGGATCTCTTCTTCTTCCCTCATCTCAGAAATACTGATGCTCCTCAATACTTGCTCGATGCTGTCATTCACGCGGCGTAGCGGTTCGCGGATGGTGCAACGGTCGGTCTGGTCACACTCGCCCCGCACCGTGATGCAGGAAGTAATAAACAGCGGTCCATCAATGGCGCGAATCACCTCAAAAGCCGAGATCGTCTCCGGACTCCGAGCCAGCGTGTATCCGCCGTTCGTCCCATGCTGCGAAATCAACAAACCCGCTTTTACCAGTCGCTGCAGAATCTTCGCCAACGCCTCTGATGGAATGCCGTAGCTCTCAGCAATGTCTTTCGCGCTGCAGGCAGCGCCGTGCCCGTGCTCGGCAAGGTGCTTCATAGCCATCAGTCCGTAGTCGGCTTTTTTGGTCAGCTTCAGCATTGGCTAAATTCCGACCTTTCCAGTCGGATATTAAGATTGTATTACCTTGACAAGCTGAGCACAAGGTTCGCCAGCCAAAGGCCAAAATATCCAGCGAACGGTAATTCCAAGCAGGTTAATGGTTTAGCTGATTACGATGGTTTTGGTCGGATATTTTTTGGGACAAAGCATTTCTGGCTTGACAACCATCGCGTTCCGGCTAAGAATACGTCCAATTCCGGCGCAAATTTCCCTGATCCGCCAAGGATGGGGTCGCCAGGACCGGAATCTATGACTCCAACCCGCCCCGTCCAGTCTCCCGCAATGAAAGCCGACCCCGCAAAGTGTAAACATCCTAGCGTTCGCGTAGTCGCACGCGAAGAAGACTCAGCATTCGTCGAGTGCCTGGAGTGCAGTGAAGTCTTCGAGTCCAGTGAATTCAAAGATATGGATGTCGAAGACAGCAAGCTGGAAGAGCTCTGATACAGCTGTCAGGTGTCAGACGAACCCTCTCCGCATCTGTCATTCCGAACCGCTTTAGCGATGAGGAACCTGCTTTTCGTTGTGGCCGAGGAAAAGCAGATTTCTGGGACCCGAAGGTCGTCGGAATGACAGGTCTATTGAGAGTGGGTGGATCAAAAGCTAACATGCTGAACGCTATTTCAACGCCATTCCTGCTTCGGCAGAAAAATCCATCGCAGCGAAATCTTTCGCCAGAAATTTCAAGTACGCCGCGGCTGCGATCATGGCAGCGTTGTCCGTCGAAAGCGGTCGGGATGGAAAATACACTGGTAAGCCTTCTTTTGCGGCCTCTTGTTCGAACGTGCGACGCAGCTCGTTGTTCGCCGCCACTCCACCAGTTACAAACAGGGTCGCAACATGCCGCTGCCGTGCCGCGGCCAAAGTCTTGCTGACTAGGTCGTCCACCATCGCGCGCTGGAACGAAGCAATGAGATCGAGCGTTTGCTCGTCGCAATTGGCTAGATAGTCTTCGAGACTCGCTTTGCCGACTTCAGCCAAGCCTCTTCGACGCTCGTCGATTGACCGCGCCATGTTGTGGGTTTCCACATAGCGCAGAACGGCCGTCTTGATTCCGCTGTAAGAAAAATCAAATCTCGAGTGAGATTGTGGAGTGACGGGCGTCCTCGCCCGTCCGCCCCTGGTCTCCGCGCTCTGGGCTTCCCGACTGGGAGTTTTCCGGTCCGAATGCTTGATCTGCGAAGGCGGGAATTTCACGGCACGAGCATCGCCATGTGGCGCAAGCTTGTCAATCACCGGCCCACCCGGATATCCCAAGCCCAGCAGCTTTGCAACTTTGTCGAAGGCTTCCCCAGCTGCATCGTCTCGCGTGTGGCCGATATTTTCGTAAGACCAGTTTGGGCCGTGCTGTTTTGCAAGATAAAGATGCGTGTGTCCGCCTGAAACCACCAGCGCCAACACAGGAAATTGCAGCTCGCGATTTCCCTTTTGCCGCTCCTCAAGCAGAACAGCGTGAATGTGCCCCTCAAGATGATTGACCGCGATCAGCGGCTTTTCGAGCGCGAATGCCAGCGCCTTCGCATAACTGATTCCGACCAGCAAAGCTCCCGCGAGTCCCGGCCCCTGGGTCACAGCCAGCGCGTCAAGGGATTCGTAAGTCCTGTTTGCTTCAGCTAGTGCTTGGCGGACAACTGGCACAATTGCCCGCAAATGCTCGCGCGAAGCTAGCTCCGGCACCACGCCTCCGTACGGCTGATGCGTGGCAATCTGCGAGGCGACGACGTTCGATATCGTCTCCTCCCCCGAGCGCACCACAGCCGCGGCGGTCTCGTCACACGAGCTTTCGATACCGAGAATGAAGGTGGAGGTCATGTGTTTTCACGATAAGCGAGATACTCACACAGGGGCGGGTGTCCTGAGCGAAGCCGAAGGAAACCCTCACCCGCCCTGCCCGATTGTACGATCAAAGGACGAGCGGAACTCACACCAGGACAAGCGCGCCTACGTGTCAATTCTCAGAGTTAAAGGAAAGAAAAAGCCCTGCGGGCGTGGCAGCAGGGCCTTGAGCGATTTATCCAGATCTATTGCACCTTGATCACGGGCATGGTTCCACCAATACTCGCACTCGTGCTGTACGAATAATTGCCGGCCACCGCTGCTGGGCCAGGCGGGCTGAACACCACACTGCCTCCCCCATTCGGAACAGGCACTTTGGTAGGAAACCCTGCGAGTGCGCAGTTATTAACGTACACCGTGCTACCCGTACTATTGGTGAAACTAACCGATTTAGCTCCAACTGGAATCGTGCCCCCGGTCATAACGTCAACTGACATTTCTTTTTTCTCCTCTCTAGCGGAAAATGGAAAGATTGTTGTTTCCCTGGTTACGTCCCAACCTAACCCCTTTGTAATAGCTCTTTAAAGCGTGGATCACCGTGCAAATTGTCGAGATCTGGCTGTTGCAGCACCAGTTCGCGCGAGAATCCCGCGCGCAGCGCTTTGCCGAGCCATTCTAAAGCGCGGCCTGTGTCGCCAAGATGGTTATAAACCACCGCAGCGTCGAACAACGATTGTTTATCGGACCTGCTCTCGGCAAGCTCCTGATCGAGATACTTCACGGCATTGGCGCGATTGCCAATCATTACGTGATAATTCGCCAGACTCCTTAGAAGCTGCTGATCGTGCGGGTTTATTGCCAAATTCTCCTTGGCCAGTGCAATGCCCTTCTGAAATGCTGCGACGGACTTGGGGCGCTCCCCATTTAGATAGAGCGCTTCGCCTAGGTTGCCCCAGTTTAGGTAATCTTTGTCATCCAGCTGAATGGCTTTCTGGTACGTCTGTGCTGCATCATTAAATCGATGCTGAAAATAATACGCCGTGCCCAAATTTGAATACGTGTCCGCCGTGGGATGAGTCGCCAACGACTGCTCTAGCGGTTTGATAGCCTCCGCGTATTTTGCTTCGTATAAATATGCAGCGCCCATGTTAGCGTGTCCGCGAAAACTCTCCGGCGTGCACTCGATGACTTTCTGAAACATTTTGACGGCATCATCATATTGCGCCTGCCGCAGATAGAACGCCCCCAAAAGGTTGTACCCACGCCAGTAACTCGGACGCCGCAGCACCATCTTCTTATAGGTGTTCTCCGCTTCTTGAGGCTTGCCGAGGCTCTCGTACGCACCGCCGAGGCCAATCAGCGCGTCTTCATTTGTCGGCTCAAGTTGTGCGGCGCGCTGGAACTGATCAACTGCTTTTTCATAATTTCCTGTCCCGCTGGCGATCACACCCAGGCACACGTGGCCGGCAGCGCCTGAATTGCCGAGATCAACCGCCTTCGAGCAAGCCTGCCGCGATTTCGCTATGAAGGTCTTGTCCTTCGAGGACTCGTACTTCTGCCAATAAGCGCTGCCGAGGTCGGCTTCCGCCCGCCCGTAATTCGCGTCCGCCTTGAGCGCTTGCCCAAGCAGAATGATTGCGCTATCCACGCTTGCCGCCTTGCTGGCATCTTCGAGATAGCCGCGCGCCTGCGTGTAATAGTTGTATGCTTCGGGGATGCTGGTTCCATGAAAAGCAAGCTCGCGCTTTTCGTCGGTCCGCAACTCGAAGCTGAGCGCCGCGGCCACGCCTTTCGCCACTTCATCTTCGATCGTAAACGGATCGGTTACAGGCGCGTCCACGGTGGCCGCCTTGATGACTTTGCCGCTCTTGGCGTCAGTCAGCGAGTACCCCACCCGGACCAGATCTCCTGACTGTTGCAATTCCAAATGCAGACCCGTATCGGCTCCGAACTCCTGCCGTGCCTGCCCGAGTCCGGTGACATTCTTCTGACGCACCTCTGCACCTGAAACCACTTGCAACGGGTGGTTCCCGCCGAATTGCATCAGCTTGGCGGTGAGTGTGTCCACTAGTCCGTTGCCGAATGCTGTCAGCTTCGCATCGCCAGATACCGCTTCAAATGGAAGGACTACAAGAGTCGCAGATCTCTCGCCGCCGGACTGTGATAAGGACCCAGCACCGCGCGGGCCATTTCCGATGACGCCTCGCAACAACAATCCAGCCGAAACCAACAGCGCCACTGCCGCAAGTGCCGACGCCATCTTCCAATTGAATTTGGCTCTTCTGACTACCCTGCCACGCGCGAATACCGGCTTCTCCCCTTCCTGCACCCGCCGCAAATCTACGAGCACGTCTCTTGCAGTCGAACAGCGCTGCACCGGGTCCTCCGCCAGCATCGTCTGCACCACGGAAGAAACATTCGCCGGAACTTTCGGGTTGAGTTGCTCAATCGGCGGCGGCTCGGTGTGAAGCACCGATGCCATCGTGCCCGCGATGCTGTCGGTCTCGAAGGGTTGCGGACCCCCGAGCATTTCGTAATAAACCAAACCCATTGAGAACAGATCAGCTCGCCCGTCGTACGGCTTCTGCATCAGGACTTCTGGCGCCATATATGCCGGAGTGCCGTTGACTGCCCCGCTGAGCGTTGCCATGGTCAGCGTCGCCTCATCCGGTCGGCCCATGGAAAAACGCCTGGCCACGCCGAAGTCGAGGATCTTGATGCGTGCCTCGGGCGTCAGCATAATGTTCTCAGGCTTAATGTCGCCGTGCAGAATGCCTTTTTCGTGCGCCGCGTTCAGGCCTTCTAGGCCCTGGACACTGATATTGAAGAACTCATCATTGCTGAGGCTCTTCTTTCCCTGCATCACTGCACGTAATGGCGTGCCTTCGACGTATTCCATGACGAGCAGAATTTCGTCCTGCTCCTCAATTACGTCGTAGATGGCTGCAATGTTGGGGTGATTCAGGGCGGAGGCCTGTTCTGCCTCGCGAAGAAACCTGCGGCGGTCGCGCTCATCCTGCTGCAGCTTGGGCGCCATGCGCTTGATGGCAACCACGCGCTTCAGCTTGGTGTCCTGCGCCTCATAGACCTGGCCCATGCCGCCGGCGCCCAGCAATTTTACGATTACAAAGCGTCCGGCAACCGTGCCTGTCAGCGTGCTGGCGCGCGGCGAAGGTTTGGACGTCCCCATATCTCTGGCCAGAGAGTTGGAGCCATTCTACAACTGTTGTCGAGTTTTCTGACTGTCTTTACTGGGATATTTAAGGCGCCTGCTGTCTGAGGCGGAACTCACGGCTTAGGAGTCGCCGCCACTTGCGGATGAATACCTTCCTGCATTGAGTTCAGCGGCTGCATTTCCAACTTGCAGCTCGAACTCTGGCACGAAACCGTTCCCAGGCGAATGATTTTAATGGATGAGACGTCGGGGAATTTGACCGCAAATTCCATTGCCTGCAGCTTCTCCGCGGCCCCGCGGAGTGCCTCGTCTCCGTCCAGGAATTGCGCACGGTCCGGCGTGGTGGAATTATCAAATATCATCATGAAGCGAGCTGTAGCATTACCCGAAACCAACTGTGGCAGCGTGATCGTCCGCATCTTTTCTAGTTCTATGACCGCCTGAGACAAACTTTTCTCGGCAGATCCTGCATTCAATTTGAGGACTTGCTTCCGTGAGCTTTGGCTTTCTGGACCACCCGCTGCAGCAGCCAGTGCGTACATATGCCGCGCACGATCTATGGCACCGGTTTTTTCGTAAACCTTCGCCAGGCGATTGGCTACAGTACCAGATTGACTGAGTTCCCACGCTGAATCCAACAATTGGGAGGCAGCCAGAGTGTCTCCCTGAAGAAAGCGTGCCCATCCCAGGCGTGCCCACGACAGTGCAACCATATCCATCACAGAGAATGAATTCGCATCGAGATGGTCATACTCGCCAGACTCAAACTGGTCGCCAATGGCACTCAGGTTCTTTTCTGCATCGTGCGCCGCCTCAGCTGGGTTCGCGTCTTCGCGAAGAGCAGGCGCGAAGAAATCATTGGCGAGTGTGGTTGAGGAGCCACCTGTCAAGCTCGCCATCATTAGCTCTGCCTTCTTCGAATCGCCCGTGCGTGAGTAAAGCTGCGCCAAGGCCATCTTGACCTCAGGGTCATCCGGAGGGATATTTGCCGCCGTTTCCAACTCGCTCTTTGCATCTTGATCGCGCTTCAGCTGGACCAGTAAGAGGCCGAGTCGCTTGTGCGATGACTTCTCAGCCGGTGCAATCTCAATCTGTTTACGATAAGCAGCAACCGCTTCGTCGTAACGTCCAAGCTGCGTCAATTCCGTTGCCAGTTCGGCATTGGCGTGAGCGTGATATGGTTCTCTCTCAAGCTGTGTTTGAAAAGCCCGCACAGCCTTGTCATGTTGGTTAAGGCTGGAGTAGGCCTGCCCAAGCTGTTCCCATCCATCCTTGGAGGTTGGATCCTGGTCGGATGCGCGTTGCAATAGCGCGGCAGCAGTCGGAAAGTCCTGTCGCTTGAACGCGGCGTCTGCGGCCTCGCGCAACTCTGCTGGAGTACCTTTCATTTCCCCCGCCGAAGTGAGCGAAGCGGCCGAAGGACGACTGATGCTGCACCATGGAGTCTCTTCGAGCGAGCTAGTGGTTACGTTGTGAAAGGAAGAGTAATCGGCACGCCGCATTGCTGGCAGTTCATTGACTTTGAGTACCATTTTGCGGTCAGCGTCCAACATATTTTTGGAAACCTTATACGTCGTGGAGTATTCGCCAAAATCGCGCGTGATGCTTACGTCGGCGGGAATATGAATGCTGAAATTTGCCGGAAACTCGATGTGGACATGAGATGTGTTTTCTCCCGCAGGTCCAACGTCCAACGGTTCTCCCGGGTGCTTCTTGCTTGCCTTGGGTACGCGACCAACGGACGAAGGCGGCAACAGCTGAAAATTAACCGCTGAGCTGGGTGCTTTGAAGTAATCGGCCTTGTGCATGTGGTAGGTGACGCGGAAAGGCTTGGTGGTGTTCTCGAGCGCGTCGATGTGGACCTCTGAAACGTCGCCTAGCAATCCCCACACTCGCGAAACCATCTCCAGAGCCCGAGGCCAATTGGCCTGAGGCACCTGACGGAATGTCGCGCGCAAACGAAAACCAGCGTCGCCAGTGGCGGTCAACTCCACGTTCGCGTCGAGCGCGCCGAGTTCACTGACTTTTCCGTTGATATTCAGCTTGGTGCCGTTTTGTACAGGAACCTCAGATGGGGTGCGGCGAAGCCCCCCAATAGAGTCGCTGGATGCGACCACCGCCTGTTTGTTCCGCAAACCGTACATGATCAGGCCGTAGGGTGCCACTTCGGCGGTGGAGTCCAGCCAAACCAGATTCTCGCCCAGTTTTGCGGCAGTGATCACGTGATCGAATTGCGCCGGCGATGGAACGTCCGTATCAAGCTTACGATCGGAGTGAACCAGTACGGGATAGCTCTTAATCCCTTCCGCAGAGAGCAACGCTTGCAGAAGCGTGTGTTTGTCTTTGCAGTCGCCATAGCCATTCTGCAGGACTTCGGAAGCAGCATGCGGTTGGTAGCGGCCAATGCCGAATGAAAGGCTCACATAACGGATGCTTTGGGCCACAAAATCGTACAACCGGCGCGCCTTCTCGTCGGCAGACGTGGCGCCCCGCGTCAATTCTACGGCTCTAGCCTTGATGCTTTCGTCGGGCACAGCGCGCTCGCTCTGCAGCTTTGCATACCAAGTCGAGATCTGCTGCCAATCGGTGAAGCTTGATATCTGCACGTCGGGCTCGTCGTTAGCCATGTCCTCTTCTTCCTCGCGTTTCGAGCGCTTGGGCACGAAGTTCCTCACCGTCCATTCAAAGATCCGGCGATCGCCATCGTCGTGGGTATCGTACTTGCGGTCCGGACTCTTCAGCTTGATTTCCCGCGACTTTGGCACATTAATTTGAAGGGTTCCATCGGTCAGCGCTGCATAGGTGGGAAAACTGTACTCGTA
>QHZR01000208.1:0-6562 GCA_003224755.1 Acidobacteriota bacterium
AAACGAAACCCGGCGCTAAAGCATTGTTGCTGCATTCGCTTGCCGGCAAAACCCCGACCTCGCGGAGTTCGAAGGACAATATCAAAAGGAGAAGACAACCGTGAAAATTAAAAGGCTTGCAGTTGTAAGCGCGGGTCTGCTGTGTTTTGTGACGCCAGCCTATGCTCAGGGCAGCAATAAAGACGATGCGATGAAGAATTGCCCGATGCACAAGGACCATGCCACCGCCGATTCCCACCATGCGGTTGTCGAAAGGCATGGTGATGAAGTCATGGGCTTTTCGCACGACAAGACGACCCACCACTTCCGAATGTCTGCGGATGGCGGAGCCATCGAAGCCACAGCAAACGATGCCAATGACAAAACGAGCACGGAAGCGATCTGCTCTCACCTTTCGCACATTGCGGTCATGTTTGTGGACGGGGACTTCTCGACACCCATGTTCGTACACGATGGCGTTTCGCCAGGGGTGACGACGATGAAGCTATTAAAGGATAAGATCCGGTACAAGTATGAGGAGATTGCCTCGGGCGGACGTGTACGGATCGAGTCAAATGACCCGGTTGCGCTCGCCGCGATTCACGACTTCCTCACCTTTCAGGTCTTAGAGCATCAGACAGGGGACGCTTTAGCCGTTGATACCTCTCATTGATAACGATGCTCGTCGGTATGAGTGCAACATTAATCAGATCTTTCGTGGCGCTAGTGCCATCCTGGCTGTTTTTCGGCTCAATCATCTTGTTTTCCAAGACCAAAAGCGTGGGATCCGTTCTGCAACTGCTTGGCGCAGGATGCCTCATCGTGGTGATTCTTACGCATATCGCGGAAGCACTTCAGTTGTTCCCGTTTATGCATTGGGGGCAGGTGCACAGCATCGGCCATTATCTTGATCTGACAAGCGTAATCCTCGGTATCACGCTTTTCCCGTTGGGCTATCTGCTCCATGCACGGGGCATAAGGCGTGCCCGGTAATTGAGCGATCCACCCTAGTGCAGCGCCTAGCGCAATTCTCGAATCTCCGCATTGAGCCGATCTTTAGGAGACGAAGATGTCCCGCCCGTTTGCCAGATTGAAACTGGGGTATTACCCGCTGCCAACTGAAGAAGCGCGCAATATCCATTCCTTGCTGGTTGCTTCAGGTCCCTACTGTGCGATGGATCCGTGCGCCGGCGACAGCACCGCACTTCTGGAGATCGCAAGGGATACAGAGGCTCATCTTGCCGCCATTGAAGTCGACGCGGACCGCGCCACGGCTTGCATCCAGAGGGGAATCACAACCAATTACGGCAGCGCATTCGATTGCAAGGTGCAATCGGAAAGCTGCTCGCTTCTGTACCTCAATCCTCCATACGACACCGAAGTCGGGCCACATAGCAACCGAAGAATGGAGGCAGTGTTCCTTGAGCACTGTTATCGCTGGGTTCGCAGTGAAGGAATAGTGGTGTTCGTCATTCCAGTGACGGCTCTCAACTCATGTGCGCGACTGCTGGCCAGCCAATTTGGCCGAATCAGCTTATTCCGCTTACAACACGCCGATTGTGTTCGATTTCATCAGATCGTCGTTTTCGGTACCCGCAAGAAATCACACGCACGTGGCGAGCCGCAAGGAGTGGACGGACTTCTTCGTGCAGGGTATCGGCCGAGTTCGATCCCGCCACTCAACGCTCATGTGGCGGAATGCTATCCCATTCCCTCATCTTCACCCGCAACAATTCACTACACGGGCCTGCCGCTCGACATGATCGAAGACGCTCTGGAACGCTCAGTGGCAATGCAAAACGCTCGCGGAGTCCTGGTCCGCAAACAACACAAGATGAGCGGCCGGCCGGTAACGCCATTGCATAAGGGACACGTTGGGCTTCTCGCCTGTAGTGGCATGTTGAACGGCTTCTTTGGAGAAGGCGAAGATCGGCACATCGCCCACTGGCGCGCGGTGAAGCATGTCGACGAGTTCAATGAGGAAGGTGAAGAGGCGGGCGAAACCATTATTCGCCGGCGGGAACGCTTCAGCCATGAATTGACGCTCGCCTTCGAGAACGGACGGATTCTGGAATTGAAAGAGACCAAAGAGGAAGGTCAGAAGCCTGCGATAGACGATGTTTGACCGGGAGCAATGGTAACTGCAGGTTGAGCTTGATGTGCCCATGGCCTGGCTTGCCGCTATTGAAGATAGCTGCAATGGGCACGTCTCGTTCTGTGGTCATCAGCATGCGTCAGAACCATTCCGCCGCTGCTCAAAACTTGGGCGGAAGAAGAGCGAGACCATGGTGGGGTGATTTTCATTGACGAGAAGACCATCTCCCCCGCGGACATCGGCGGCCAAGTACAAGCGTTATCCCATCTGGTGAGAGAAGCTGCGAAATGGGACTGGACCCTCGGGTCTGCTTCTTGCAGCGTTGACCTCGGTATCCACCGGCTATTCAGGTTTAAGCCCTACCCCTCTCATAACCTGCCTTCATCAGGACTCTCGAATCCGGCTCCCACCTGAGGCTGTCTTCCTGGATCGGCAACCATCGAATTCGGGAGAACAAAAGGGAGATCTCAGTATGAAGAACGCTCACGAACGCTTCGGCAAGCTGTTGTATGTACGACGTACGGACAAGACCGCCACCAACATTCGCGTCCATCTGGACGCTTTTGTCGGTGAGGAGCGCGGCAAAGCGCACTTGGCTTCGATCATTGGCGGCGATGTGGAGATCGGGGCCATAGCAGCCGCCTTTAGCAATGGAGACCGGTTCACTGTCTCAGATCCGTCCGGCGCCGAGACCGTTGTTTCGCTCGGAGAAAAGCCGCTGCTCTTTCGAGGTTCGATCATGCTCGCGGGACGAAAGCGCCCGCTGCGGCATCTCCTCGCGTGCTCTCAGGAGTTGGCAGACACCAGCTCCGATGGCAAGCTCCTGCTCGTTAGCAACGACGATACCTTTATCTGGTCTTCGCTGGTCAGTCATTACGGTCTACCAGCTCCGCCGGATTGGGGGCCGTGGATGATTTCGCAGTTGGAGTCACAGAAACGTATACACCCGCTGCCCGGCTTTGGATACCCAGGGGTTGCGATCACGGCAACCCGGAAGCAGTTGTTGGCGCTGCTCTCCAGGGGTCTTCGGAGCCGAAGCCTCTGCTTCCCAGCTCAAAATGGGCCGGTGAACTGGCCTGAGATGAGGTTACGCACGAGGTTCGCCTAGGCGGGTCAAACCCAAACCCATCTGCAAGCAGACGCGAGTTACGAAAGATTTCGCCAGCATCCCAATCATGGCTATAATAGCCATGAAGAGGGAACGTGCCATGCGCAGCGTCAATATCGCGGAACTCAAAGATCAATTAAGCAAGTACCTGACATTTGCCAAGGGCGGAGAAGAGATCGTCATCCGGGATCGAAATTTGCCGGTGGCGAAACTAGTTCCATTCTCCTCTGACGAGGCAAGCGAAGAAGAACTGCTGCTGGTCGGCGCCGGCAAGATGCGGATGCCAAAGAGTCCGATCAAAGTAGATGAACTGTTGAAAATCCGCACAGGAAAAGTGCCTGGCAACGAAGCAATCCAGGCGCTCCTGGATGACCGGGCAGAAGGGTTATGAGCAAGGAACCTGCGTTCTGGGATGCTAGTGCCTTGGTGCCGTTGTGTGTTCAGGAGATCACAAGCCGTCGAGCGCAGTCCCTCTTGCGCAAGTTCATGCCAGTGGTTTGGTGGGCAAGCAGTGTGGAAGTGCACAGTGCGGTCTCGCGCTTGCACAGGTCTGGCAGATTGAGGGATGTAGAGAAGTCCGGCGCTCTGTCGCGGCTTGGTTTGCTCGGCCGTGGTTGGAGAGAGATTCTTCCCTCTGACTCGCTGCGCGACCTTGCAACGCGGCTGCTCGACACCTATGAATTGCGGGCTGCTGACAGCCTGCAGCTTGCCGCGGCACTAACGTGGTGTCAACAACGGCCCGTGAAGAGAACTTTTATCTGTGCAGATCAGCGCTTGTCTAAGGGCGGCGTGGCAGCTGGTTTTACTGTTCTTGACCTTTCCTGAGTTCTTCCCCAATCCGACTAAAGGTACGGGAGACATTCTATGCACACGACTCGTTCAGTCGTTACCGGCATGTGCTCCCCGGGAAAGCTGTTGCTGTTGCCGACAGCTGATATGAGCATTTTCCGAATCTGTTGAGAGAAGCTGCAAAATGGGACTCGGCCAGTTACATGGGCTTGTTGCGGTACCGACTCGGTTGTGACCCACCGATTCAGTGCTCCTGGTTCCAACACTCAGATTAGTTTTCTTTCGTCCGGCGCCATTTCGTGACGCCCAATCGACTCCTAAACGAATCGCCTCTTGAACTACCGTCGCCGCACAATATCCATAATTTCGAAACAGAGGTTCTTTGCCATGACAGCCGCAATTGCGCATAGTACATTTCCAGTCTCGCACGCCGGGCCAATTGAGCATTCGACTCTTCTCAACCTGCTTATTGTTAGCCCCGAGCGCCCCCTCCGCGATGTTTACCGAGAAGCAGGATGCGCCTTGGGGTACAGCACAAGTACTGCGGGAACTCCCGAACAAGCGCTCTACCTGATCGACTCTCAAACGGTTGACGCTGTCGTTTTGGATGTCCAGCCGCCAATTGCGCACGGATTAGAAACGCTGCAACACATCAAAGCCCGCCATCCGCAGATCGAAGTTATTGTGGTGACCAGTTGTGGGACAGTGGAATCGGCGGTCCAGGCTATGAAGGCCGGCGCTTACGACTATCTCACCCAGCCTTTCAGTCTCGGAGAATTCAAGCTGCTGCTGGAAAACATTGCCACGCATCTCCGGCTCAAGACCGAAAAGCGAATCCTGTGCGGGAGGTTCAAAACGCATCAAGGTTTTGGCTGCCTCATCGGGCGAACCACAGAAATAGAGAAGCTCTATCGGCTTATTAGGAAAGCTTCCCAGAGCTCTCACCCTGTGCTGATTCTGGGTGAGAGCGGTACCGGGAAAGAGGTCGTGGCGCGTGCCATTCATTACTCAGGACCATTTCGTGACAAGCCCTTTATCCCTGTCGACTGTGGGTCTCTGGTTCCCACGCTCATAGAAAGCGAGCTGTTCGGGCACACGAAAGGTGCATTCACCGGCGCCAGTCAATCGAAGGACGGACTGCTAACTATCGCCGAAGGTGGAACTGTATTTCTGGATGAGATCGGAGAGCTCGCCATCGACTTGCAGGCAAAACTTCTCCGGGCGTTGCAGGAAAAAGAGATTCGACCGGTAGGCAGCACGAAGTCAGTCCCGATTAATGTGCGCATTCTGGCGGCGACAAACCACGATTTAGAGCAGGCAGTCGCGCAAGGCTTGTTCCGGCTGGATCTCTTCTACCGCTTGAACGTGTTGAGCCTGCGAGTGCCGCCCCTTCGAGAACGACGCGAAGACATTCCGTTGTTGGCCGCGAAGTTTCTCGAGCAGTGTTCGCCTTCCTCCGGACGCAGCTATGAGCTGAGCGATGAAGCTATGCAAGTCCTAATCGCCCACGACTGGCCGGGAAATGTGCGCGAACTGGAAAACTGTATTGAACGGTGCTGTGCGATGAGCTCCGGCCCGGTCATTCACACCGTAGACCTTCCAAGCTCCATTTCTGGATCTGTCGCCCGCCCAGCTGCGACTGCCGGAGAAGCGCGAGTTGTGCCATTAAGCGAAATCGAAAAACAGACAATTCTGAAGACGATCGCGCAGCTAAAGGGAGACAAAATGCTGGCTGCGAAGCTGCTCGGAATAGGCAAGACCACCCTTTACCGCAAGCTGAAGGAATACCAGGCCGAGTTGTAACACGATTCGCAAGCACCAAGAACTTTTTCCACCTAAATTCCCATTCCGTCTGGCTTCTTCATTCGTTTGATTCTCAATGCCCCGCCGCTGAAGGCAAGGAATCCATGCAGAACCTTGAAACGATACATGACTATTTGCGCTGCCATTCGGATGAGATTGGGGAACGAATCCTCTGTTCTTATCCCGCATTGCATGGCCCCGATGAAGCTCCTTCTCCGCTAGTTTCACGCATGTTACGGACTCCGTACCCGGCACAGAGCCTCGGGATTATGGGGATCAGCGAGCGTTGGCAGTTGGCCCGCAATGGGAACATCATCGCGGAATGTGGCGCCGGCAAAACGCTCATTGCTCTCGGGAGCATGCTGGTGCACAGCGCCGGCAATCCGTTCTGCGCTTTAGTGATGTCCCCGCCGCATCTGGTCGAGAAATGGGCGCGCGAGACCTTTCTGACGCTGCCCGGAGTGCGGGTGTTCTTCATTGACGACATGCGTAATGGCGGCAATCCACGAGAGCCGCATGGGATCAATGAAGTCCGACGTCGCGGCGGTGAAATCGTGCGCGAGGGACTGCACACATCACTTGCCGAATTGCGGCGTCTGGGGCGTAAAGGCTGGCGCCGGCTCTGCCCGACAACTGCCATGTTCTGCATAGGGCGTGAGAAAGCCAAGCTCTCGTATTTCTGGAAACACTGCTTCGAGAGAAGCCGCTCGGGACGGTTCGGCGGATCAGTGATTAATCCCGACACGGGCTCTCCGGTCGAAACAGATGGAACCCGACTCACAGCCCTC
>QHZR01000208.1:6585-7428 GCA_003224755.1 Acidobacteriota bacterium
ACCAGATACTCGGCGCTCTGGCAGGCGGACCGCAGCAAGATCATGCGCATGGCTCCGGCCGAGTACATGGCCCGCTACATGCCGGAATGGTGGGACTATGCGATCGCGGATGAAATCCATCAGCTTGCCGGGGACACTGCTCAGGGCAACGCGCTAGGCGTTCTTACGCGAGTCTCCCGGCGATTTCTCGGCCTGACTGGAACTCTGCTCTCCGGCTATGCGGACGATCTGTTTAACACTTTCTTCCGCACCGATGCCAAGCGCATGGTCGAGGACGGTTATCAGTGGGGCTCGGCCGGGCGAGAGCGGTTCACTCACGACTTTGGCGTGATGGAAACCATAGAACGGATCACGGTCGAAGACAACGCCTGCTCCAAGAAAACCAAGACAACCGTCACCATTAGGCGAAGGCCCGGCGCTTCGCCGCTGCTCTTCGGCAAGTATCTGATGGACCACTGCGCGTTCATCAGCCTGGAAGACATTTNCGTATCCGTAACGATGGACAAGCCGTTGGGGGCGGCTTATGAGGCCCTCGAGGAGGAGATCAGGGAATGTCTCAAGGAGCATAGAGGCAATAGCAGCGTTGCCAGCACGATGCTGAATGCTCTTTTGTCATGGCCAGACCACCCGTACGATTTTGGCACGCTGTACGGCTCTGAATTCAATCCAGAGACGCGATGTCGCGAACGCTTCGTCATCGCCGAGACGGTGGATCTCGACAGGTGCGAGACCTATGCAAAAGAACGTGCACTGATCGAAGAAGTAAAGGCGCAGTTAGCGCGTGGCCGCAACTGCCAAATCTTTGCGGTTTACACCCACAAGCATGACGTCACCGCTCGGCTA
>QHZR01000216.1 GCA_003224755.1 Acidobacteriota bacterium
GGATCGAGGCCACTGAAGCGGGCCACGCGATCGCTAAACAGGCCGGCGCAATTAATGATGAATCCGGCCTCAAACTCTCCGTGAGGTGTTTCGATGACTTGAATCCCATTCACCTCGCGCAACCGGTTAACGCGCGTGCCGGTTTGCACCGTTCCACCCTGTGATTCAATCAGTTCAACATATTTCGCAGAAACCTCCTGGTAGTTGACGATTCCCGTTAACGGAACTTTGATGCCAGCGAGGCAGCGCACGTGCGGCTCAATTTCCTGCACTTGTTCGGGCGCGAGCCGCGCAACGGCGAGCCGGTGATCGAGGCCGCGTTGAAACAAGCTGTCGAGGAGCGGAAGTTCCGACGCTTTGGTGGCAAGGATCACCTTTCCGCAGACTTCATGCTTGATGCCGTGCTCGCGGCAAAACTCGACCATTGAACGGTTGCCTTCCCGGGCGAACCTGGCTTTCAGACTTCCGGGCTTGTAATAAATACCTGAATGGATGACACCGCTGTTTCGGCCAGTCTGGTGTTGCGCAACCTCCTGCTCCTTTTCTAAGACGAGGATGCTCGCCTTGGGATGCTTTTTACCTACAGCCATCGCCGTCGCCAATCCTACGATCCCGCCTCCGATGATTACGTACTCATGCACGGGTAGAATTCGGCGGCGGCGAATTTATCGCACGCCTGTCACACGGCTTAATTCGTTGTCCCGAGCAGCACTTTCCGGCAGTAAAAGGCTTCCGCGTAACGGGTGGCTGAGGCGGCCTCTGTGGCCCGCAGCCGCATGAGGCCGTAAAACAATTCCTCTGAGAACCACTGCTTATTCTGTTGCGTGGTAAAGTACCGCATCAGGGTCTTCACTTTCTTCCGTGCATGGGTCTCGCTCAACGGCACGAAGAAATTCGGTGAACGCAGATCCGCGTCGTATTTCGGGATCTCGTATTCGAGGATGAAGTGATCGCGAAAAGTGTTCCACGTCAACTCGCACACCAGACGGTGGTCTTGGTGAAGATCGTGCCGGCAATGGGTGAAGATTACATCCGGCGTGAAGACTTTCTTGAGTTGTTCGAAGCATTCTTTGACCGGCGGACCGAGGTAGGGAAAGAATCCATCTCGAAACGATTTCACAACAACAGTTTTGTCCCGTGCGCTCAGGAAGGCGTTGGCGCTGTGCTCGGCTTCTTTGGCGCGCCTCGGATTGGAACTAAGCACGAGCCAGTAGAATTCGATGCTCTTCGACTGCTCAATCATCCACAACACTGTGCCACCGCAACCGATCTCGATGTCGTCACTGTGCGCCCCCACGCAGAGCACCCGCTTCACGCGGTTCAGATTGCACGAAATCATTTCTTGATTTCGTGCTCATGATTCCACACGGCCCAAGGCGCACTACCTCGGCCAAAGAGGTCTTCAAGGTCCTGCTTTTCTTTGAAAGTATCCATGCAGGCCCAATAACCGTCGTGTGGATAGACCATCAGCCGGCCGACGCCGATCAGCCGCCGGAACGGTTCTTCGACCAGTTCCTCACCGACCTTCATGTAATCAAAGATCTCCTGGCGCAACACCATGAACCCGCCGTTCATCCGCGCCCCGGATTTTGCGATGTGCTCGATGCTGGTTACAAGGCCACCAGACTCCATGGTGATAAGATGGAAGCTGGCCCGCGGTTTCACACCCACAAAGCAGGCGATATTTTCGCTATCCTTGAAAGATTCAATGACTGCAGGGAGCGGTACATCCGAAAGGCCATCGCTGTAGTTGGCAAGGAACATTTCCTCTCCCTCAAGCTGCCTTTGGACAGCTTTAAGACGCTGGCCAACGTTCGAGGTAAGGCCTGTATCCACAAACGTGATGTTCCAGTCATGGATGTCGCTATTCAGTAACTCAATGTTCTTGCCTCCGCGGGAGAGAACGAAGTCATTTGACACGCACTCGTCATATTCGAGAAAGTATTTTTTAATAACGTCAGCCTTGTAACCCAAGCATAAGATAAAGTCTTTGTGTCCATAGTGGGCGTAAAACTTCATTACATGCCAAAGAATAGGACGATAACCGATTGCCACCATGGGTTTGGGCAAGGCCTCGGAGTGCTCGCGCATGCGCATGCCCAATCCGCCGCAAAACAGGACTACTTTCATAAGGACTTATCACTTCTGATCCAAGCGCGCGGTTAGCTCAGTGGTAGAGCATCTGCAAGAAGCGGTCGACCGTAATCGTTTCCGGCGGCGGCGAGAAAGTCTGCCGTCAATCGCCGGATACGACCAGCGCCGGAGCGCGGTCGCGGCCAAATGCTCTCTTTTTGGCTGCGCCTTTAGACAGAACCAAACCGGCTCAGCGACCAGCGCGAGCAAAGCAGATGACTGGGTCACACTGCCAACTACGGAAACGGCAATCCCAAGTTCCGGGAACATGGCCTTTTCTATGTCATCGATTTATCTACGCGACTCCAGCCAAGAATCGGATGCGGTCAATCGAGCACCCGGGCGGTCGGGATTGGAACGATGAACCTTGCTCCCCAATCCCGCGCGTAAGCTAGCTGCGCTACAATCTCATCCCGCAGGTTCCACGGCAGGATCAGAATGTAATCCGGCCGGCGCTGGCGGATGTGCTCCACGGGGTGGATCGGGATGTGGGTGCCGGGGAGGAAGCGCCCCTGCTTGTACGAGTTCCGGTCCACGGTGAACTCCAGAAAATCCGTGCGAATGCCGCAATAGTTCAGAAGGGTGTTTCCCTTGCCAGGCGCTCCGTATCCAGCCACGCGCTTGCCTTCGCGCCGCAGCCGGATGAGCAACTCCAGCAGCGCGCGCTTAGACTCGATCACCTGCTTGGCAAATGCGGCGTAGGTTTCCATCCGGTTCAGACCCGCGCCGAGCTCACGGTTCCGCAGGTTCACCACGGCTGGCGACACGGGTTTGGAACTGTCTTCGGCATGCCGCAGATAGATCCGGATCGAGCCTCCGTGTGTGGGGATTTCATCGACGTCGAAAAGAACGAGGCCGTGCGCCGCGAAAATCTCTTCCACGCTCATTAGTGAGAAGTAGGAGAAGTGTTCGTGATAGATCGTGTCGTACTGGTTCTCCTCCATCAGTCGCATGAGGTGGGGAAATTCGAGCGTCGCGACACCCCCCGGCTTAAGCACGATCGTGATGCCACCCACGAAGTCGTTGAGGTCCGGCACCTGCGCCAGCACATTGTTACCGATCATCAGATCGGCTCTCTTGCCATCGGCGGCTATCTCCCGCGCGGTCTGGCATCCGAAGAACTTCACCAGCGTCGGCACACCTTTTTCCACGGCCACCTTGGCAACGTTGGCGGCCGGCTCGACGCCCAGAGCGGGAATTCCTTTGTTGACGAAGTACTGCAGCAGATAGCCGTCATTGCTCGCCAGTTCGACGGCCAGGCTTTGCCGGCCGAGACCGAGACGTTTCGTAATCATGTCCACGTAGTCTGAGGAATGCTTCAGCCAGCTGTCAGAGTATGAGGAAAAGTAAGCATATTCCGCGAAAATATGCTCCGCGCTGACGTAGGATTCGAGCTGGACTAAGAAGCACTGGTCACAGACCCAGACGTGCAGCGGGTAAAACGGCTCCATCTGGTTCAATTGCTCGGGGCTGAGGTAACTCTCGCACAGGGGCGACATCCCCAGGTCCACGAACGTGTGGATCAGCGGTGCGCCGCAGAAGCGGCAGCGGGCCTTGGCTGGCGGGGTCGCAGTCGCGCTTTGCTCTGGTGGCGGCTTGCGCTGCACCAGCGCATGTTTGGTCGAGGAGTTATGCATCATGATGGTAAAACGACGACGGAATCAATTCGCTTTGTGGCTGAGTTAAAGACATTTGTTGAAGAGAGCACATCAGCCTTGTCCCAAGCGAGGCGAGACCGAGACACAGCCGCGGTTGCCAAGCTTCTCCCTTGATCGGAAAGGTCGCTCGACGCGATCACCAAAGCCCATAGGCGGACGACTGCCTGATTCATTTCTTTCGGTCGTCCAGAGCAGTCTCCCCGGGCTTCTGCATCGGTCGGAGGCAAAGGTCGGTAATCTCGGCCTCCCGACCCATTGCCAAGGCATCTACGACGATTCGCGCCACATGGTTTGGCTGGATGAGCAGCTCCGGGTGATACTCTCTCCTCTCCAGCCGATGCACTTTCAACTGCATCGGGGTTGCCGTGCGTCCCAAGTATACGCTCAACACGCGGACCCCTTGAGAGTTTGTCTCTTGACGGAGACTGTCGGCGAACGCCTTTAAAGCGTGTTTCGTAGCCGCGTACTGCGATATGCCACCCGAACCTTGCAGACCGGCCGTCGAATTGATAAACACGATCTGTCCTTTCCGGGCGATGACGCTGGGGAGGAAGACTTGGGTGAGCACAAATGGTGCGCGGACGTTGCACTGGTATTGCCAGTCAAAATCGCGTGGAGAGGCCCTCGCCACCCGGCACAGGACGATCACGCCCGCGCTGTGTACCAGGATGTCCACCCCGCCGAAGTCACCGATCACCTTTTTTTTCAGGGCGCGAATCTCCTTCTCATTGAGCAAATCGACCGGGTAGCAGACGGCTTTGGACTCCGACCCGCTGCATTTTGCGGCGATTTTGCGCAGCAATCCCAACCTCCGCGCGACCAAGGCAACGTTTGCGCCCTCCTCGGCCAGCGTAAGGGCAATACTTTGGCCGATCCCGCTGCTGGCCCCTGTAACGACAGCGTTCAGGTTATGCAATCGCCTCTGAGACCGCGGAATCATTTTAGCTTTGATGCGTTAGTCCGATTTGTCTGGAGCAGCAACCACCCAATCTTCCCTGTCTGCAGCCATGGACGAGGTCCAATCGGGGGTCTTTCGCCGCGGACAGTAGCGCGCCGTGTCTCTTCATGTGCATTTGGTCGAAAATCCTCTTCTCCCGTTTCGGGTTCGTCGCTGGCTGCCGAGCGACGCGTGGTCAGGCATCGTTGTTGTCATGCTCTTGCAAGCAAGCCGCTTCCGACCAAGAGGTCTGCAGCCTGTTTGAGCAGTCCAAACGAGAGATGCGAACGTGCCGCAATATCGAGGAGCGAATGTGCACTGTCCGAGAAATTCAGCACCCAGAGCATCGCCTCCTCCAGACCGCTGTTGTCGGTGCCGCCCATCGCCCGATAGAGGCCCCTCCTACCAAGTTGGGGCTCGCATTTCGGATTTAGGTTCACGAAGCACCGATTCGCCTCGAGCACTTCCACTACCTTTAATAACTGGTGAAGCGAGCCGGCGAGCGCAGATGGCTTCACCAGGGCAAGATCGTCTGCCGACGTATGGTACTGCGGGTATTTGCCATTGGGAGTGCGCATAAAACAGCCCACGGGAAGGTTGATACCAGGCGAACCGTACTGGCGTTCGTCGTAACCGGACGGCGTAAAATCCAAGATGTCAAAGCCGGATCCGGATTCCTTCAGCACGTGCTCAACGACCTGATCGATCTCCGCTTTGCCGCGACGACTCCGTTTGTAGGTGAAACGCCCGGGATCCCCTATGCACGACAACACCAATCCGTGTTTGGTCTTAGCCAGTAACCCCTCGTTCAACGCCAGCCAGACGATGGCACCAATCGTTCCCGGGATCCACAGAAACCGGTAGGAGTAGCGCAACGGTAACCGCGCAAGGCACTGCGCCAGCCGAGCTGCGACGGCCATACCTGACAAGTTGTCATTGCAGAGCGACGGATGGCAGGAATGGGCTGAGATCAGCATCTCTGCGTCCGTGGCACCTTGGATCTTGAGTTCACCATACGTCAGGTAGCCCGATGCGAGGGTTGCATCAATGCAGACTTCGTAGGTCCCATCCCGCAAGCCCTCAAGCTGGCGGTGGCTCAGGCAGAACCCCCACGTTTCCTTGTAATATGACGTGCGATACGGGATCCAATCGGGTTGCTCCGGCAGAGTGAACAAGTGCGGCCGGAGTTCCGCAAGCGACATCGTGCTCCTCACCGGGACGCTGTAGTTAACGACATGGAGGTTGGATCGATTGAGATCGACCACCTTCTCGCCCTTGGCGTTCTTGATCCAGGCGTCGCGGATGTTCCATTCCTTCGGCACCGTCCAGTCGAACACCTGGGTTCCACTGGCCACCTCGCGGAGGGAGAGCGGAGCGTGACGTTGCAGCAGGCGCAGGCTTTGCCGCAAACCGTCTCCGGTGATGCTGCGGCAGATGGGGTAGAGGTCCCGCACCATGTTATAAAGGGCGGCCCCTTCCCACTCGATATCGAGCGTCTCGATCACTTCAGCGAGATGTCGGGGAGTGTTCAAAACGGAGGCCCAGGCCAAAGTCCAATGTCCAAAGTGACTCGAGATCACTCGCGCCGCTTACCTCGGAGATACTTGGCCAGATGAGCGATGCCTTTGGGGATAGTGCGCGGTCAATCAGCCCGACGGTCCGAAGGTCCTGTCGATCCACTTTCACGTTCAACTTTGCAGCAATGGCCAGGTGCGATCTTTGTCGGCGATCGCGGCGACTGGCAGGGGCCATAGGATGCCGAGCTTCGGGTCGTCGAAGCGCACCCCGGCGGACTTGTCGGGCGCATAGAACTCGCTGATCTGATAGAAAATCTCGGTATCGTCTTGTAGGGTCTGGAATCCGTGAGCGAACATCTCCGGCACATACAGCGCGCACCGGTTCTGGGCCGTCAAATCCACGCCGAAATGTTGCAGGTAGGTTGGAGAATCCCGCCGAAGGTCGACGATCACATCCCATAAGGCGCCAGCCGTGCAACGCACCAATTTGACCTCACACGATGGAGGC
>QHZR01000626.1 GCA_003224755.1 Acidobacteriota bacterium
GTTTGCTTAGGTCTTCTCAGGATCTAATCTCGTCAAGTTCCAGTTTAGAACCCACGTGCCCATCTCATAAATGGCGGTCTATGAGTGTAATGGCGATTTTTCGCCAACTATCCGACTTCAAGCGTCGATTGAGGGAAGTTGCATGGCTACGCGCCAGCAAATTCGGTAGTGGGTCAGTTTCAATTTCCACAGGGACGGTGCTAGGATGCGAGTCCTAAAGCCGCTCCCGCATCCAAAGCCCAAACCGGAACCTAAGCGGCTTCCACAGGTGAAGGCCATGACCATAGCCGCTGGGTTCATGTGTTCCGATGGCATCATACTTTGCGCTGATAGCGAACACTCGGACGAGATTACTAAATTTCAGCGTTCTAAAGTATTTAGGTTTGGAAAGAACTTGATGCTCACGGGCGCTGGACAAACCTCCTACATTAGGATGGCGTTTGACAAGCTCTCGGACAAATACAGGCAAAACATTCCCGATACGCCATCTGGAGCGCGTCTTGCGCTTGAAGAGGTCGCACTAGATGTTTACACAAACCATATTGCACCTTTTTTCGAGGCGAATAGCAGACCCTACTTTCATCTGCTGACTGCAACCAGGTGCGCCAGCGGTGCAATGGCTTTGGTGAAAAGTGAAGATACTGCTGTTTTTCTCAGCGAAGCGTATGAAACTGTAGGCATCGGAGATTATTTGTTCCGATATTGGGCAGACAAGTTTTTTGAGAGCACATTGCCTATGCGCGTGATGAGCTATCTCTGCCTTTTCATGCTTTATGAAACTACAAAACACGTGCTTACCTGTGGTGGTGCCTGCGTAGTGCGTTACCTACCAACAGACCCGAATGTGAAAGGCGGACAGATATGGAGACATGGTACGACGAACACAGCATTTTAGCCGGATTCCCAGATAGCATTGCGTGGGCATTGGCACATTGCCAGGATTCTAGAATTCCATTGGAGAAAATCGAAAACAAGATGAAAGAGTTCGCGGACCAAATTGCAACTATCAGACGATTGGCGGACACAAACGATGCACTGCCGATACTGCCACCTAACCCGTAACCTTTTCTCCCAGAGCCTTCGCTATCAGATTCTTTTCAACTTTTGATCTAGAAACTGTGGGTTTCGGGAGCAGTGCGCAAACTTCCTCAAGACTCCAAACGTGATCGGTAATTCCTGCTTCCATTGCTGGTGTCACTTTCAAGGTCTGATGAATCCGGCAGAAGTTGTAGAACATGTAATGCAGCGCAACCGAGTGACGGTGATTGTCCACTTTCTTGGAGAAGCCATTTGTGAGCCGAGTGAAGCGGCGCATGTGCATCCGCATGGTTAAATTCTGCCGCTCGACAAAGCTGGTGCTCACGTGCTTGGGATCGGGATCACCGCTGACCACTTTCACAGCTTGACAATGGTTCCTTTTGGGCGCACTGTTGCGGGATCGTTGTGGGGAGCCTCTTCCTGGCCCATCTGTCCCTCCTAGGCTCTGGCTTTCAAAGCCGTATCGGGGCCCTTGGGAAGCACAAGTTCATCAAGAAGTACGTCATGAAGCGCACGGCTATGCGTCCGGGGGAGCCGGAGGGAACCGCTGCGGGCGCGTCTGCGTTGGCGGAGGATCACTGCTAACTCAACAAAAAGCACCAAAGAGCACGGATTCTTGCATTGTTTCTGCTGGTCACCATTGGGGCGGCAAGCCAGTACGCTCAGGCAGCGAATGTTAGCGTCAATTGCGACAAACACGATTCCATCCGTAAAGCCCTCCATCTGGTTGCGATTAGCAATTCGAAAGGGCCGAGCACGATAACCGTTTCGGGCGCTTGCGAAGAAAACGTCGTCATTCAAGGTATGGATCGACTGACACTGATTACCAAGAATGGCGCCTCGATCACGGATAGTTCCAACGGAAGCTTAGCGGTCGTGGATATTGAGGACTCACGCAGCGTGAGGTTGCAGGGATTCACGATCAACGGCGGCAATGGCGGAGTCTTGTGCAATACCGCAAGTGTCTGCTACCTGACTGGCAACACGATTCAGGATGGTGGAGGGAACGGTGTAGGGGTGTTCGCTGATTCCGATGCCGTTCTAGAAAGCAATGTGATCCAGAACAATGGGTCCCGCGGTTCAACCGTGAACGATCGCTCGCGAATGGTCAGCAGCAATGATGTCTTTCAAGGCAATGGGGCTCAAGGAGTTGCCGTAATTTCCGGGTCCTACTTCGGAGCTTCCAATTCCAGCTTTCTCAACAACTTTGTTGGCGTAGAGGGGTTCTTGAACTCCACGCTACGAGTCGGCGGCAGTACTATAAGTGGGAGCGGCGGTGATGGCGCGATACTCCTCGCCGGTGCCGCAGCATCGTTTGGGGGTACGACAATCACCGGCAATGGCGGGAACGGTGTCCACCTGGAAGACGGGTCTGTCGCGGTTTTCTTCGGGACCAATGTAACGGGTAACTTGAGCGGTACGGACGTAGACTGCGCTCCGCAATTTCCGATCACTCGCTTTGTCGAAACAACAGGCGGTATTACAAACTGCGTTGAGTCTGCCAGCAATTCGCGGCTAAAGCCTGTGAAATAAAATTACTGAGCCCGGAGCGAGATCGGCCGCCCCGACATCGGGGCGGCCTTTCTTTTTGCCAGACGCGGAACGCAGGGACGTGATAGTTGTTGAAAACAGGCGATTACGCTCAGAACCGGGGTGTAAGTGTAAGGGCGATGCTACGTCAACGACGACTGCTGATTGCGCACCGGTCACCAGAACGCGCTATGTTAGGAATTAATAATGAGTAGCTGCCGCACAGTCGTGCGCGGAATTCACCTCTACCCAATCTTATGGCGGTGAAATCCTGCAGCACTGACCGCAT
>QHZR01000044.1 GCA_003224755.1 Acidobacteriota bacterium
ATGGAGACTAAAAGATTAGCTGATTCGGGCAGGAGAGGCCATCAGCTCTAAGTTATCAGCTCTCGGCGGACTCGTTGTATGATGATCCGCTCTGAGGTGTGACGCAGTGAGAACATTCGGCTGGATTGCCTCGGTCATCTTGTTGTCTTTAGCAGCGGCCGCGGAGAAAAGCGTTTTTCGCGACGTTCAATTCCCGAGTTCGAAGGGACAGCTAACCAATGCCACTTTGCGGTTCAGCGATGATGACAAGCTGGTCGAAGTGCGAGTATCGGACGGCCGAGTTTTCAACGTTCCGTATGCCCGAATCGGGAACATTTCATATGAGTACACGAACAAGCACCGCGTAAAGCAGGCAGTTCTTTTGGGAATGGTCACGCCGTGGAGCGTAGGCGCGGTAGTCGCGTTCACCAAATCCAAGAACCATTGGCTGGAGATTGATTTTCACGATCAGAACGCGCCGAGCGCCTTGGTATTGAAGCTCGACAAACGCAATTATAAGAAGGTGTGCGATGCGGCGAAGGCACCCACAGGCAAAGACGTCGTCGTGGTCGGAAAGACGGACACCAAGTCTCTGAAGGCGAAAATCAAAGACTAAGATTTGGTAAACGGCCGAGGCTGGACCTCAGGGGCTAAAGCCCGGGGAAAAAACTTGAGATCCTCTCGGCACGACTGAAGTCTTGCCCTTCCCAAATGTATTGAGCTTTAATCGTTGACCACTATCTTCCGAAATACTTTGCGTTGCGTTCGGCGTAGCTCTTCCACTTCTCCGGAAGGTCGTCGAGGGCGAAGATGGCCGAGACCGGGCACACTGGGACGCAGGCACCGCAGTCAATGCATTCGACGGGATCAATATAAAGCATCTCTTCAGTGGCGAATTTCTCATTATCTTTCTTGGGATGAATGCAATCGACCGGGCAGGCGTCCACGCAGGCGTGGTCTTTGGTGCCGATGCATGGTTCTGCTATGACATAAGCCATGAGTACGTTATCTCCTCAAATCCTGTGAACTTTGCGGAAAGTTAATTCTAACAAGAATTGAGGAGAATGGTACAGGGCGCGGGAAACAGCAAACGCAAGGTCCCTCGACTGCACAGGATTTTTGCTTCGCTTCAATGCTGATTCGCTTGGTTAGCAAAATCCAAGTTGCTAGTTCCAGGTGGTGGCCTCGATCCAACAGAATCCGGGAACTCTCTGCGGCCAAATTCCTAAAAGATTTTGACCGCAGAGAACGCAAAGGTTGCAAAGAAAATCCCGTGACGCGAAGGGCAATGGCCAACGACCAATGGCAAACGACCAACGACTGCTCACCGCAAGTTCATTACCAGCAATCTCGGTTCGGTCATGTCTTCGATTGCGTAGCGCAAGCCTTCGCGGCCGAGACCCGAATCTTTCACACCGCCGTAAGGCATGTGATCGATGCGGAAGCTGGGGATATCGCCGGCGATGACGCCGCCAACCTCCAGTTCCTCGAATGTTTGAAAAATCCGTGCAGCATCGCGTGTGAAAACTCCGGCCTGCAATCCGTACGGCGACTCGTTGATCTGGCGAAGCGCCTGCGCGAAATCGTCATAAGGCTCGAGAGTGACTACGGGCGCGAAAATCTCCTGGCAATTCACTTTCATGTCAGTGCGGGTCCCGGTCAGCACCGTTGGCTCCATAACCGAACCTCGCCGTTTCCCTCCGGCCAGCAGCGTCGCACCATCCTGCACCGCTTCCTGCACCCACTCAGTGGCACGTATGGCATCACTTTCGCGAATGAGCGGGCCGAGGTCGGTGGTGTCGTCCATCGGATCGCCGATCTTCAGCTTACTGACTCCAGAAAGGAACAGGTCTCGAAATTTGGTAAACGCCGGACGCTCGATCAAAATGCGCTGCACAGAAATGCAGGTCTGGCCGGCATAGCTGAAGCCGCCCGTAACGCAGCGCTCCGCAGCCCAGGCGATATCGGCGTCGCCGTGGACGATTACTCCGGCATTGCCGCCAAGCTCGAGCACAACCTTCTTCTTGCCGGCGCGGCGCTTGACCTCCCAGCCAACGGCAGCGCTGCCGGTGAAGCTGATCAGCTTGACGCGATCGTCGGTCACGAGCAGTCCGGCGTCTTCATTCGAGAGTGGAAGCACGTTGAATGCGCCATCCGGAAGGCCGGCTTGCTCCACGGCTTCCGCGAGAAGAAAAGCGGTGAGCGGAGTCTGCGGCGCGGGCTTCAAAATGATGGGACAGCCGCTGGCTATGGCAGGCGCGACCTTGTGAGCAACTAAATTGAGCGGAAAATTGAACGGGGTGATTCCGGCTACTGGCCCGAGCGGGAAGCGGCGGACGATTCCCCAGCGTCCGGCGGTGAATTGCTGCCAGTCGAGCGACAGATATTCTCCGGGAATTCGCGTAGTTTCTTCGGCGGCGACTGTGAACGTGAAAATCCCGCGCTCGACTTCTGTGCGAGCGGCCTTCAGTGGCTTGCCGGCTTCCTGCGCGAGGGTTCGGGCGAATTCTTCTTTTCTCGAAGTGATGTGTTGGGCAATCGACCGCAATACACGCTGACGCTCAAACGCAGGCAGCCTGCGTGTGCTGCCAAAAGCCCGGACGGCACCCTGGATTGCGCGCTCGGCATGTTCCCGGGTGCCCTGAAAAATCTGCGCGAGCGGAGTTCCGTCGTAAGGCGCGCGAATCTCAACCGGAGTTCCCTCTTCCAACCACTTGCCTGAAAGATAGAAACCTTGCGTGCGGACTTCGGTAGTCGTCATCTGCGCCATGACTATCCTCCGGAAATTCTAAGCCACGGATTTACGCCGATTTTGATGGATTAAGAAAGTCATACAGAACCGTTTCGCCGCGGATTCACGTGGATGAACGCGGATAAGTCAATTTCGAGAAAAATAAACCGTGGAGGTCCCCATTTATCCCTCGGTCGCCTTCCAGCTTCGATTATAGGCAAGCACGAACAAGAATGCGCGCGGCAGGATAAGATGGCGCGAAATGAGTTTGCGTTCCATTGCGGAGATGTCCGAACTGATTCAGAAGGGCAGAGTCTCTCCCGTGGAGGTAACGCGCGAGTGTCTGGAAACGATTGAGCGCCTGAACCCTACCCTTAATGCTTTCATCACCGTCACCGCGGAATCGGCGCTTGCTGAAGCGACGAAAGCAGAGAAAGAAATTCAAGCGGGACGTTGGCGCGGTCCGCTGCATGGCATTCCCATCGGGCTGAAAGACTTGATTGACACTGCCGGTGTGCGTACCACGGCGGCAAGCGCGGTTCACAAAGACCGCATTCCGACCACAGATGCCGATGTCGCTACGAAGCTGAGAGCTGCCGGCGCGATCTTTGTAGGCAAGCACAACCTGCACGAATTTGCTTACGGTGGCAGTTCGCTGATCAGTCATTTTGGACTGGTCCGAAATCCGGTTAATCCTGACTTCGTCGCGGGAGGATCGTCGGGAGGCTCGACAGCCGCAGTCGCCTCCGGAATGTGTTACGCGGCGATCGGAACGGACACCGCGGGCTCGATCCGCGAGCCAGCCGCTTTATGCGGGATCGTAGGACTAAAGCCAACCTTCGATCTCGTGAGCACGAGCGGAATCATTCCGCTTTCGCAGTCCCTTGATCATGCCGGCCCAATCACACGATGCGTGGAAGATGTGGCGATTCTGCTGGATTCCATCACCGACACAAAGGCAAATCACCGCGATAGCCTCAGACGTGACATATCAGAGTTCGTTATTGGTGTTCCGCGAAAATTCTTCTTTGAAGACCTGGACGCCGACGTTGCCCGAAGTGTTGAACAAGCAATTGAGGACTTTCGGCGCATCGGCGCGACGGTGCGTGATATCGAATTGCCAGTGAGCACTGACCGCACGCTACAGAGTTACGAGTCGTACGCGTACCACCGGGCAACCGTCGCAAGCGCTGCGGAGCTGTATCAGCCGGAGACCCTGAGGCGAATTAAATCGGGGGAGAGAGTAACCGAAGTCCAGTATCAGACGGCGCTCCGAGAATTACAGCAGACCCGAGCCGAAATTGCTGAGAAGTTTCGCGAAATAGACGTCCTGGTTACCCCAACAACACCGGTGCCTTCTCCGCGGATCTCCGATCTAATCTCGGATCAAGCCTTGCTTCGCCCCGCAGAGCTTCTGCTTTTGCGCAACACTCGGCCGGTAAATGTTTGGGGGTTGCCGGCAATCTCGGTTCCGTGTGGATTCACGTCAGCAGGATTGCCGATCGGGCTGCAAATTATTGGGCCGCATGTGGGAGACGTGAAGGTGCTCCAGGCAGCTTATGCTTACGAGCAGCAGGCGGCTAAAATCAAAAGCGTTTAACCGCAAAGGACGCGAAGAAAAGCCGCAGAGACATCGAGAAGAAACTTGAGCGTCAGGACGCAAAGCGCCCATGAGACTTACGTGGCACAGGCGGCTCGCCTGTGCAGCCCGGACGAAGTCCGGAACGGATCTCCCGAGCTTCGCTCTCACAGGATAGGCGAGCCGCCTGTCCCACATGAGCAAAGAAAAAAATCAATCCACCGAATGCACGTCTTCGGGCAGGGTCATCACGAAGCTGCATCCGCCGGCCTTGCTGGAGCAGGTAAGAACTCCGCGACGCAGGATTTTGGTGGGTACGTCATCAGGGAAAGCGAAATCTATCTTTGCCCCGCGCAAGTTTTCGGTGAGCGGCTTCAGCTTGTCTTCTCCAGTGATGAATTTCGCAGACTCGATTTTCGTGCCCGCTGCCGACGAAGTCATTACTACGAAGAAGTCGGCCGTGCCATCTACGGCAGAGATCTTACCCAGATTGACGGTTTGCAGCCTTTGCAAGTCCTGCTTGTGCTGCTCCACAGCGGTTGTAGCCTTCGAATCGCCACCGACCAGCGCTGCCAAGCGAGTACGGGTCTCAAGCGTGGGCCGGAGTCCCGAGAGCGACATCGCATAGGTGCGGATCGCCTCCTGTTTGCGTCCGCGCTTCTCGTAAACCTGGCCAAGGTGGTCGCCTACTTCGCCGTGTTCTCCGAGCACCCAGGCGGCGTTGATGTATTTTTCTGCTTTGTCGAAATTTCCACGTGCGAAATAGACCCAGCCCAGAGTGTCCCAATTGGCATCGAGCTCCGAAACCATCGCAAGGTCGCGGTCGGACACCTGCTCCAGTGAAAGATTGCGCAGAGAATTTGCAACAGCCGTAACGGCCGATTCGGCATACTGCTGCGCTCGATCAAGGTGCGCCTGCTTCAGCGAAAGTTGATAAGCAATGTTGTTCCAGACTGAGGGCGTCGCGGAAATCTGAATAGCACGGTCGAACGCCGCGAGCGCTTTGTCGTCCTGACCGAGATTCAGGTAGGCGTCCCCCAGGCTAATCTGCAAAGAGGAGTCATCGGACTTGAGCGAAACCGCCTTCTCCAGCTCTGAAGCAGCTTTGTCGTACTGGTGTGCCTCCTGATACATGCTGCCAAGCGCTGCGTGCGCGTACTCGCTCAGAGGATTGATTTCGATAGCTTTGTTGAAGGCTTCAGCTGCCTGGTCATACTTGCGGTCAGTGGTGTAAGCCCAGCCGATGGCGCCGTAGGCATATTCATCGTACGGATTCAGTTCAGCCTGCTTCTTGAACGCTGCAACCGCGTCTTCATTCTGACGCAACACCATGTAGCTACGGCCCAAGTCCATCCATGCGGTCTTATGCTTAGGATCGGCCTCGACCACGCGCTTAAACAGATCAATGGCAGCCTTGAAGTTTCCACGCTCATAGGAAGCTTTGGCCGCATCGTAAAGCTCGTCGCCCTTCAGATCGGTCGCAAGTGTGGGTGCACCCGCCGCCGTACTGTCAATGGAAAGATGCTGTTCGGCATCAGCCATGACGGCACGGCGGAACGAGGTGTAATCACTGGCGCGGGCCGAGGGAAGCTCGTTCAGAGTGGTGACGAGCTTGCGATCCGCGGTAAACGTGTTGGCGTCAGCCTTGTAGCTGGCCTCGTAGTGCCCGTAGTCGCGTTTCATCGTGAAAGGCAGGGGCGCGCTCTCGGTGTATTTCGGAGGAAATTCAAGATGCAGGTGGTAGACATACTCCACTGGCGAGCCGACTTTGACCGGATCCGTGTCGTCTTCATCAGCGTCGGCCATGCTGATTTGGGAAAACGGCAGCACCATATCAGATTTCTTTTTCGACCAGTCGAAGAAATTCGGGGAGTCAAGTTTGTAGGAAATTTTGAACGCGCTGTGCGTGTCAGCCGGGTCGCTCACGTCGAGTTCAGAGACTTCTCCGGCCACGCCCGTGTAAGAACTCATGTTCTTCACCCACTCGGTCCACTTATTGCGCGGGACGTGGCGAAAGAGCATACGCATATACAGCTCGCTATCTCCGCGGAGTTCGTAGCGGACGTGCGCGCTTAGCTTGCCAACCTCAGTCACCTTGCCGTCGATTTCTGAATACTGGCGGTTGATCATCGGGGGATCGGGCGGTGTCTCTTCGAGATGCGGTGTGCCGTCCTGCGGAATAATGAGTGCCTGCTTTTTGCGCAGCTGTGCTGAAAGCAGTCGGAAGGGCGCGACCTCGGTTGTGCTGTCCATCCAGACCTCGTCTTTACCGAGCGGCACCAGGGTGAAGACGTGATCGAACTGCGAAGGCGAAGGAATCTCGGGATCGAGCTTGCGGCCAGAATTGATCAGCACCGAAGAAGCGTGATACCCGGATGCTTCGAGCAGCGATGCAAGCAGAGTGTGCTTGTCTTTGCAGTCGCCGTATTCGTTGTGCAGGACCTCGGCCGCAGCGTGCGGTTGAAAGCGGCCCACTCCCAGAGAAAGACTTACGTACCGGAAATTCGGACCGACAAAATCGTAAAGCGCCTCGATTTTGTCGAGGTCGTTGGTCTTCCCCTTTGTCAGTTCAGCGGCGCGGGCGCGAATTTCAGGCGTGGGCTGGCGGCGATCTTTTTCGAGCGCGGCATACCATCGGCCCATCTCTTCCCAGCTGGCGAACGTCGTCATTTGCACGGCTGGCGCTTCCGGTTCCTTAGGCGCCTTCTTCTTTTTCTTACCCTTGTCTTTGTCCCTATCCTTCTCGTCATCGTCAATGTGCGAACTGCTCCAGGCGTAAATGCGGCGTCCATTGGCTTCACTGATTTTGGGATCGTTACCTGGCTTGGTCTTCAGTTTTATGACCCGCTCTTTGGGGACGTTAAGCTCGAGCTGCTCGTCGAGCACCGTGCCGCTCTTGACGAAGTCATGCTCCATCCAGAACTGGCCGGCGGCTAGCGGCGTGTGCGTGATGGTCACGAAGTTATATTCAAGTTCTTCGCCTGGCCTGAGGCCGGGGACGGTGATGTGCTTCTGCCGGTAATCGGTATAGACCGGCGCCTCGCGCTCGAGCGGAATGCTGAGGTCCTGAACCGAGTCGGCAGGTGTGGTAACGGTTGAGCCATCAGCTTTGTGCACGCGCACGTACGGGATTTCTACCCGCTCGTTGGCGGAGTTGTAGCCGACTACGAGCTGCCCCCACTGCTCGACCCCGGCTTCGCTCTGGACTTTTATCCGAGCAGTGACTTCGCGGCGGCCTGTGCCGTCATTCTCAAAGCGATAGGCGTACCTGAGCTTTTCGACGACAAAGGCTTCCTGTGAATGGTCTGGCGCAGGCGTAACCAGCTCCGGCTTGACCGGCGGCGACACCGGCAACGGGTTGGGTGAAGGCGTTTGCGCCAGCAATGAAAAGTTGACGCAAAGGAACGCAGAAAGAGCGAGACGACGCTGCATAGTATACTGCGCCGTTTGTATCGTATTAGGGCGCTAGATGCAAGTAACGGGCGATCTATAGCGCTTAACATTTGCTCGTTGGCACTTAGCCCTATGGCCAAATGCTAAGCGCTAACTGCCAACTGCTACCCCACTAGAAATAGAGGCAACACAACTCACTGACTCGTCAGTGACTTCTCGATGAATCCTGCCTCGTCACTCTTCATCTTCTTAAGGCTCGCCGTCGGCAAATAGACCATGTGCCCAGAGTCGTACGTCGCATAGGAAATTTGAGCCCGGTATTTCTCCGATAGATTCAGGTGGTCAACGGTGTAATTGGCGGCGTAATAAGGACAAGCCAGATCGTAATATCCCTCCATGACCAGCACTTTAAGAAATGGGTCCTTAACCACGGCACGCCGCAGAGCACTGGCAGTATCGGGAAATCCTTCGCCCGCCGATCCCCAGTCCCACTTTTCCTCAAAACCCTGCTGCTGTGCGAACACGTAGTACGGCATGTCAGTTTTGTAGCCGAGCTCCGTACGAACGTAGTTATTGAAAACAGTGTTGTACGGCGCAATGATGTTGGCCTCCGTGGGGTCGTAGAACCGCGTGTCGAGCAGACCATCGGGGTCAGGCCCTGTGTAACGACCGTCGAGGCGGCCAACGCGCAATTTTTGGTCAATCAACAGATAGTGGGTGAACTTCGGAACGTCAATGCGCAAGTTCGCCTGATCGATAACTTCCTTGGTAAGCCCGGTATAGCGAGCCATGTCGGTGACCACTTTGTCGCGTTCGGCCGCAGACATTGCGTCCCCCTTGGCTAGCGCCTGAGCGTACTCGCCGGACGCCCATTGCTCCGCCTCCTGCCGCGCTTTGTTGACGTCCTGCTGAAGATCGGACGAGAGCTTGTGGTGATAGCCGGCGATCATGGTGTACGAGGGAATCAAGTAGATGTAAGGCTCGTCATTGGTTTTGGTATCTTCGAGGCTCTGAAAGTTGAGCACCATCGAGAGTAGGGTGATGCCGTTGAAATTAATGCCCTGCTCAGCCAGGTGTCCCGCAATACCCGCGGCGCGAGTCGTGCCGTAGCTTTCTCCAAAAAGGAATAGCGGCGAACTCCAGCGCTCGTACCGCGACATGTACATGCGGATGAACTCGCTGAAGGCCTGAATGTCGCCTTTCACGCCCCAAAACTTCTTCGCTGTTTCCAGATTCTCGGCGCGGCTGAATCCAGTGCCGATTGCGTCCACCATGACCAGGTCGCTCTTATCGAGTAATGTGTGCGGATTATCTTCAACGTGGTAGGGTGCCGCGGGAAGGAAACCGTCGGCTGACAATGCCACGTGCCGCGGACCCAGCGCACCCATGTGCAGCCAGATAGTCGCCGATCCCGGGCCACCGTTGAAGGCGAAGGTCAGCGGGCGCTTGCCTGCTTCTTGCCCATCCAGCGTGTAGGCCTCGAAGAACATTTCGGCTTCGATTTTTCCGTCCGCGCGCTTGATTGGAAGCTTGCCCGCTGTGGCCGTGTACTTCAGCGTCTTGCCGTCCATTCTCATCTGGTGATGGGACACGACTGGAGCTACTTCGGTCATGTCGAAATGCTCTTCTTTCTTGTCGTCACCTTGCTTGGGTTCTGGCTGAGGTGGCATAGGCTCGGTTGGCTTGGCGGCCGGCTCTTCCGGTTTCGGCTGCGGTGGTGGCTGTTTGACGGGCTTCTTGGGCGGCTGGCTCTGCGCCGGAGGTGGTTGGTTGCCTGGCGTCTGTTGCTGTTGAGCAGCGACGGACGTGACCAGCATGGCCGCAAGTATCGGTGCGAACAATGGACGCATTTTCATCTCCGAATTCCTTCTCTAGGGCAAACCGCAAATTATACGACGAAGCTCAGTTGCTAAGATGGTCTGGTGAAAGTTGAATCGCCAGCGAAAGGCAAAGCAGCTATTGACGTCCTACGTGCGGATTCGTTAGCACGAATTCCGTGGCTGGTGCACGGCTTCAGCACTAGAAGTGGCGGGTCCTCGAGAACTTACGGTGGACGTGCGCTCAACCTTGGATTTGCGACGCAGGATTCGAGAGCCGCAGTTCAAATGAATCGCCGGGCATTCGCGTCTGTAGTGACGGCAGATCGCCTCACGCGCTCTCCGGCTCGTTCGGGCCCGAAAAGCATTTGGCCGCTTATCACCGTGCGGCAAATTCATTCCGACCTGATTCATCACAGAGCCGCTCAGCGGAGACGGGCTCGTGACTGATGTGCAGGGGATTCTGCTGGCCGTTCTCACGGCTGACTGCCTGCCTGTCGTGTTAGCTGATTCGAAAAATCGCGCAGTCGGCGTGTTTCACGCAGGATGGCGAGGAACTGTGAAGCGGATCGTCGAAAAAGGCATAGGCGAAATGCAACGCTGGTTTGGCACGCGGCCTGGCGATCTAAGAGCCGCGATCGGCCCCGGAATTCGCGGCTGCTGCTATCAGGTTGGTCCTGAAGTGCAAACAGCCTTCCAGTCTCAGTTTGCCTATGCGGAGGCGCTGTTTCGCGAAACCAAAGCACGAGATGAGATACACGAAAAGTATCCGCTGCTATTTTTGACCGCGCGCGCACCTGGACACAGCGAGTTGCCGAAGCAGATTTTCCTAGATCTCGCAAGGGCCAATCGGCGGCAGCTCTTGGATGCGGGTGTCGTCGCGAAGAACATTGCGGACCTGGGCTTCTGCACTTCCTGCCGCGTGGATGCCTTCTTCTCACACCGCAAGGAAAAAGGTATGACGGGAAGGATGATGGCGGCGGTAGGAATTCGCGCCTAGAAGGCTGTCGCGGAGAAGGGGCTAAAGGCCCTCGCAGGCTTTGTAAAGGCGCTTAAGGTGAAATTTGGGGATATCGAAGTCGGTCTCGACTTCGAACCGGAGCCCGGTCTGGCCGACAATGGAAACCTGGAAGGAGATTTGGCGGCATTACTCGAACAGGTTGGAAACGCAGCAAAGAACGCAAATACTGCCCTGGTGATATTCATCGACGAACTACAGTATGTCGCGCAGAACCAATTTGCAGCGCTGATTACCGCGCTGCACAGGTGTTCTCAGTCAAGTCTTCCGCTAACGGTGGTAGGGGCCGGACTACCACAACTTCGAGCCTAGCCGGAAAGGCAAAATCGTACGCTGAACGGCTATTTGACTATCCGATGATTGGGCTGCTTAGTGCTCAAGATGCCTCGTCAGCGATTATCAAGCCCGCACGGGAGCAACACGTCGAGTTCACTGACAAGGCAGTCAGGGCCATAATCGCGAAAACCCATGGGTATCCTTACTTTTTGCAAGAATGGGGCAAGCATTCATGGGACATCGCCCGGCAAAGTCCAATTACCGAGAACGACGTGTTCGCAGCCTCCGGCCAAGCTATTGCCGCCCTCGACGAAAGCTTTTTCAGGGTACGGTTTGATCGCTTGACACCCTCAGAGAAAACCTACCTGCGAGCGATGGCAGAACTCGGCGAAGGCCCCCACCGTTCGGGGGATATCGCCGAAGTAATGGGGAGAGCCAGTTCCTCTCTCGGCCCGGTTCGCAGCACCCTAATTGCGAAAGGAATGGTTTGGAGTCCAACTTTCGGAGATACGGCTTTCACGGTGCCTTTATTCGACGAGTTCATAAAACGAATCATTTCGACTTGGAGCAAGCCTGCGCCAAGAGGACAATAATAGCCGCGATGGGTTAGGGCCCTGAGCTGGCCATGTTTGGGCAGCACGACTGAACTATCCCGCTGCCGCCGTTTCTGGCTCACCCACTACAGCCTCCAGATGTTGCAGAGTCTGCGGGACCGTCAGCGAATACATCTCACGCCCCACGCCCTCGCCGGATTCGAGCGCAGTCTTAAGAAAGTGTCCGGCAATCGCGATCGCCAGAGCGTCCGTGATTGTCTTTCCGGCACGCCTCTTGTATTCCTCCCACGCCGGCAGAGGCAGTGCAACCCAGACCGGACGGCCATCCACCAGAAACTTGATGTCTGTGGCATCGGCGTGTCGCGTGGCGACGGCCACAATCAACGCTTGATACAGACAGTGCACCTGTTTCTTGATCCACCGATCATGGGCGTGAAAGTCGCGATACATGATGAAAGTAGAATAGCAACGCCATCAAGCTGTAAGCAAACCTGCCAACGCTGCGGGCAGAGCGCTTGGATGATTTGAGCAGTTCGTGTGGTATCTTTTGCGGCGAAATGAAATCGCAAATTCTGCTGCTTCTCATCGCCGCGGTCTTGCCGTCCAACGCGTGCGCTCAATCGAGTGCTCAAGGATCCGCGCAATCCAAACCAGCGGTTAGTCCTGTAGCTGCGGCCCAAACTCCCGATCCTGACGCCTTTTACCACCTCGATCCCGACTCGCTGCCGCAGGAGGGCGTTCCTAAAGGCGAGATCCGCGGGCCATTCACGCTGCCCAGCAATGCCTACCCTGGTACGCAGCACACCTATTGGGTTTACGTTCCCGCGCAGTACGACCCAGCTACGCCTACCAGCCTGATGATTTACAACGACGGCCAGGCGTTCATGAATCCTGAGGGCGACATGCGTGCGCAGAACGTCATGGACAATCTCATTTTCCGGCGCGAGCTGCCGGTGTTGATCGCTGTGTTCATCAATCCCGGACGCCGTCCAGATCAGCCGGAACCGAACCCGACCGAATGGGGCGACCACACCACTAACCGGCCGACGGAATACAACACGCTCGACGACAAGTACGCGCGCGTCATCGTGGACGAGCTGTTACCCGTGCTGAACAAGCAGTACAACGTTTTGCGCGATCCCGAGCGCCACGGCATCGGCGGATCAAGTTCAGGCGCGATCGCGGCATTCACCGTGGCATGGGAACGGCCGAACGAGTTTCGCAAGGTGTTGAGCAACGTTGGCAGCTTTGTAGATCTCCGCGGTGGCAACGCTTACCCGGACATCATTCGCAAGAGTGAGAAGAAAGGGATCCGCATTTTTCTGTGCGATGGCCGCAATGACAATCGCGCGTTGAATCCCGACGGTTCCTACAATCAGGCACGAGACTGGTTCTATCAGAACGTGCGCATGATGCGCGCACTCAGCGAAAAGGGATACGACCTGAACTACGCCTGGGGCATGAACAAGCACGGCCAGAAAATGGGAGGAGCGATTCTCCCTGACATGATGCGCTGGTTGTGGCGGGACCATGAATTCTCGGACGATCCAAAGAACACTCTGGAGCGGTCATTCAATTTCCCGATGGAGAACGCCGCTAAGCGATAGATGGTCGGAGTTATCTCGCAAGTGCAAGCCCGGGTGCGTTTAGACGACATCAGCAAAGGGTAACTCTAACCTTCCAATCTCATGGCATAATGTCATGCCAAAGTTTCGATCCGGCAGCTCCCAATGTATTCATCCTCTGTCGTCTTCAAGGTCTGGTTCGCAATTCTGATTTGCGGACTTCTGAGCGGCCCAATTTCCGCAGAGCAATCACCAGCGTCCGTTTCCATTCACGCCAACGAGAATCGCACTCCCGCCGGTGAGCTGAAGGATGGAATTCTGACCTTGCATCTGGAACTCACCTCGGGCAACTGGTATCCGGAAGCGGACGACGGCCCCAGCATGCAGATTGAAGCTTTCGCTGAGGAAGGCAAGGCGCCACAGGTGCCCGGGCCGCTGATTCGAGTTCCGCAAGGCACCGAGATTCGCGTTTCGTTTCACAATGCCTTGGCAGCGACTGCGATCATCCACGGCATGCACCAGCATCCCGGCGATGCCAAGGACGTGTTGCAAGTCCCGCCGGGCGAGACGCGCGAAGTACATTTTCTGGCGGGAGAGCCGGGAACTTACCAGTATTATGCCAGCGCCGGTGGACCGACGACCCGTCCGCGACCCTTCCGCGAGGACAGCCAACTCAGTGGAGCATTCATTGTTGACCCTCCGGGAAGCGTGCCGCACGATCGCGTGTTTGTGCTCGGAGTCTGGCGCGGCGAAACTGCTCCGACACTATCCAAAGATGTGGCAGTCATCAACGGCAAGTCTTGGCCGTATACCGAGCGCCTCAGTTACAGCGCTGGAGAAGAAGTCCACTGGCGGATGCTCAACGCCAGCGATGTGAATCATCCTATGCACCTGCACGGGTCGTACTACCGGGTGGAAAGCATGGGAGACGGCGAGCGAGATCGAATGTTCCCTACTGATGATCAGCGTACGGTGTTTACGCAACTCCTTCCACCCGGTTCTAGCATGACGACTTCATGGACCGCAGTGCCGGGGCGTTGGATCTTTCATTGTCACCTCATGGCACACGTAGCACCATCGATCCACGAACACGGTCAGAATCACATGGCAGGATTGGTGTTGGGTATTACCGTGCCGGGAGAACGCCCTCACGTTGTTGCTCACGGAAGCGCGCGGAAATTGCGGTTGCTGGTGCGTGAGCGACCGGCGGTGAACGGCGTTGCCGCGGGTTTCGGCTACCAATTGGAAGAGTCGCACCGACTATCGCCGGCCAGCGTCTCTCTGCCGGGACCCACGTTGGTTCTCGAGCGCGGGCGTCCGGTGGAGATCACAGTTGTAAACCAGCTCAACGAGCCTACCTCCGTACATTGGCATGGAATGGAGTTGGAGAGCTACTACGATGGAGTCGCCGGATGGGGAATGCGAGGGCACTATCTCACTCCCACCATCGCACCAGGGCAGTCCTTCTGCGCGCGATTCACGCCGCCGCGCTCCGGCACGTTCATCTACCACACCCACCTGGATGACGAGATTCAGCTCGCAGGCGGGCTGTATGGCGCGATGGTTGTTGTTGATCCCGGCGCGAAGTTCGATTCGGACAGCGAACAGCTATTTGTGATCAGTGGATGGGGAGGTCGCCGTTCGTTTGACTCGCAGATTCCGATATCAGGCTTGCTTAACGGCAGTCCGCAACCCACAGCCCTTCACTGGCAGGTTGGGAAAAGCTACAGAGTGCGTTTCATCAACATCAGTAGCGCGATTATTGGCGCATTATCCGTTACTGGAAACGACGGCCCGGTGCAATGGCGTGCTCGCGCCAAAGACGGTGCCGATCTCCCTGCGAGCCAGGCTGTGCTTCAGGACGCAAAGCTGACGATTGCGCCGGGGGAAACTTATGATTTTGAATACAAGCCAAATCAGCCGGGTCCACTGAAGATGGAATTCAAAGCACTCGCGGTCCCGGTGGATTTGACACAGTCAATCGAGGTTGAATAGAAGCATTCCGTGACGCAACTGCTCCATGACGACACCTTCCGCCGCCTTTGTCGAGGGCGTGACTTGCTGGCGGCCGAATATCGATCGCGCGTTCTGCTACAGCAGGCAGCACGCGAAGCGTGCCTTTCGGAATTTCATTTTCATCGCATGTTTCGTGCGACGTTCGGCGAAACCCCGCACGACTTTATTACTCGCCTACGCATGGACCGCGCCCGACAGATGCTCGCCTCTGAGCGCACCGTTACTGATGTTTGCTTCGAGATCGGCTACGAAAGCCTGGGATCGTTTTCCACAAAATTTCGGGCCCAGTTCGGGCTCAGTCCCAAGACTTTTCAGCGTGAGATGCGCCGCATATTCGGATATAGCGCTCCCTGGCGCGTGCTGATGGTTCCGGCATGCTTTCTGCAGGCTTGGGCTGTCGAATGAAGGCGGGTTGCCCAGAAGATTAATTCCCGTGAGAGCCTGGGTGCCCCGTCCAAGTTCTGCTTGGGCGGGTTATTTTTGTCAACCTCGATAGCAAGAATCGAGAAGCATCCCTCATCCCATTTCGCTAATCTCCACCAAGGAGAACCTCAATGATTCAAAAAATGTCGCATGCAACCATTTACGTGCTTAATCAGGACGTAGCCAAGGACTTCTACGTTGGCAAGTTGGGATTCGAAGTCAAAGTTGATTCATCGCTGCCCAACGGCTTCCGCTGGCTGACCGTGACGCCCAAAGGACAGCCCGATCTCGAGATCATTCTGATGAAAGTCGGCAGCAGCAGCGACTTCGTCAAGATGAAAGGCGGAGACACAGCAGAGAAAGATGTCGAGACGATCGGTGCATTATTGAAGAAAGGCTGGTTTGGCCCAGGCGCTTTCAAAACCGCTGATTGCCGCAAGACCTATGAGGAACTGAAGGCCAAAGGCGTGGAGTTCGTCTCAGAGCCGAAAGATCAATTCTATGGCGTTGAGGCCGTCTTCAAAGATCCATTCGGGAATTGGTTCAGCATGTCCCAGCCGAAAAACTACTGATCACATATTTTAGTGAACAGACGAATTTGGCGAGATCCTCAGTTGAACTTGAAGAAGAAACTGCAGAACTACTCGCTAAATTCTTCCAAAAAGTGGGCCAGGAGTCGTCGAAAAACGATTGCGGTTGCTTCCCAGTCTCCCTGCATCGCTTTCATACCTGCTTCTGCATAACCGCCATCGGGTCGTGGGCGCAGGCGGACAAATGGCGGCAACCCATAACGCACCGCGATAAAGTTGGCCCACAGCCCCGCAGTGCGACCGTTTCCGTTCGCAAAAGGATGGATTCGCACCCACTCGGCGTGCGCCCAAGCACACAGATCGAGGACAGCATCTAGCTGGTCGGAAGTGAGCTTCCGGCCGACCGTAATATTGCGGTCTAACTCGGCAACCGCACTTCGAATAATCTTCTCGAACTGCTGGAGTTCGTCAGCGACTGTTGCTGCCGGAGAGCCGCGAAAGCGGCCGATTTTGACTCCCGTTCTCTCGAGGCCCGGCTGGCCGCGAAAAGCTCCGACGTATCGCGGTTCAGCCTTCAGGCCCTGCATGAAGAGTCGCTGCCACCGACGAGCGAGCTCCACCGTCGGAGTCTCGCGCCGCCCGGCTTGTTCGACGATCTCTTCGAGGATGCGTGTAAGACTTTGCCGTAGCTCGGGACTGTCTGCATCCCAATCAGGCACCCAGGACCTCGCGAACTCTGCTTCGCACCGGGCCGGTTGGCTTTGCAGAATTCTCGAAATCGGTTTCTTCGAACGGCTCTCCCTCTAGCGGATCTTTCAAGGTTGCTTCTGCATCGACCAGCGCTGCGATGGCGCGTTTGAACCCCTGCTCCTTCTTTCGATAGGAATCAAGGCTGTCCAAGCTGGCCTCCAAGCTGCGCTCCTTGCGACCCTTCTGCCGCAGGAAGATCTTAATCGCCTCGTTGAGGATCTGATTGATCGGACGCCCCTCAATCTTGCTGAGGTGCTTGAGTGCGTTTCGCTCCTGGGAATCAATTCGTAAAGTAAAGGCGGCTCTGCTCATGTCACTAGGTTATGCTCATTCTCGCGTGATGTCAATATCATATTATGACGTCATTGCAGAGAGGATGTTACGAACGCACGTGCTATAGGTAAGTATTATTATAATCAGTCGCTTGAATGATCTGGCAATTCTTACGATGCCGGAAGGGAAATGACAACGATGGGGGAGTAGCCATTCGAACGCGGTTCGCTAGTGCATTTCTACAACGCTGATTGCTGAGGACTTATCTGGTCTTCGGTAATCTCCCCTTTTCGGTAGGCAAGACGCATACTTGGGCTCAGACATATGCCGTACCTCCCTCAGTTGCAGTCACAACCTTCCGGCCGGCGCGCCGAGCGCGTCCGCTTCGAAGAAAGTACTCCCGTCGTATTGCGATTTCCGGATGGCAAACGCTCGTCCGGGCAGTTGCAAGTAATCTCCACGACTGGTGGTTTGCTCTGCTTGCCGCAGCCTTTACAACCCGGCGCCGTCGGAAAACTCATGTTCCTGATTCAGGGCGGCGGATCGGTACTCGGCGAGGCACAGATGCTGAGCCCGATGTCATGGGAACGGCAGCCGTTTCGCTTCCTGACGCTGCACGAAGATGACCGCACGCGCTTGCAATGCGCAATTCAGTCTCGCCTGGCGCAAACCAAGCGACAAAGCGAGCAGAGGGGCCGGGAACGCGAGCAGATGGAAAACTTCAGGGCGTGGTAGGGAAGCAGTCGGCACTCAGCATTCGGCCAAAATAGGCCAGTAGATCTCACCCAGACTAACTCTCCTCTTCCCGTCGTTGCTTGCGGATATCAATCCCTAGCTGCTCGGCTTTCTTGTAGAGATGACTGCGTTCGAGGCCCAAGGCTTTGGCGGCGTTAGTCATATGAAACCCAGCGCGTTTCAGTTCCGACAAAATTACTTCGCGCTCGAAGCTCTCCACGCGACTCGCCAGAGTTCCATTTCCCATGTTGCCGCTGGAAACCGCTGCACTTGGCGCCATCACAGATCGAACCGTCTGCGCATCAACTTCGTTGCTGGTTGCGAGCAACATCAGGCGCTCAATGGCGTTTCGCAGTTCCCGGATGTTGCCCGGCCATGAATACTGCTGCAAAGCTTCAATCGCTTCCGCAGTGAATGTGACCGGCTTCCAGTTATTCTGTGCGCAGACCTGCGCAGCAAAATGCTGCACCAGGGACGGTAGGTCTTCGCGCCGTTCCCGCAATGGCGGAAGCGAAAGTGGAAACACGTACACACGATGAAAGAGGTCCTGACGGAACTTGCTGTCGCGGACCAACGCCTCCAGATTGCGGTGAGTGGCAACAATCACGCGCACGTCAACCTGAATCGGCTTGGCCGCGCCGATGCGCTCGACTTCGCCCTCTTCGAGCACTCGGAGGAGCTTGGTCTGCATAGGCAGCGGCATGTCGCCGATCTCATCGAGAAAAAGTGTTCCGCGCTCAGCCTGCTCAAATTTTCCGATATGCCTTGCCGCGGCGCCGGTGAACGATCCCTTTTCGTGCCCAAATAATTCGGATTCAATCAGCTCCGACGGCACCGCCGCGCAGTTGAGAGCAACGAACGGTCCTGACGCGCGCGGACTTTTTTCGTGCAGCGTGTGGGCAATCAGTTCCTTGCCGGTGCCGGTCTCGCCGAGTATGCAAACGCGCGTCTCGGTGGGAGCCACGCGGTCCACTTGCGCCATCACTTTCTTCATGGCGTCGCCAGCCCAGATGATCTCGTGCCTGCCAAGCCGCTGCCGCAGCTGACGATTTTCCGACTCGAGGCGTTGCAGCCGTAGCGCGTTTTCAACTGTGAGCAGCAATTTTTCCGTAGAGATGGGTTTCTCGAGAAAATCGAGAGCGCCGAGCTTGGTAGCGCGTACGGCCATCTCGATGTGCGCCTGGCCCGACATCATCACTACTGGAATCGTCACTCCCAGCGAGCGCACTTCTTCGAGAAAGGTGAGGCCGTCTTTCCCCGGCATTACGACATCGGAAAAGATCATGTCGAAATGATTGGACTTCGCCAGCTCCACAGCTTTGGTCGCGTTGTCGCAGACGGTCGCGTCATGTCCAGCCAATCGAAACGCACGCGAAAGCGAGGCCAAGGTGCCGGCTTCGTCGTCAACGATTAACAAACTGGCCTTTGCGGGCAAAAGTTCTCCTTAGACGTGAGTGCCTTGCGCTGCCGGAAGCTTGTCCAGATTCGACGGCAGCTCGATGATAAACGTTGTGCCGCGGCCGGGTTCGCTGGTGACGCTGATTCGCCCCCCGTGGTCGCTCACAATAGACTGAACTATCGCCAGACCAAGGCCGGTGCCGGCCTGCTTGCTCGTGTAGTACGGAGTGAACAGTTGGGCACACTCTTCGGCCGCAAGACCCTTACCAGTGTCGGAAATTTCAATTCGGGCAGAACCCTGCTCCTGTCCGATCCGCAGCGTCAGTCTGCCGCCAGACGGCATCGCCTCAATTGCGTTCAGAACGAGATTCGAAAGCGCCCGGTGCAACAGATCGGGGTCGGCAGCAATTGACTCCCGGACAGCCGAGGGCGGCTGTCCCCGCGTGGAATTAAACTGCTGCTGGCACTCGATGTTCGCCTTCTCGAGTTGCGCATGATGTAACTTTGCGACGCTCTCAACCAGTTCTTTCAAGCTGACGGATTGAAAATGCGGCTGCGGCATTTTGGAGAATTCGCTGAAGCGGCCGATGATTGTTTTCAGATGTGAGATTTCAGAAAGCAATGTCGTCGCGCTTTCACGGAATGTTTCATCGAACTGTTGCTGTCCCTGCTTGCGAGCGCGAAGAAGATTTTCCACGGTCAACTGAAGCGGGAAGAGTGGGTTCTTGAGTTCATGCGCCAGGCGGCGCGCCAACTCTCTCCATGCCGCGACACGTTCCGATTGCACGAGCCGTTCCTGCTGATCCAGCAGCTCGCGGGTCATGCGATTGAAGGCGTCGGCAAGTTCTCCGATCTCATCCGATGAACCGGATTCCACCCGAGTATTCCAGTTGCCTTCCGCAACTTCATGAGCAGCGCGGGCCAAACGCTCAACCGGGCGGGTGACGTGCGCCGCAGCCCAACTGCTGAGCAAAACTGCCAGGAGCAATCCGCTTCCCGCAGCCAGCAATGCCGCTGAGCGAATTTGGCCGCGCAGTTCCGCATACGGACGCCGCGAACTTCCTACCAGCAGAATGCCAAGGACCTGATTGCTTTCCCCAGTCAGCGGGATTGCGTTTACGGTTTCGTCGTCCGCTGCGGACGCACCGGCGATGATCGCACTCGACTCCTGGCCGTCCTGCTGTACTCGCTGAATCAATGGCGCGAGGTCTTGCGAATTCACTACGGAGCCCGCGGCCGCAATCAGATGATCGGGCAAAAACCGATCGGTTCCATGATCAAGATTTTCGTAGAGCATTACCCGCATTCCCGCGGGAAGGTCGAGGCTGGCAAGAAAACTTTTGTCGAGGCGAATGCCTCCGATGATGTAGAGCTTTTGATCTCCTGCAGGAACCGAACGGACGGCGAACAGGCCCAGAGACGGACCATTCGGAGTTTCTTCTTCTTTGAGAAAGGAATCTGCAGGGGCATTCGGGCGTGCCAGTGGATCCTTATAGCCGAATTTCGCCGGCCATTGCGCTGAGGAGAGGATCGTGCCGCGATCGTCAGCAAACTCCAGAAAGTCGAGCCGCTGGGCTTGGGCAAGCACCTGCGCATCGTCAAGGAAGCTGCTGTAATCGGGTGCAGGGCGCGAGGCCGCTACGGACATGCGCCCCGTTTCGGGTGCGGCACTGACCGCTTGTATTTTGCGGCCAAGGTCTTCACCGCGGCGATTGAATTCTCGACGGAATTGGGACACCAATGCGGCAGTACGCTCGTCATTCGCGCGATCGAATGCCCGCCGCGCCATGGCGGAAACAATGAGCGCGACTGCTGCGACCGACGCAAAAACCGTCAACGCAAACAGCAGTAGCAGTCTGCGCCGAAATCTCATGGCTTCTCCGGCGCAAGCCAGACATTCTCTATGCGCCATTCGCCGTTGGGAAAAGTGATCCAGTCGTGTACGTTCGCGCGCAATGCAACTGCGCTACGCACGTGAACTAGGGGAATGATTCGGTGGGTCTGAAGCAGAGATGCTTCTGCGGAATACAGTGCAGCGACTGACGAACTGCTGAATTTCGGCCCGGGTAATTGCAGTGCTTTTGATAATTCCGTCAGCGCGACGTGCGGCTCCGCGGATGGCAACGAGATTCGCAGCAAACGCAAATCGGTAGCGCCCGAGCTCGCAAGCTGCAAGGTAATTCCGGCATCTCGGGCGTTAAGTAGGATCCGCTCGGCGATAACGCGCGAGATGGAATCGGAGGCGTCGTAGCCAAGCGTCCATGACGTAAGACGGCGTGACTGCGCCCGTTCCTGATGCGCAATTTCGGTACTTCCACCAACTGGAAATGTGAACGCATATCCCGTCTCCCAGTTCGGCAGTAAAGCTCCAGCGGGCACACCACCACCCTGCAGCACAACATTGTTGATTGCAGTTGTGTCTATGCTCATCGTCAGTGCCGCGCGGGCGTGCGCCTCGTCTTCCGATTTTGGGCCTCCGGCGAATGCCAGTGCCATCAGTTTCGATGGCTCCGAATTAATCACAGTGCGGCCTTCGGCTTGTGCGCGATGGATGTTCTCGGGTGCTATTTCGATCACGTCGGCCTTGCCGAGATCAAGCAGCGTTGCCTGCTCGCGATAATCTTTGCCGAAATCAATTTCGATCGAATCCAGAAACGGTCTCCCGGCCCAGTACTGGTCGTTGGCCTTCAACGTCAGACGCTTTCCGGAATCCCATTGCGCGATCGAGAACGGACCGGTGCCGCCGATCTTGCCGCCCGCACGGCGGAAAATGCTGTTGCGGTCGAGTGCAAGTTCGGCCGGAAGGCCGGGTTCGGCGGTATCAGTTTCAATGATAACCGTGTCTGCCGATGCTACTATCTTCCAATTCGGATTGCTGGCTCGAAGGGAAGCGCCGACGGCGTTCGCATCAAGAATTGCCCCGTCATGGAAACTGACACCGTTGCGCAAAAGAACGCGCCAGCGCTGGTTTCCCGGCTCCACTTGCCAGGAAACCGCAAGACCCGGCTGTGGACGTCCGCGCTCATCGAGCGTTGTCAATGTTTCGAAAACGAGCCGCGAAAGACCCGCCGGGCCCGCGGTGGCAAGAGTTGCAGGATCGAAAGTCGCCGGAGTTTCTTTCACGGCAAGGCGCAGGGTCCCGCCATAGCGCGGCCTGGCGGCGGCCACGGCCATAGCTGACCACAGCAAACTACTGGCCGCAAGCAAGATTGAGCAGGTCTGCTTCATAGTTTTCGTTGTCTGCATCGCGAAATACTGCTATTGCATTTTGCCCGTTCTGGGCCGTCCACAATGCCGTAACATTCCCGTTCAGCTCCAGCTTCTGGCTGACTGCAACCGGCTCTCGGTCGGGAAACTCGAATGCCTGAACCGTATCCGGCGAATCGTTCCCCGCGGAACTCGCGAGCACCTGCGATCCTACGCGGCAGAGGACGTGAATTGCCGCGAGGTCGCTTCCCCAACGAATTTTCGTGAGAGTTTGCTGATTGATTCCATCTAGCAAGTGCAGCTGACCGTCCACGCCGGTAAGAACCCAAAGAGCATATTTGTCGCGTGGAACGGCAGCCGCGGAATAAAAGGAAGGCGCCGACTTCTGCTGTCCAATGCCGGGAACCAGTGCGCCCGTGAAGAAATTCCGTGCCGGAGCGAAGAAGGCCGACACGGCAGAATCTTCAACTTGCAGGGGCCAGGGATCATCGCTGCCCGCGCACGTCATTCCCAGCGGGGCAGCGTTCGTGCTGTGGCACACCTGCCCTGGCAGATAGGCGTCGAAAAGATGATCCTTACGCAGTACGATTCTGCCACGGAGATCGCGTGGCAGCGGACGGGCGTGGTTGATGGCCAGCGGTTGCCCTGGCAGCCAGTGCCCGTCTCTGAATTCATATGGAGTGACGGAGTTGCCACCGAGCACCATCATTCTTCGCGGGCTGCCTTCGATCACGGCGATATCGAGAATTGGATCCGGCTGAGACAAAAGCGTGGTCGCATGAAGCGTGAGGGGCAACGAATTTTGCGCGCTTGTCGTTGATTCCGGACGCGGCATTGAGACCATTACCACGGAGAGTTCGTTCGTCCCCTGGCGGACTTCGGCCACCCAGACGTAGTTTTGCAGACTCTCGGACAGGGTGACTTTCACTGAGCCGGCGGCCTGTTCCGGTTGCCAGACGCGTACTCCAGAATTTGCCAGCATATCGGCCAGATTGCGGCGAATATTTTCAACTTCGGCAGCGCTGATCGAAGAACGATTGGCGATGTCAAGCGCGATTACGTCCGGCCCGGTTGCGGCAGCGATCTTGCTGGAAAGCTGTGCCGCAAGCTGGCGCCAGTCGGCCGCGTGCGCAATTGAGACGAACGCGAGCAGGGCGATGACACAGCAGACCAGACGCGCACGCGAAGGAAGATGCATTCGGGGATTGGGCGAATTATAAATGGCAGTCGCGTCAGTCTGATGATTAGTTGGATTACGTGTGAGCATGAGCATTCAGCAGTCAGTATTCAGCAAATACGGAACGTTGCCGATCCCTTGGGCGGGTGAGGGCACCCGCCCCTACGTGGTCCGATGAGCAATCAGCATTGCACACGAGCATTCAGCGAGCGCTTTACCCACGACTGGCTGAATCCTGAGTGCTGAATGCTGATTGGCGTTCTTACTTCTCCGGCTCTTCCGCCTGATCCGCCTGGCTTCCGCGGTTGGCCATGTTCATGCTTTTCAGTACGTCATTTGCAAAGAAAAATTTACCGTCAGATGGGACCATCATGATCTGCAACTTGTCTGACAATTTCTCCGCGACGATCTTGTTGATCAGCAGCGGATTTTGTTTCAGGATTGCTCCTTCGTTCTTCATGCGTTCCGCGTCGGCGACGGCGGTCACACGAATGCGCTCCGCTTCGGCTTCTGCCAGCAGCTTGCGGCGTTCCATTTCTGCCTTGCTGTCAATGACCTTGGCTTCGGCCATGGCTTCCGCATTCTTCACGGTCGCCTCTTTGTGGGCTTCGGCTTCAAGTTTGGTCTGCTCGATTTGTTTCTGCTTCAGTGGCAGCGTGTATTCCATGGCGTCGGATTCAGCTTTGGCCTGAAGCACGCGTACCTGGGCCTCGCCCTCAGCTTGCTTTACCTGTTGCGCCTTGGTGGCTTCGGCTTCAAGCTCTGAAATTCTGACCTGCTTTTCCTGGATCTCGGTTTGAACACCCATCTGATCGTTCTGCTGCTCTTTCAAGAGAAGATTTTGCAGGCCCTGGGCGTATTCGACTGGGAGCTGGATATCCCGCAGCATTACCTCCTTCACGACGATCCCGTCGGAGGCCAGCTTCTGAGTGATCACGTCGGAGGCCTTTTTTCTGATCTCCTCACGCTTGGTTGCGAAGACTTCGCGCACGGTGTAACCCGGCACAAGATCTCGCCAGGCACTGGCGACGACACCAGGTACGATTTCCTTCTCGACCGGTTGAGGAAGGTTCGCCTGAATGTAATCGAGGTGCTTCGAATCAAGGCGATAGCGTACGGTAATTGCCAGCCCGACGGTTAGTCCTTCTTTGGCCTGCACTCGCAATGGTTCGACAGGACCCAGTTTGGCTTCGGGAGCCTTCGAGCTTTCGACCGCGCCAGTCGTGAACAGTTGGTCCCGTGTATCAAACAGCACGACGCTTTCTACCAGTGGCGTGAGGAAATGCGCGCCCGGATACAGTGTTCCCGGAAGCGTGCCACTAGTCTGACTGATGCGGATACCGCCCATCCCGCTGGGCACCACCACGATGCCGGAGGCCAACAGGATCGGGAGCCAGGCTGCGACGGCAAGACCGATCGCGCCGCGCCAATGGTTTCGCGGAGTTGGCCCGACAGGAGAATCTGGAACGTCCGCTCTTTTATAAGTAGTTTGGAGGTAAAGATCGCGGGCAATGATCGCGATTGCCGCCGCGATCATCGCGATTCCGCCCCATTCAAGCAAGTACTTGAAGAAAATCATACGTCCCCCTTTTGAAGGGTCTGCGGTTAGCGTTTCTGTTCCGCCCGGACCCGCACCGGAGCCGGGGTAAAGAACAACTGGAAAACTTTTCCGAAGATAAGTTCTTCGATTGCCAAGGCAACCGCCACTGAGAAGACCAGCCCCGCGATCACTGCCAGGAATGTCATCAGCTGCTGCATATGAGTGCCTCCCTTCTTGAGTGGAGAATTGCAGCCAACTGGCCAGAGCCTATGTCAATGAAAAAGCGGATATTGAAGAGGGTCACTCGTGTACGGCCGCACACATTTGTGTTCGTGGAGATACGGCAGGGTGAGCAGTAAGACTGGGATACTCGACGCCGCCCGACAAGGGTGTCTGCCCGACACGGGGCCAAATTTCCTCAGCGCCGTGTCATAGACTAATCTGTCTTGGTCGCAAGCGAGTGCGATAAAGAATGTAAATGCGACTTCATTGAAATCTGCCGCGCGACGGCATCCAGCGCACACAAACCACATTCGAGGATTAACGTTTGCCAGCACAAGACGGACTTTGGTACAAGGACGCGATCATTTACCAGGTCCATGTCCGCGCTTTTTACGACAGCACGGGCGACGGAAACGGCGATTTCCGTGGACTGGCACAGAGGCTCGACTATCTGCAGGACCTCGGGATCAATGCCATCTGGCTCATGCCGTTTTTCCCCTCGCCCCTGCGCGATGACGGCTACGATATATCCGACTACCGATCGGTGAATCCCACCTACGGAACGCTGGACGATTTCAAGGTCTTCCTCGATGCCGCCCACCAGCATGGCATTCGAGTGATCATCGAGATGGTGCTAAACCACACCTCCGATCAGCACCCGTGGTTCCAGGAGTCGCGCAGCTCTCGTGACAATCCGCGGCGGGATTGGTATGTCTGGAGCGACACCGACACAAAGTACAAGGGAACGCGAATTATTTTTCTCGATACCGAACTTTCGAACTGGGCGTGGGACCCGGTTTCGAAACAGTATTACTGGCACCGTTTTTTCAGCCATCAGCCAGACCTGAATTACGATAATCCGCAAGTCCGCGAAGAGATGTGGGACGTGATGCGCTTCTGGCTCAACATGGGCGTTGACGGCTTCCGTCTTGACGCGGTGCCGTATCTGGTCGAACGCGAAGGCACAAACTGCGAGAACCTTGCTGAGACCCACAGCATGCTCAAGGAACTACGCGCGCGGCTTGATAAGGAATTCCCCGGCCGCATGCTGTTGGCGGAAGCGAACCAATGGCCAGCGGACCTGCTGCCGTACTTCGGCAATGGCGATGAATTCCACATGGCCTTTCATTTTCCGCTTATGCCGCGCATGTTCATGGGCGTGAAACTCGAAGACCGGAAGCCAATCACTGAAATCCTGAAGCAAACCCCGCAGATTCCAGAGCCATGCCAATGGTGCCTCTTCCTCCGCAACCATGACGAGCTCACCCTCGAGATGGTGACCGACATGGAGCGCGACTACATGTACGACGAGTATGCGCGGGAGAAGGCACAGCGACTGAATCTCGGTATCCGCCGCCGGCTGGCCCCATTGCTTGACAACGACCGCCGCAAAATGGAGCTGATGAATGGCATGCTGATGTCTCTGCCGGGAACGCCCATTGTCTATTACGGCGACGAGATTGGAATGGGGGACAACGTAAACCTCGGCGACCGCAACGGCGTGCGCACTCCCATGCAGTGGAGTGGTGGTTGGAATGGCGGGTTTTCAGCCGCCGATCCTGAGACGCTCTATGCACCGTTGCTGCTGAACCCGGTATATGGTTTTCAGGCGATCAACGTGTTGTCGCAGAAGCGCTTCGATCATTCGCTACTATCATGGATGAAGCTCTTGATTCGAGTGCGGAAATCCAGTCCCGTCCTGAGCCGCGGCTCGATCGAGTTCCTCTATCCTGCGAACCATCGCGTGTTGGCGTACCTAAGAAAGCTTGGCAATGAGACCGTGCTAGTAGTCAATAACCTGTCGAGCAAAGCACAGGCCCTGGAGCTTGATTTGAAGGGCTATCGCGGGAATATCCTGATAGAGATGTTCGGACGCAATATTTTTCCGCGAATTGGCGAGCTGCCGTATCTGCTGACGCTGGGACCTTATCAGTTCTACTGGTTCAGGTTAAGGAGAATCTGACGTAGAGACGTAGCTCCGCTACGTTTTGAGACGTTGAAAGCAACGTTGCTACTTTAGGAGCTGTTCTTGCCCGAAACTTCCATACTCTCCGATGATTTCGTCCGCGAGCTGATCAACGTCGGCGAAGTGGACATCCTCGTCGGAGTGCCCACGTATAACGACGGCGCGACCGTGGGTCAGGTGGTACAGGCGGTCCGCGCCGGGCTGCTGCAATACTTTCCGCGCGAGCGTGCAGTCATCATTAATGCAGACGGCGGTTCACGGGATGGCACACAAGATCTAGTCCGTGCGGCTTCTATCAGCGACCTGAGCGTCGCCCCCGATATCCGCGCTTTGCGGACACTGCACAGCATCAGCACGCGGTACGAAGGCGGACCGGCCAGCGGAATTGCTTTGCGAACAATCCTTGCGGCGGCCGATCTGCTTCAGGCCCGGGCTTGCGCTATGGTTGCGCCGGATTCCCCGACACTCGAACCGAACTGGATCGAGCGGTTGCTACGCCCGTTGCTTCGCGATGGCCGGGACCTGGTGTTGCCGGTTTATCGCCGGCATAAGTTCGAGGGACTGCTTATCCGGAACCTGGTGTATCCGATGACGCGGTCTATCTATAAATGCTCTGTTCGCGAGCCGTACCCTGCTGATTTCGCATTTTCAGGCACGTTGGGCAGCCGCTTTCTTGCTCAGGACATCTGGACGCAGGACCAGGGGCGCTATGGCACCGAACTATGGCTCACTCTCTCTGCGATCGTGGAAAGATGCAAGGTGACGCAATCGTTTTTGGGTACCAAGACGCGCTCTGAATCAGGCCCAGCAGACCTGGTGAAGGCGATGCGGGAAAGCGCGGGAGTCCTGTTCGGTTCACTGGAGGCAAATTTTGCAGCATGGAGTTCTCCGCGCGAACCTCTGGAAGCCCCCTGTGTCGCCTGCGAGCCGACCGTGAGTCTTGAGCATTCGCGACTAAACCGCAAACGTCTGTATCAGATGTTTGCCTTCGGCGTTTCAGAACTCGAACCGGTCTTTTTATCCATTCTTTCGTCCCCTACTCATGAGGCCCTGAAACGACTGGCGAAACTGCCGGAAGAAAGATTTTCTTACCCGGAAGAACTCTGGGTGCGTACCGTGTATGAATTTGCCGCGGCCTATCACAAAGCGGTGATTGGCCGCGATCATATTGTGCAGGCGCTGGTGCCGCTGTTCCGGGGACGGGCGTTTACCTTTTTGACCGAGAACCGTGATGCTTCCGCCGATCAGGTCGAGGCAAACATCGAATCGTTGTGTCAAGCGTTTGAACAGCAAAAGCCGTACTTGCTTGAAGTATGGAACGGCAGGAAGTGAGGTTGGCTTATGTGGCAGAACTTCATTAGTGAGCTGAACAGGACAATGCACGAAATGGTAGGAAGCCTGGGTCGCTTTCTGCCCCGGTTTTTGGAAATGCTGGCACTTGCGGTGATTGGTTGGCTGATTGCGTACGTGCTGAAGGCGCTCGTGCGCAGCGCACTTAAGTTGACCCGGTTCGACAAGCTCTCGGAACACACGGGAGCGACCCCGCTGTTGCGAGGGGCCGCCTTGCCATCGCCGACGGAAATGGTCAGCAGGTTTGTCTTCTGGGTGGCCTGGCTCGGGTTCATTCTGATCGGAATCAACGCCTTGGGAATCGTTGGGCTGGAAGAACACGTTTCCAGTTTCTTTGGTTTTCTGCCAAGGCTGTTTGCCGGGTTATTCATTCTCTTTTTCGGACTTCTGGCAGCCAGCTTCTTTTCTCGAGCAGCGCTGCTGAGCGGGGTCAACGCAGATTTGCCCTCTCCCCGCCTGATCAGTTGGGCGGTGCGCACAATGATCATTCTTTTTGTAGTGTCAATGGCCTTCGAGGAACTCGGCATCGGCTCACACACGGTTATTGTTGCGTTTGCGCTGACGTTCGGCTCGCTGATGTTGGGCTTCGCGCTGGCGTTCGGATTAGGCGGCAAGGAACTGGCACGCAAATATCTGGAGAGAAGATTTGGGCGCGAGCAGCCTCCAAATGAACGCGCTCACGAGCATGAGGATGAGCTGTCTCCGCTGTAACCTCAGGTTTCGAAGTTTCAAGGTTTCAAAGTTTCGGGAACCGCACCCTGGCCCTTTGAAACCTTGAAACCTCCGAAACTTGAAACTCTGGCAGCTATTTCTTCAGCATCTTCACCGCAACTTCCTTGAAGAAGACGATATCTTTGTCGCTGTGGTTCTGCAGGCCGATGTAGCCATCGTTCGGGCGTGTTCCGCGCTGAGGTTCAAAATTAAATTTGCGCTCGGGCACGGCATCGCCTTCGGTGTACTCCGAGACTTTGGTGCCGTTCAGCACCACAATGGTCCGAGGACCGTCCAACGTTATTTCCATTGTGTTCCACTCAGGGCCGGGCTTGCCGGTGCGGGCGAGCGGCTTGGTCAGTGAGTAGAGCATGCCGGTAATGTGGTACTCGTCCTCCCCAGCGGCTTCGTTATCAATTTGCACTTCGTAGCCGTAGTGCACCGGCATCCACTCTTCGCGGGGTTCGATGGGGATGCGGATGAAGACACCAGAGTTGTCGTTGTGGTCGCGCATCTTGAAAACCACGCGAATGGTGCAGTCACCGAGTTTGCCTCCCGTCCAGTAGAGCAGGCCCATGCCGCCGTGCGTTTGGATCAGCCCATCTTCAACGGTCATCGAGCCCGGCCCGACATGTTTCCAACCTGTCAGGTCTTTGCCGTCAAAAAGCTGCTTCCATTCATCAGTTTGAGGATGAGCCATAGCAGTCAACAATAGGATCGTGGTTACAACGAGCCAGCGGGTCACAGGTCGCCTCACGGCACGCCATGTTACACCAGATTCGCGAGTTCGATGCGACTGGAGGGCCACGACTAGGGCAGCCGGCCGCGGGTAATCTCAGATGCACCGAAGTTCATGAAATTCGCATCAAAGCAGCTATAATTACCAAAATCGGTCGTCTTGCGAGCGCGGCCTTGAAAATCTGGAGTCCGATGTCCACCAAAATTAAGACCTCAATTCTTATTGTTTCTGCGGGAGTTCTGCTGTTCTCGTTCGCCGGCGGGATCAAGGGCGTGCACGCTTCAAACGACGGTGCCTATAAGCAGATGACCGTCTATAGCGAGGTTCTTTCGCGGGTACGTAGCGAATACGTGGAAGAGCCCGATCTGCCATCGGTGACGGACGGCGCGCTGCATGGATTGCTTGAGTCGCTAGATTCAAACTCCAGTTATTTGAGTGCGGAGCAGTACAAAGAGTACAAGGCACACAAGACGAATGCGAAGGGCGACATCGGCGCAACCATCTCCAAGCGCTTCGGCTATGCGTCGGTCGTGTCGGTCCTTCCCGGCGGTCCGGGAGACAAAGCGGGCTTGCAGGACACCGACATCATTGAGGCCATTGAAGCCAAGAGCACGCGTGAAATGTCGCTGGCCCAGATTCGTAGTTTGCTTTTGGGCGAGCCGGGTTCAAACCTAAACCTTTCTGTCGTGCGGGCACGCCGGTCGGAGCCGCAGAAGGTGGTGGTCACGCGTGACATTGTGACCGTTCCCGCCGTAAAAGAGAAAGTTCTTGACGACGGCATCGTGCAAATTCGGGTGGATGCGCTGACCAAAGGCAAGGGTGCGGAGATTGCCAACAAGATCAAGGCAGTTCAAAAGTCAGGTGCGAAGAAATTGATCCTCGACTTGCGCGACTGCGCGGACGGGGAAGAGTCAGAAGGGATTGCTACCGCAAACCTTTTCATGAATCACGGTACGATCACCTACTTGCAAGGGCAGAAATATCCCCGCGAAGCCTTTAACGCCGATCCTGGCAAGGATGTAACAACGTTGCCTCTGGTGGTCTTGGTGAATAAGGGAACAGCCGGCCCGGCTGAGATCGTTGCTGCCGCAGTGCTCGAGAACGCTCGCGGCGACGTGGTCGGAGACAAGACTTTCGGTGATGGGTCGGTACAGAAATTGATTGAGCTTCCCGATGGTTCGGCTTTGATCTTGTCAGTTGCGAAATACTATTCGCCACAGGGCAAAGCTATTCAGGATGCCGCCGTGACTCCGAACGTGCTGGTTGCCGACGTCGCCGATGATGGCCCGGTGCCGGACGAGGACGAGAATGCTGCTCCCGCAGACCAGGAGAAAAAGGCAGCGCCAGAGCGCGATGAGCAACTCGACAAAGCTGTTCAAGTGCTGAAGAGTCGGCAGAGCTGAAAGAAAGCTAGAAGTAGCAATTCAGAAGTTGGGACAACTCGCTATTTCTGCGTTCTTACTTCTGAATTCTTCCTTTTACAACAACGCGAAAACGTCCTTCCCAAACGCACCTAACTGATATCCTAAGCGCAACCCTCCATGCCAGCAGTTCTGGAAGAGTTGCAGTCGATTGAGTCGCGCCGCCGCAAGCTTGTCGGCCGAATTGTCTTCGGTCTGATGGTCCTACTCTCGGCGCTCATCGGCGCCCTAGGCGGACTGCTGCTGATTTATTCGACCGACCTGCCGCAGGTGGAACACCTAGAGAATTACCGGCCCATTTCCACGACCGAACTCTACGACGTTCACGGACACACAATCGGAACCTTCGCACTTCAGCGGCGCGTGGTGGCTTCTTACCAGGACTTCCCGAAAGTCTTGCGCGATGCGCTGATCTCGACTGAAGACAAGAGCTTCTACCGCCACTGGGGCATCAATGTTTGGAGGATCATCGGCGCGGCTTATCGCGACGTGGAGTCGGGAGAGCGCGCGCAGGGCGCCTCAACCCTGACTATGCAACTGGCGCGCAATCTGTTTCTCTCGCCTGATCGCTCCTACCATCGCAAGATTCAAGAGGCATTGCTCGCAATTCAGATTGAACGCAGGTTCACCAAAGAGCAGATTTTCATGCTCTATGCCAACCAGATCTATCTCGGCCACGGCGTTTACGGATTTGAGGCAGCGTCCGAGTACTACTTCAGCAAGCCTGCAAAGCAGCTAACGCTGGATGAAGCGGCTTTGATTGCCGGCTTGCCGAAGTCTCCGGTGTACTACTCGCCCATAAACCATCCTGATCGCGCGCTGCACCGCCGCAATCTGGTCATCAACTCCATGCTCGAAGACGGAAAGATTACAGCTCTTCAAGCCACGGACGCGCGTAACCAACCTATGCGTCTGAATCTGGCACATGATCCGAATTCGCTGGCGCCGTATTTTGTGGAGGAGGTGCGGCGTTATCTCGAGAATAAATACGGCACCGACGAAGTACACTCCGGCGCTCTGCGCGTGTACACGACCCTCGACATGGATCTGCAGTCGGTCGCAAATCAAGCGGTGTTGGACGGCTTGGCGGCGTACGAACGCCGTCACGGATGGCAGGGACACCTGGACAATGTGTTATTGGAAGGGCAGAAGCTCGCGGGCTATAGACATCCCGATTGGGACGAGCCGCCTGCCGCCGGCAGCTATGTACATGCGCTGGTGACCGCAGTATCTCCCGGCATGGCGAGACTCAAGATTGGAAACGACATTGCAGTTTTGTCGCAAGTTGACGTTGCCTGGACGAAAAGGCAACCTACAAAATTGCTGACACCCGGCGACGTGATCTATGTGAACGTGCTGTCGCGAGCCTCCGATAATCAGATGCGTGTGAGTCTGGAGCAGGACTCGGGATCGCAAGCGGCATTGCTCGCCATAGACAACGCTACCGGTGAGGTGCGTGCAATGGTCGGCGGTCGCAACTTTAACGTCTCGAAGTTCAATCGTGCCACACAAGCGTTGCGGCAGGTGGGGTCTTCGTTCAAGCCTTACGTATATACGGCTGCGATTGATCAGGGTGCGCGGCCGGATGACGTCATCCTTGACGCACCAGTAACGTTTCAGAGTTCGTCGGGCGCTTACTCTCCGCATAATTTCGACGAGAAATACGAAGGAATTATCACGCTCCGTCGCGCGCTGGCACAGTCGCGAAACATTCCGGCACTGAAGCTCGCCGACAGGACCGGAATTCGCGTGGTCGAGGATTATGCTCGAAAGTTCGGAATCAGCTCGCCCCTTCCTCCTTACTTGCCGGTTGCGCTGGGCGCTGCTGAAGTCACACTAATGGAACAAACTTCAGCGTATAGCGTGTTTCCCGATGACGGGGTGCGGTTGGTCCCTCGTTTAATCGCCAAGGTGACGGACTACGATGGCCGCACTCTCGAAGAAGATTATCCCGAGGTGAAAGACGTAATCAGTTCGCGCACCGCCCGACTGATGACATCCATGCTCCTGGGTGTGGTACAGCACGGCACAGCCGTTGCAGCGACAAAACTGAAATTGCCCTTGGCAGGAAAGACGGGCACCACGAATGATTTTACCGATGCCTGGTTCGTCGGCTTCTCGCCGTCGCTGACCGCGGGAGTGTGGATAGGTTACGACGAAAAGAAAACGCTGGGCCCAAAGGAGACCGGAGCGCGTGCGGCGTTGCCGGTCTGGATGCAATTCATGTCTGCTGCGCTGGCGGGGAAAGATCCTGGTCAGTTCCAACTCCCGCCTGACCTGCCGCCGCAGAACACGGCACAAACCGTCGATACGTCAGACCTCGCGCCGGCGGGGGATGAAAGTCACTGAACCCACGAGGCAAACTGCGACGCGGATTTCGCGGATAAACGCTGATTAAGTCTATTCAGCAAATGCAAAGAAATGAGCATTCGTGCCTTACGCTTTCTTGACCCGTCCAGCTTTCATTTCCGCAGCTTGTTGAATTTTAATTAACGAAACCTTAACCGCATTCTCACTTCTGCAGAATTACTCTCCACTTTCGCTGCGAGCACCGACCGCTTCCAGCGACGTCAGTACTCATCCAAAGCGGAGATTCTTATGAACGTTCACCGGCTAATGTCGGTAGGGTCCACTATACTGTTGACCGCCACACTTGCGTTTTCACAATCGGGCATTGGGCCAATTGCCAGTTCCGTTCCCAATGCGCAGAAACGTCTTGGCGCTCCAGCCACAGTTATTGCGCCCGGATATACGCTAAAAACGGTGATCACCGGTCATGCCGCGCTTGAAAATCCGTCGGGGGCAATAACCAACTTCGGATTTCTGAGCGACGGCACGTTGACTGAACCCGACGAGAACGCCTATTTGGTTTTCGACAGCAATCCGGGAGGGCCGGAGGCCGATTTTGACTACGGCCGCCATTTCGTTTTTCAAGGACACGAGAATAGCGGCAATCTGGCGTACATCACTCGCGTGAACCTCGATGTCACCGATCCCGCACACCGTGTCACGCTGCTTACTCCGCCGGATCCCGTCACGGGTTTAACCAATTTCAATTCGATTGACGGCTCAACCTACGATCCCGCCACCAACACACTGTTCTTTACCCAAGAGGCGGGTAGTAACGGCGGAGTGATTCAAGTCACTCCGACCTGGCCTCCAAAGGTGACGACGCTCTATGCAATTATTGGCCGCGGCGGCTTCGAGGGTATTCACACTGATGATTGGGGAAATCTGTTGATCATTGAGGATTCAGGCGGCATTACAGTGAACGTTGATCCCGACAATCCAACCAGCCCAAAAGTGGCGAAGCAGCCCAACTCGTTCGTATATCGCTTCCTGCCCAAATATCCCTCTGATGTTTCGGCTGGCGGCAAACTGCAGGCACTGCGGGTGTGGATCGAGGGTGAGCCAGTTGTATTCCACGCCGACGATCCGGTTGGTGACGTGTTCTCAAGTGCACAGTTGGCGCTACACACTCCCGGGACCTCGTATCAGGCAGACTGGGTGACCGTACACGAAACGGACGTTGATGGCATCGCTTCCTTCGATGCCAACGCTGGGGCCAAAGCGGCTGGCGCAACGCCTTTCAAGCGCCCTGAGAATGCCCAATTCCTGCCGGGTTCAAGTTTTCTGACATTTTTCTTCGACCCGACCGGCGACACCGATGCCGGCGCAGGAACGCCGAGTCTAGCTGCGCGGGGTTCTTGGGGATCCATTTTCCGCGTGGATCTTAACGAGGACCGGAATACTGGCAAAATTTCGATCTTTGTTCTGGGAGATGACGATCACGCATCGTTCGACAACCTGACCTTCGCGAATGATCACACGTTGCTTGCCGCCGAAGACCGGGGTGACACGTATGGGCGTTTTCCACCGATGTTTCAGCTGCCGCCCGCCGCCTTATTGCGCTGGGACGTGACAGCCTCTCCTTAGTCAGAGGAGAAGACAACGAGCCTACGGGGCTGCATGTTTCCATAGGAAGTACATCAGTTGACGGCTTGCCAGGAACACTGAATAACCTGGCGAAGCCCCGCGCATTTCTCACGCGCCAACATGGGGAAAATGTGCTGTGGGAGATTCGCAAGTAAGTTGCTCCGACAAACGGAACGCCGCCCAAGTGGACGGCGTTTTTCGTGTTGTGATCAAGTTTAGAGTGACGAGATTACGCAGTTCCAAACGGATCAGTCAGAGACGGGCTTTGGGTCGTCAGTAATTCAGCACCGTTTTCTGTAATGTGCATATCGTCTTCGAGTCGAATTCCGAACTCGCCTGAAATATAGATTCCGGGCTCATCGCTGAACATCATGTTGGCCTGCAGCCGAGTCGCGTTGCCGCGGACGAGGTAGGGCCATTCGTGAATGTCCATTCCCATGCCGTGGCCGACACGATGCGTGAAGTATTTGTAATCGGGACCAAAGCCAGCATCGGTGATGACTTTTCTTGCAGCGGCATCCACGCTCTCGCAGGACATTCCCGGTCGCGCAGCGACGAGCACAGCGCTTTGCGCTCGATGGACCACATCGAAAACGGTTTTCATTTTGTCGGTCGGCTTGCCTAGGACAAAGGTGCGCGTAATGTCTGAGGTGTAGCCTTCGACGTCGCATCCATCGTCGATCAGGATGATGCTTCCTTCACGTATGACCTGTGGAACCGTGGATCCGTGTGGTGAGCCTGAATTCTCAGCAATCGCAACAATCACGTCGCCTTGAAATCCAACTCTTTCATATCCTGAGTGCACCAGATTCCGAATGTCGGAATCCGTCATGCCAGGTTGCAGGCTCTTGAACGTAGCTTCATAGACCGACATGGTGGCTTTGCACGCCAGCCGCATGAGGGCGATCTCATGTGCGCTCTTAATCATCCGGCAGCCAGCGGTGACCGGCGTCGCGCTCACAATCTTCGCCTGCGGAGCCGCTTTCGCGATCGCATCGCTGAAGACGAATCGCACGGTTTCTTCAATCCCAATCGTGCCGGCCGAAATTCCTGAGTCGCGCAAGCCCTGGGCGATGCGCTGGTAAGGACTCTCATCTTCCTGCCAGACGCGGATGTCGGCGCCGCTTGCAAGGCCGCTCTTGGCAAGCTGTTCTTGGGTGCGGCCTTGCTCAAATGCAGGACAAACGAAGAACGGCGTCCCCTTCGCAGGAAGGACTATCGCGAGTGCCCGTTCGCTTTCCCACCATTCGACTCCGGTGAAATACCGTAACGAGGTACCCGGCATGAGCACAACGGCATCGATCCCGTTCTGCTTCATTAGCTGCCGGACTTTCTCCTGCCGCTCGGTTCGTTCCTGTGGAGTGATCGGCTGTGCTTGGTCTTTCAGGGATTGAAGCTTGGCAATGGCAGGAGGCAGCGGTTTGCAATCACTGGAAGCTTCACTCGCGGAAGCAAGATGCGAGAACGCCGCTACACTAGCGGCGGTCGTTGTGGAATGCAAGAAGCGGCGACGAGAGATCATGGGAACCTCGTGGAATTGAGCGGTTCATTATGGCACGGAGAACTCGGGAGCCTTTGAATTGAGAGCGGGGAAAAACGCCGCCCGAAGGATGCGTACTCAGATCAGGTCAACACGGCATCTCACCGATCGAGTGCGCGGCCCCAATTCCGAAGAATCGGGCTAGTAAAGACCTCGTCAATCATTGCACTAGCGCACGCGTCTGCTGAAGTGTGTTGTTCAAGTCTTCCTTCTGTTCTAGAACTCGCCTCGCGTTCGGGATCACGTTTGCAAGTTCCTGTGGAGCGCCTTCAACCGCCTGCTTTAGCACAGGCAGTTTGGAATCGTCGTTCAGCGCCCCAACGTATGACGAGATAATCCGGGTCAGAGCGGCGGATGTTTGCGGGTTTTCTGCGTAATCTTTGCGGAGAGCTTCTAGGTCGCGCTTTGCCGCCATGGGCCAGTCAAGTCCTCCCTCTGCTCGTATAACGGCCGCTTGCAGTTGTGATCGCTGGTTGGCGGAGAGTTGTTCTAAATGGATCGCTCCAGTGACGGCCCTGAGGTGATTTACCAAGAGATCTTTTGCAATCAGCGTCGCAAAAAGGGATCCACCATTCCCGACATCCTGCGAAAACCGCAGACCGGCTGCCAGAGCGCGAACCGCTCCATCTTTATTACCGGTCTTAAACAGGTGAAAGGCGTAAAGAACATTGAGCCGTCCGAGAACCAATCCCTTTCTGGCATAGTCCACCGGCACGTCGTGCCCGAGCTCGTAATCGAGGCCCCCCAGTCACAGTTCGGCAAAGAAGTCGCACGTGCCATAATTTCAAGTGCCAATTTATTTTTCTCAAGCAATTCTTTGTATTTCGAATCGTCGTACGGCGCTGTACCGTCGAGGATCGCGTTGAGTTCCTTGGCTTGCTGGTCCGTGATACCGGAATCCTGGATCGCGGAGAATGCCGACCAGTAACGCAAAGCTGCATTCTCTGTGAGGGACGCATTCCGCTGAGCCAATGCCAAACCGGCTGATAATAGGGCGATCAGAATCACCGAAGGAATCGTGTTGAAGATTTTCATAACCTGATTTTCTCCTTGCTTAGCACAGTGACCGCGCTCTGTTTGCCTTGCGGAAGCGGGCTGGTTTGGGAGCGAAACGCTAGTTCGTCAACCGCTGCCTTAAACGATGGCGCCTTCGCGAGCCAAGCATTTGCGCTTCGTATGGTTAGTGGATCCGACGGCGCATGTCGCTCGACAGGTGCCGCATCGGTAACGGTATTTGAAACAGCAACTCGGTCATTGCGAATATGCAAAATGACTGCTCCTATAACAAGGGTGGCCGCGACTGCCGCCAGCCAAATTCCCAGTGGGGGCGAACGCCGAGATGAATGACCGACACTGAGTGTTGGAACAGACTCAGGGGCAATTGGATGGAATCGCTTCAAGTAGGCTTCGAATTGTTCATCATCGGGAGTCTGCACAAGAGTTCTCCTTGGCTAACATTGAGCCGCGCAGCTTGGCTAGGGCATACCGGTACCGCGATGCCGCTGTGTTCGAGGTCACACCCAGCAGGTCAGCGATCTCCGAGAAAGTGAGTTCGCCCCAGACATGCAGAACTATGACTTCTCGCTGATCATCCGGAAGTTCGCCAATCGCACGTCTCAGATTCTGCTCTCCGGCATAGTCCCGGTCAGGAGGACTAAACCATGCCGAGTCGACATCAAGAGGCATATTTCGATGTTGAACCTTGGCATCGTTAAGAACGGCGTTGCGCACGCACGCAAAGAGATAGGCTTTCTTATTAATCGCTTGGCTTACGCTGCCGTTCTCGATGGCCTTCAAAAAGACTTGGTGAACCGCATCTTGATCGCGAGCCCGGTCACCCGACATCGCCGAGGCAAACAGCAGCAACGCCGCCCCATGTTGGCGATACAGGGCTTCGATCTCGTCGGCATTTCGGTCGGTCCTACCCACTGGACGGTTCTCAATGTTAGGACAATCGGCGTCGATGGATCTGTCTGTCTCCGGCGAACTTTCTTGTCTTATGGAAAGAAAAACGCCGCCCGAAGGCGGCGTGTTTTCAGCCGGCATTAGAAACAGTTAAAGTTTAGTGATGTCCGTGCCCACCGCTACTGCTGCTGTGCGAACCGCCTCCGCCTCCTGAGCTATGGCTCGGAGCCGAGGCATGTCCGCCGCCTCCGCCGCCCGAAGGACGTCCACCACCGCCACCTCCACTGTACGAGGGTGCGTGACCTCCGCCTCCTCCGCCGCCACCGCCATACGAAGGCGCGCGGCCCCCACCGAAGCCCCCGCCACCACCATAAGATGGCATCGAGTGTCCGCCCCCACCACCATACGACGGCATCGAGCGGCCACCACCGCCACCGTACGAAGGTGCCGGACGGCTGTATCCGCCACCACCGCCGTATGAAGGCATTGAACGCGAGGAAGATCCGCGATCATAGGAGGGGGCGGGCCGACTATACGACCCACCACCGTAATTCGGTCTGTCATAGTTCGGACGACTGTTCGATCCGCCACCAAAACTAGGAGACGGTCTGCGATCAGCTTCGTATGAAGGAGCAGGTCGCGGAGCCTGATTCCGTACGCTCGCGCTCGGGAAACTGTCACGCTCGCCAGCCGACGAATATCCGCGTGGAGCCGATGCTCCCGAAGGACGCGGCACGCTGAGCTCACTCCGTGGACCTGACTGGCCTCGAGGCGAGCTGCCGTGAGAGTTGTTAGGTTCACTCCGCGGCACGTTGTTCGATGGCCGTTGCGTGTTTGGCTGACTCATGCTGCGTGGTGCACCGCCGCCCGAGGGCCCTTCGCCACGCGAGTAAGCGGGCGAGGGCGCCCGCTCCACGCTGGCTGGAGGACGCGGAAGGTTGCTACGCGAATTCATTTCGGGAGCGGATGGTCGACCTTGGTTCTCCGGTCGGGCCGACGGCATCGCGACATTGGATCGCGGACCGTTTGCCGTACCCTGGTTCATTCCGCGTTCACCTGAGAAGCCACCGGCGCTCGGCGGTCGCGGAACACTACGCGAAGCCATGGGCCGGCTCTCCGGCATCCGAATGTTGCTGGTGGGGCTGGCACCACGGTTCGGAATATTGTCAGCCGGATGCTGCGTGCTCCTCATTTCGAAGGCTGGCCCTTGATTCCGGCCCAGGTTTGGATTCCGGTTCATTTCTGTCCCCGGTCCTTGATTCCGTCCTAGGTTTTGATTGCGTCCGAGGTCTTGATTCTGGCCGACGCCTCGATTCCGACCCACACTTGCTACCGGCGACTGCGGATGAAATGCGGCGCGTCCATTTTGCGGAGGTGCGACATGGCTGACCACTGGCCGTGCAAAGCTGCGTTGCGGTGGAATTGCAGCCGATTTTCCGGCATTCGCACCCAGTACCGTGTTACGAGTTGGGCGAACATTGATGTTGTTCGTCACCGAAACTTTGGTGATCTGAGTCGGTGAAACGCGTACGTTATTGCGCGCCACATTTCGCGAATTCACTAACGTGTCACGCGAGACCGCCGTAAATCCGTTTCGCGCGTGCATATTTGCGTAGTGGATTTGGTCCTTGTGCCATCCCCCATGCCGGCCAGGATCACCACCTCTTCCGCCTCTGCCCGGGTGGTTGTTGATGTACGTGTTGTTGTAAATCTTTGTTATGTTGATGTTGGTTATCCGAGTATTGGTGATGTTGACGCGGTTGAAATATCCGCGGCTCACTCCGTACCATGGAATGAAAGGCTCACCGAATCCAAGCGGGCACCAGCCGTAGCCATAGCCGCCACCGAATCCGAATCCAAGACCCCAACCTGGGCCGCCGAACCATGCGACTAGCGCCGGTGAGTAGTACGGGCGAACATAGATCGGACCGGGCGCCCATCCCCAATAATTGTCGTAATAGACCCAGCGTCCATAGTGGAACGGAGCGTAACCCCAAGGCTCATCTTCAACCCAGGTCCATCCCCACGGATCAACCCAGATCCAGTGGCCGTTGCGATACGGAGACCATCCGGCATCTACACCCGAAGGCACCCAGACGTGACCGTAGCTGGGAGTATCGCGCCAGGTTCCATATTCGTCGAGGTCATCAGAGCCGACCACATCCGGAGAGACATAGCGCGAGGACGCAGAATGATCGAGACGACCATCACGCGACTGCGCCCACTCATCGAATCCGTCCGGAGACGGCGCACGGTGAATGTCGTTGGTCATCGAGGTGCCATTGGTGAATCTGGCCTGCTGATCTTCGCGAATGCGGACAGCCGGGCCATTTCCAGTAGCTTCGCCTTCGCCATGCCAGACGGTGATGATGGTCTTGTCTTTATCGGCATCCACGTCGAAGCGGTAGTCGCCAGGCTTGCGAATGGTAAACGCCTGGTTTGGCGTGTCCACTTCGTAAGTTTCGTTGTCATACAGACGGCGAACGTGCAGGTTCATCGCTCCCTGGTGCAGCTGCAACTGCACCATATTTTCCGCGATGTTGGTCAAAGTAAGGCTGCTCTCAGAGTCGATCCGGATAAGGCCGGTGCCCACGCTGATCTCGGCGCGAGAATTCTTGTCAGCCCACACATTGTCGGCGTTCGTCAAAGGCCGATTCAGCGTGCCCGAAACCCAGTCATCGGTGCCGTGCGGCTGCACCGAAACCGAGCCGCTCATGTATTGCAGACGTGCGGCGCGGGCTGGCGGGTCTTGCGTGGGCTGTTGAGGCTGCTCGGGTTGAACAGGCTGCTGAACTTCTGCCGACTGCTCAGGTTGATCAGGCTGGGCGGACTGGTCAGGTTCAGATACGGAGCCCTGATCATCGGTTTGCGGGTCGTATTGGCGGTCATCCTGCGCCCACAGCGCCGGAACCGACATCAGTGTAAAAAGTGTAATAACGCTAAGGATGCGGTTAAGAGTTTTCATTAGGTCCCCCTTCGAGATTCATCGTGGATCCTCGAAGCGCCCTCGCGGCCTGAAGAGGCGGCAGGGCGGGCTATTTCTTACTGCCAACAATGTAAACCCTCGGTTAATAAAAGAGTTTCGGGCAAACTTGAGGCAAAAATGGCTGAAAAGCAGGGACTTGCGCGGTTATCGGACGAGCCGAGGTCTATTATTCGGCGGATCGCAGCAATTTCGCAAGTGCCAGTACATCGGCGGCACTGGCGTCACTGATTACCACATAACGCAGGCCGCGGTCCGTCCAAGTCTCCAGGTTGAAGGCGAGATTTTGCGATGTTTTCGGAGCGGCCCCGAGGCGCGCGAAGCTTTCGCGCTCCTGGAAAACGAACGCTGAGATCTGGTGCTTGCGGACGCCGAACAACAGCTGCGCACCAGGGCCTTGAGCGACGTACGCCATGCGTCCGCCGATCAAGTGAAATTCGGAGTTCTGCAGTTCCGGGAGGTCAAAGGTAAACGGCAGCTTTCCTTGGAACCAAGGCTTGACCGTGTGGCGATCGGTGGAAATGACGTCAACGGGGTTGGCACTGGCCAGAGTAGAAACGTGCAGGTCGGTAATTTCAACGAGAACATCATGCTGGCGAGGTCGCAGTAACAGCCCCAGTCCTACCGCCACGACGATGATCGCGGTTGCCGCCAGTGCAAAGCCCGGTAGCCAGGATGGGAGTGACCTGGACCGCGGAGCGACTGCCTTTCCGATTCTTGACCGGAACTCCGGCGATGGCACAAACCTCCCACTGGCCGCCCTCTTAATAGAAACTTTCAGTTTTCTGCTGCCTAGTGCGGCCATCGCGCAATCCTGACAAGTCCGCAGGTGCCGCGACATGGCCAGATCGTCTGCCTCGGACAACTCATTATCGAGATAGGCTCCAATCTTGTCGCGCCACTCGCAAGTCATTGGCGTGCTCCTTGCAGCTTCGTTCTCAATAGACTTCGCATCGAGCTGCGGGCGCGGGATAGGCGAGACATTACCGTGCCGATGGGAATGCCTGCGAGCTCCGCAATCTCCTTGTAACTCATTTCCTCCACATCGCAGAGCAAGATGATTTCTCGGTGAACGACAGGCAATTGCTCAAGCGCTCGACGTATCTCCTCCTGATCTGCTCGCGCGAACAGCAGCGATTCGGGGTCGTCATCGGCCGCGGGCTGTGTAACTGGGTTCTCCTCATCGTCGAGAGAGACTGTCGCTTTCAATCCCGTGCGCGAGGTCAGAAACGTATTGCGTAGGATCCGGTACATCCAGGCCCGAAAGTTTGTTCCGGGTGTGAACGAGCCGAAACCCTTGAGCGCCTTCACGTACGTTTCCTGCACCAGGTCCTCTGCCTCGTCGCGGTTGCCTGCGAGCCAGTGCGCGAAGTTATACAGCGGCGCAAGCAGGGGCATAGCAAGCGCTTCAAACGTCTCGGCGTTCCCGCGATCGTCATGCACGTCCTAGATACGATAACCCGCCGTCTGCGAAAATATTCCACTTTATGCTGCGGTAAAAATCGCCGCGGACTTCGCGGAAGAACGCGGATGAGAACACAAATTCGATTGAATCCTCAATTGCGGATTTGGTGATATCCAACGAAAATCGAACTTTCCGGCCACCCATTCGCGTTTATCTATGTAGATCAAGATTTGTGTTTTGACTGAATTGATCCGCGTTCTTCCGCGAAATCCGTGGCGGGGTTTCGCTTTTCAGGGAATAGAAGTTTCATCCGCCAGTTTCATCCTCAGTACACCCACACAATCAGGAGGACAATATGAACCGCACGGACCGCGACGAGATCATTCACGACCGCAACCACGACGGCGTTGATCGCAGGGGCTTTTTGAAATGCATGGCTTGGGCCGGGACGGGCGCTCTGTATGTCATGCAAGGCGGAGTTCTCAGTTCCGTTGCGCTCGGAGACGCGGAGAAGAAAATGATCGGCGAGCTGAGCTTTGTGCAGTTGAGTGATAGCCACATGGGATTCAACAGGCCGGCGAACACCGACGTTACCGCAACCCTGCAAGTGGCGCTGGATCGAATCAAAGCCTTGCAGACCCAACCCGAGTTCCTGATCCACACCGGTGACATAACCCATCTTACGAAACCAGAGCAATTCGACACCGTCTCGCAGATGCTCAGGGGAGGTCCGGGAAGGGACGTCTTCTACGTTCCCGGCGAACACGACATGATTGATGACAACGGCAAAGGCTATCTTGATCGGTTTGGAAAAAATACGCAGGGTGCTGGCTGGTACAGCTTCGACAAGAAAGGCGTGCATTTCATCGGGCTGGTAAATGTCGCCAACCTGAAGGCCGGTGGGCTGGGAACGCTTGGGCCGGAGCAACTGGAGTGGATGGAAAAAGACGTTAAACATCTTTCGCACAGCACGCCCATCGTCGTCTTTGCCCACATTCCTCTGTGGACGGTTTACCAGGACTGGGGATGGGGAACTCAGGACGGTGCAGAGGCGCTTTCCTATTTGAAGAGGTTTGGTTCTGTGACGGTCCTGAACGGCCACATTCACCAGACGATGCAGAAAGTCGAGGGCAACGTGACGTTCCACACTGCTTGTTCCACAGCGTTTCCTCAACCTCAGCCGGGAGCGGCGCCCGGGCCCGGCCCAATGAAAGTTCCGCCGGAGCAATTGCGCAGCCTGCTGGGGATAACTGATGTCAATTACGTTCGCGGTAAACACGGGCTTGCCTTGATTGATTCCAATCTCTCGTAATTACCTGTGCTCCGCAAGGCGCGAATGAGTCGTGCGCTTTTATGGAATGTGGAGGTTCTGGGGTTGCTGGTTTGGAGGTTTTAGGCGGCGCTTAGATTTCTGATTAGCGGCCTGCGGAATTCTTGGCTCGTGGCTTAGAGAGCTTTTGGGTGGCGCAGCGCTTTCAGCGCTGCGATAGCGGCTTCACTTCTCTCAGCGGCTTTAGCCCCTGAGGTTGCTCAATTCTTAGGAGATAAAACGATGAAAAGTAATTTGCGCCGGAAATCCTTTGCTTTGGTCGCGACTGCAGCCATGCTCGTCGCCAGCTTCTTTGTGGTCCAACACGCGCGCGGCGAGAGCGCAAAGCCGTTCGCGCCCGAGCTAAAGATTGACAATTTTACTTTCACCGTCCCGAGCGTCACCGTAGCGGCCGGAACCGAAGTCACTTGGGTGAATCGCGACGACATTCCGCACACAGTGGTGAGCCAGGAGGGGGTGTTCAAGTCGAAGGCCCTTGATACCGACGACAAATTCAGCTTCAAGTTCTCGCAGCCGGGAACGTATCACTACTTTTGCTCGATTCATCCGAAGATGACGGCGGAAGTCGTGGTGAAGTGAAGCAGTGCTAGCGGATCCGTGGCAGAGCGGCCCTTTAGGCATTCGGTGAAATCTCGCCTTAATATGGCGAGGACTCTCGTGGGTCAACATTTCCACGCGACACTTCGAATTTCACAGCGACGGAATTGTCGTTCAGGATCTTTTGATCTGCGGCCATTTCTGCCGGTAGGCTTCGACGATACCATCTGCTAATTTCAACGCCTTGGCCAGCGAAACATTAAAATCGGAGTCTGCAATTTCCGCCAATGAATCAACCGTCGCTCGGTAAACCTTGCTGGCTAACTTGTCCGCGAATGTGCGACCTAGAACTTCACGAATTCTCCACAAGACCAAGGCGGCAGTGTTAACTTCGTCTCCGATCAAATTTCAATAGCTCGCGTGAAAATATCTCCTCAACTCGGCAGAAAAGAAAATCGTCAAATGCAGTTGAGGCAAGCTATGCGGCAAGGAAGCCCAAAATCCCGGAGCCTTGCTCGGGTCGGGAAAGGCCATCTGCATCACGTACACAGCGTAGATGTGGGTTACAACCTTTCGGTTCGTTACCTCTAAACGCGGGATTTGCAGCTCGCCACGATATACGGGAGCAGGGCTATAAATTGCCTGCCCGCCTTCGTGCACCGTCACCGGCGGAATCTCCTTGGGAACAGGTATGCCCAGGCCCCAAAAATATGCGTGCATCCCAGCGATGTCGTACCTGATAACTTGTCGCCTCCGGCACGTGAATGCGGAAGACTCTTAAAACTCACATTCACCGCACTTACCACGGTCGTCCAGCTAATCCAGATGATTCGGATCACGAGGATAACGCAAATCGCCCAAGCGACGTAACTCACTACTTGCTCGGCGGCATGTCGAGGCTGTCGTATCCGATGTGTGCCAGAGTGAGAAGGACAACAAGGGACGTTTCGATTTTCAATTCGCGGCTAGAGAGCGGGTTCATGCTTCATCAGGCTACTACACTGAGTAACGTTACTCCGGCCACGGATCATTTTCTGTTCGATTCATTGCCAGGCTGACAGCAGAGATCGTTGTAAAGTGACTCCGTGTGGTGCTGCAGGTAAACTGTAGATCAGTCGCGGAGGGATGCGTGAGCGGTTGAAACGGGTGGTCTTGAAAACCACTGTGCGGGAAACCGTACCGGGGGTTCGAATCCCTCTCCCTCCGCCAGTAACTATTACAAGGCTCCCTAAGCTGGACAGGCGAGCCGCCTGTCCCACGTGACTCGAAATTATCTCTGTAGCCGGTCCAGCATTGTCCGCGTCACCAGTTTCTTCTCGATATGGCGCTCAAGCGTTTGCAAAACAAACTTGCTTAAGTCCGGAGCTGATTTCTGCGCAACATCCAGCTTGGATAGGGGCACTCGGAGCATTTGCGCTGCAAGATTGCGCGATTCCGCCGAAATTTCCCATGAAGCCAGGCGCTTGTGCTCCGGGCACATCAGGCCATCCGCCAGAGCATGAAAATAGGCGCGGCTGCCGTTCAGAGTGCGCCCGCAAGCCAAGCACGTAGAAAGATCGGGCAGATAACCCATAAGGCGCGCTATCCACAACTCAAAGTATGCCAACGGAATGCGGAACTCATTACCACGCAGCTGCGCAAGCACTGAAAGCGCAAGGCGGAAGACTGCGTCATTGGCCTCGCGATCAGGAAGCAATTCGTCGAGCAGCTCCGCGACGTGTCCCAGCGCTACTGCCCTCGGATAGCTCACTTCACTTGTCAGCGGCGACTCCAGCACTTCGCAAGAGTCCAGGCGCGCCAATTCCTGCCGCTCGCGATCTTCGTACGCCACCTTGATGTAAGTGAGCGGTTCGAGAGCTCCACCGAAGCGCCGCCGCGATTTCTTTGCAGCGCCGGCCACTCCACGCACCTTGCCTTCAATCCGAGTGAAGAGCGTGACCAGCAGGTCGGATTCGCGAAAGGGATACGTGCGCAGAACAATCGCTTCCGATTCCTTGAGCGGCATGGATGCTGAAAGATTAGCCGATTCCAGGCAGACAGGCTATAAGCTGCGGGTCCTGAGCGGTCGCAAATACATTGTGCAAAATGATAGACCTGGCGGGCAGTCCGGATCATTGTATGATGATCCACCCAGGATGGTGACCAAGTGAGAAGACACGCATGGCTCCTTTCGGTGATGTTATTTTCCGTAGCAGCGGCTGCTGAGGAAACTATTTTTCGCGATGTTCAGTTTCCAAGCGCCAAAGGTGAACTGGCAAATGCGACTTTGAGGTTCAGCGACGACGACAAGATGGTTGAGGTGCGAGTCTCGGACGGTCGAGTCCTTACGGTCCAATATTCGCAGGTGGACACGATGTCCTATGAGTACACGAAGAAACACCGGTTGAAGCAGGCAGTTGCTTTAGGAATGCTGTCACCTGCGACAGGCGTCATAATCGCGTTCACGAAATCCAAGAACCATTGGCTCGAAATTGATTTTTACGATCAGGACAAGCCTCGCGCGCTGGTACTGAAGTTGGACAAACGGAATTATCAGAAAGTGTGCGACGCGGCTAAGGCCCACACCGGCAAAGACGTCGCGATGATTGGAAAGACCGACGCGAAAGCGATTAAGGGCAAACTCAAATAATCTGCCCTAAAGCACACTGTCATTCCGAGGACTTTTCAGGTCCGAGGAATCTGCACTTCCGCGAAAATTGCAGATTCCTCACCGCTAAAGTGGCTTGATTGGATAACAACGACGGCTCGGAAAGTCCGAGTAAGCTTTTTGGACGCTGACCAAAAGCTCGGGCGAAATTTGCTGCAGTTACTCGACCAGCTAGAGGCGAATATCGGCGAACTGGATGAGGCGGTAAGCAAGGCCGCCCGCCAGGACTCCCGAGTGCGGTTGCTGAGGACGCATCCCGGGGCCGGTCACCGCATTGGCGTTCGTGCTGGTAGTGGGCGACGTCACCCGCTTCCCGCGCAGCAAAAAGCTGGCCAGCTATCTGGGACTGATCCCCAGCGAAGATTCCAGCGGGACGCGGCGGCGGTTAGGTGCGATTTCCAAACAAGGCAACACGCTGCTCAGAACCTTACTCGTCGAAGCCGGACAATCGGCGGCACGTTGCGATCCGGAGTTACGGCGTGCCTA
>QHZR01000217.1 GCA_003224755.1 Acidobacteriota bacterium
TAGGTCGCAGCGCGCGCACGCCTCTGCTCGTTCCATGTCTCGATATATTTCAACTTGACGCGCAGCACCGCCGCCTGGATCGCATCCATGCGGCAGTTCCAGCCGACTTCTTCATGCAGATAGCGCCGGGAGCTGCCATGATTGCGCAAATGGCGCATGTGTTCTCCGAGCGCGGCATCGCCCGTAGTGGCCAGCCCCGCATCGCCAAAAGCGCTTAGATTCTTGGTGGGATAAAAACTGAATGCGGCGGCGATGCCGAGCGACCCTGCCTGACGCCCGCGCCACCTCGCCCCGATCGCCTGCGCCGCATCTTCGATGATCACTAAGTCGAACTCTTCCGCGAGCCGTTGCAGCGCGTCCATATCAGCGCATTGTCCATAAAGATGGACCGGCAGCAGCGCGCGAATTCTGTGCGATCCGCCAGATCGCAATCTGGCCGCAACTTTTTCCGGATCAAGGTTAAACGTGCGTGGATCGATATCCACCAGCACCGGACGCGCCCCGACCCTGACAATCGCGCTGGCCGAAGCAAAAAAGCTAAATGCTGTAGTGATGACGCCGTCGCCGGGCTGAACTCCCGCCGCGACCAGCGTCAGCCAAAGTGCATCCGTGCCGGAAGCGCAGCCTACTGCCGACGGCACGCCGATGAAGCGGGCGATTTCGCGCTCGAACTGCTCGACTTCAGCCCCGAGGATGAACTGCTGTGACGAACATACACGCTCGATGGCGGCCAGGACTTCCTCGCGAATTGTGCTGTACTGCCGCTGAAGATCTAACAACGGAACGGCAGTTGCTCGCTTGGAGAGCGTCGCTTCTGGTTTGGCGGAGTGGGTCACGAAAGAAAAATTCTAGCATTCGGACACAAAACTTCCGGATTTAAGTGCGGCGTGCGATGCGTAGGGCGAATGGGTGACGATCGGTGCCCGGGATCAAATCCGTGGCAGCGGAGGCACAGGATGGGCATCCTCCAGCGCCTTTTGCCATCGCGCCAATGACTCCATCAACGGCTTTAGATTAATTCCCCCGAACTCATCCGGGTAACCGGAAAGATTGCGTCGCGCCCGCGCCAGCAAAGATCGCGCCCCGACCCGGTTTTCTTTTGAGTGATGATGTAACGCGACTGCAACTTGAATCAGCCCCTGTAGGAATCTCTTCTCCGCAGCCGGGGCCCCGCGCCAGACGTCCTCCAGCACTTCATGTGCCTCAAAGAACTCTGCACTGTTGAACAGTTTGATCCCTTCGCGAAAGCGGACTGAGTCCACGGCTAGTTGTCCCACAGGCGTACAGGATTTTCCCTACAGGATTTCATAGCCTCATTTTACAATCTCTCCACATTCGCATATTCCGGACAAGTCGTGAACGTAAGCTGTTGGAAATGGTACGTGATATAGAAGGGAAGTTTTGGAACGCGAGTTGCACGGTATCGGCCCAAGGTCGTGAGGCATTCCTGCCCAGCGCACAAAGCTAATGAGTTCCATATTACCGAAGATTGGGGGGTCTTTCTCGCCCCACGATCCTTCCAGCGGCAGAAACATTTAACGATTGTTGTAATAGAGGAGAATCATGCGCACATCCCATAGTTTAACGGTCGCGGCGCTCGCCATCTTTGTCTTCTTGCTCCCCTCCTGGGCACAGACCGCCTCCATCGCAGGTACTGTTACCGATAGCAGTGGCGCCGTCGTGCAGGGGGCAGAGATTACCGTGCGCAACATCGACACAAACCTGTCGCGCACGTCCACCAGCAGTGGCACTGGGGCTTACAGCATCACGGAGTTGCCGGTTGGCAACTATGAGGTGACCGTCAAAAAGAGCAGCTTCAAGACATTTCGCGTTCAGAGCCTGCAGCTAACAGTCGCGCAGGCGGCTACGGTGAACGCAACACTCGACCCAGGAGCCGCTGCGGAGGAGATACAGGTCCGCGCGGATCAGGTTCCTGCTGTTGACCTTGAAACCGCGCAAATCAGTAACCTGGTTGACCAGCGAAAGATCGAAGATTTGCCTTTGATCACGCGCAATCCGTATGAATTGGTACTGTTATCTCCGGGAACCTCTCAGACGAATACTTCTTTGGGTGGCATTACCGTGAATGGTTCCCGAGAGCGCAACAACAACTTCCTGCTGGATGGAGTAGACAACAACGATACTTCAGTTCCCGGAATTCTCGGCGGGGTGCTAAATGCCGATCCGGACTCCACCTCCGAATTTCGGGTCATCACCAACAACTTTAACGCTGAATTCGGACGCAACACGGGCGCAATTATCGATGTTGTCACTAAGAGCGGAACGAACTCTTTTCATGGGGATGTTTACGAATACGGGCGCTGGAACAGTTTTGGCGGGGCACGCGATTGGTTCAATCCGCGCGTGGATTCAGGCGGACAAGTCCACAAGATGGATCCTTACGTCCGGAATCAATTTGGATACTCGTTTGGCGGTCCAATCATCAAGAACAAGACATTCTTCTTCTTCAACGAGGAGTTTCAGCGATTTCGCACCACGTTGACCAATAGTTCAATTGTGCCCACCGCCGCCTTCAAGACGGGAATTTTCAACTACAAAGGCGCCCCAGTGGACATAACTCAGACCGGAGCGAATAACGGAACTCCCACGATACTCGAACAGTTCGGAGTTCCGGTTGTTCTACCGCCTGCGCCGGCAGACCCAACTATGCAGAAGGTCTTTGCATTGTACCCAAATCCGACTTTTGACAACGGTGACGGCCTTACCGGAACGCTGAAATTTCCAAGTGGTTCGCAGCAGAACAGCTACAACACAGTAGCCAAGATCGACCACCACTTTACGGATCGGCAGACAATCAGTCTGCGGTATGGTTACGATCATTTTTTCGATCCCAATCCTTTCCATCTAGATATTCTGCCTGGCAATGTGGCAGGGGTGAACGAAAAATCTATTAACCAGGCTGTCGCCGGAAACCTGACCTCCACGTTCACCAATAGCCTAATTAACAGCTTCACGTTCGGATGGAATCACATCTATGCGAATTTCGGTTGCACTGGTTTGGGTGTCGTGGATAGCCCTATTACGCCAGACCGTTTCGGCAATGGCTGGGACTTCAACACAGATCCGTTCACGAGCATCGGCTGCACCGCCTTAGTGTCAGATGGCCAGTGGCGCAAGACGGGAACGACCAGCTACACCGACACCCTGAGTTGGGTTCACGGTTCCCACACCCTGAAGTTTGGTTCTGATTTCCGCAACATTTCGGAACAGGGGCCGAACAGTTTCTTTTCTCGCAGACAGGTCGGACTGGCTACTGCCCTCAATTTTGGGCTCAGTTTCGTACAAGGTGTACCCACGGAGGACCTCCAGCTGGATGATGCGGCTGCCGCTTATTACGGCTTCGTATGGAACGACTTCAATGCGGAGTTCTTCAATAAGGCCGCAGTACGGCAGGGAACGGACAACAAGCATTTTCGGCAGCACGAATACGACTGGTTCGGGCAGGACGCTTGGAAGGTACGACACAACTTAACCCTAACGCTTGGACTACGCTATCAGCTTGACGGCGTCCCCTACGAAGAGGGCGCGAATTTTTCGAACCTGCTAGAAAACCCGGCTTCGCTCGCTCCGCTGACCATGTCCATTGTAGGTCCCGGAGCGGGGAAGCAGTTATACAACAACGACTACTCTAATATCGAACCGCGTGTTGGGCTTTCCTGGGATCCTTGGGGAAATGGCAAGACGGCTGTCCGCGCAGGCTACGGGATATTCCATGACCGCGTTTTCGGCAATCTGTTCGGGAATGCCCGCGGGAACCCACCATTTGAGCAGGATTACAATACGTTCCCGCTGGACACGATCAATGGCTTCTACGGCGGCGGCATCAACGGTCCCTTTGTGTTGCCTGCAGTGCCGAACACTGTACCCACGCCCATCATTCCTAATTTCAATCCTGTAACCAATGTCGGTGCGCTAGCGCCAGTGCTCTTTGACACACACTTCCGCAACAGTGCCAGCAATAACTGGAACTTCGGAATTCAACGCGAACTGCCTGGAAACAACGTGATTGATCTTGCCTATGTAGGGTCAGAGGGTCATCACATTTACAGGGAAGTTGATGGGAATCCGCCGGACCCCGCCTTAGTAAATCAGCTTGTATCCTTTTGCAGTGACCCCAGCAATGCCTTCGGCTGCACGCCTGCAACGGTTACCAAAACTAACCTATACATAGGCGCGGAATTGGGTGCACTGCCGTTTGATGCCGTCAAATCCAACGCGCTGTTGCAGCCGTTCTACAACCGTTCCGTTGGAAACTCGATCTACAATTCGTTGCAGGCGAAGGTCACGCATCGCGTTAGCCATGGGCTGCAGGTGCAGGGATCCTACACCTTCGCGCATGGTATAGACGACTCGAATGATCCCCTAGTACCAGCAGCGGGCAACCGCGGCTTCCCACGTAATTCGCGCAAATTGTCTGAAGAACGAGGCAATTCCGATAACGACATTCGGCATGTGGGGGTAATCAACTATCTTTGGGAGGTTCCGCTCGGCAACGGGAAGAGCTACCTGAACAGCGGTGTGCTGGGCCGAATCTTCGAGTCATGGCAGTTTTCTGGCATCACGACCGCGCAGACCGGGCATCCATTTGACGTCTTCAGCACAACGGACATGGAACGGACCGGCCTCAGCGGTCGCGCTGACCTGATGGGCAATCCGTTTGCGCCAGGGAGCAACACTCCTGTGAGCGCCGGAGGGAACAAAGTGTGGTTTAGCAATCCTGACGCTTTCTCTGCGCGAAGAGATGCTAACGGCGGCCCGCTTTTTGTTGGGCCCGGATCGGTCGGACGGAACCACTTCTACGGACCTGGCTTCGTGAATTTCGATCTAGTATTTGCGAAGGGAGTAAAGCTTACCGAGCGATTCAATGCCCAACTGCGGGTTGAGGGTTACAACATTTTCAACCATCCACACTTCACGAACCCTGGGGCCGATTCCGGGAACTTGGGTAACCGGGTGGGCTCCAGCATTTTCGGTCTGATTACGTCCACAGCAGCACGCCCCGACGCGACCACGTCGGCGCGGCAGATGCAGGTGGCTCTCAGGCTAAACTTCTAGAAACGATCGCATTCGGTGAACCGCCTGCGCGAAAACCGCAGGCGTTTTCTTTTTTTTGCGGCTGTTTTTAGAGCACAATCTAGGTTGCTATCTGACGTTTTGGCCATATACTCGCGGTTAGCAACGCAGGTGCGAGTTAAGGAGTCTTGCCATGCATGTGTACTGCAAGGGCTTTGTTTTCCGGATTCTTGCTCTACTCTTGTCGCAAGCCGCGTGTTCTCCGGTGCTTCATGCGGAGAACTTGAAGCCAGAAGACCTGGTGATCCGGCATCTTAATTCAATCGGAGCTGCGGAGGCGCGCGGGGCGTCCAAGTCGCGTGTCATTCAAGGTACCTCAGAATTTATTCCGCTCGTCGGCGGCAGCGGTCGTGTCCAGGGAACGAGCGGGTTTGTATCACAGCAGCGCAAAGTCGACATTCTCATGAAATTGGGCAACAGTGATTACCGGGGTGAACAGTTCATTTCCGATGGCGACAAGGTTTACGTTGCAGCAACTATTTCCAATCACAGGCGGTCTTCCTTCGGCGACTTCGTGCATAGCCAGGACCAGATTGTAAGGGAAGGCTTGCTGGGGGGCGCGTTAAGTACCGCCTGGGCATTGCAGAATCTGGATCACAACCAGCCCAAGTTGAGCTACGAAGGCTTGAAAAGGGTAGATGGGCGGCAGCTTCACGAGCTACGGTATCGCTGTAAGAAGAATGGCGACATGAACATTCATCTGTACTTCGATCCGGAGACCTATCGGCATGTCATGACGGTTTACTCGCTGACTGCGGCAGCCGGATTCGGCACTTCGGTGCCTTCAGCCACGGATCAGGTGGGTATGACGACCCCGTCGAATCTGCCTGGGGGCGATCCGACTCAAAGCTCCAAGCAGAAAGAGGTTCGCTATACCATCGAGGAGCGCTTTAGCGATTTTAAGACGACCGATGGTCTTACCTTGCCCGAACATTACACCATTCACTTCACGGAAGAGCTTCAAAACGGCCGCACAACGGTGTTTGAGTGGGAAATCACGGCGAATGAGGTCTCCACCAACCTGTCGCTTGATCCACGGAATTTCTTGGTCAAGTAGAACGCGAGTGCGCCTCGAATTCATAGCACGTGGAACTCTGAACCTTCCCCGAGAAGACATGAAGAACTTTGCGCTTCACCCTCCCAATATCGTGTAGTGCGAACTGGCGGCCATAAAAAACAGCATCGGCACGGAGAGAAAGAAGTTTGTCCGCGAGGCCAAAAAAGCCTGACGGGCCAAGACGGCTGCATTCGCAGGCGGCGAGCCGGCCAGTGTTCCTTGAATAATTCTCTTATTGTTCCGCCAGATAATCCCCCAGACGTTCATCAGCATGATGATGCCAAATCCTCCCCCGATGCCGATTGAGAGAACGTGATTGTCATCCTGCCCGACGGGGATAAATTTTACGAACAGCCAAGCGGCAATGGCCACCACAATGGCTGTTACGACTCCAACCACATAACCCGGTGGGGTTTTCAAAACCACAAAATAGAGAACTCCCCACGACACAATCCAGATCAGAAGAAACAGCAAGACTGTGCTCCCCGGGCTCACGCCCATGCGTGCGGCATCTGCGGCAACATAAATTTGCGCCCAGTACCAGAAGCCGAC
>QHZR01000222.1 GCA_003224755.1 Acidobacteriota bacterium
TATCGCGCACGGTGATGCCAAACACGATTGAGGCAAAGGTTGAGAACAACAGGGCGGCACTGAAGTGGGAGAGAGTCATTTACGGTTTCTTGCCGATTGCAATGTGATAAGCATCCGCAACGCAGATGAAATTTAGCAGCCCAGCGACAATAATGTACTTGGTCCCGTAATCGGCAGTGGCGTGGGCTACGACAACGTGCCCCCATTCATTGAAGCGGCTCGCAATGTAAAGTCCTCCGGCGCCAATATCGCCAATAAAACCAAGTATGTCGAGAATGTCTCCGCCGTTCGGTTGATACACCCGGCCCTGCATAAGGAGCCCGAGGACGAACATGGTCACGACCGAGCCCATGAGCAGAAACCCGCGTATCCAGCGCTTCTGGATAAGGTGTCCCGCGCCAGGGATAAGCCAAGCGAGCGCCGGCGCTACCACCGCCATGGTGGTTATCGGTTGAGTCTGTGTAATTACTTCTTTTCTTGACGGAGGACTTGCCATTCAGATGATCACGATCTCATTTTGCATTCTACCAGTTACTTCGGCACTGTTGGTGCGCACCAGCATATTGATTTCGTTGCGTACGCCGAATTCCGGTAAATAAACTCCGGGCTCGATTGAAAAACAACTGTTGGGAAGAATCTGCCGCTCGTCATGGATTTCCAGATCGTCCATGTTGGCGCCATTGGCGTGGACGTCGGTGCCGATGGAATGTCCGGTGCGGTGCACAAAGAATTCGTCCAAGCCAGCGTTCTTGATATGACTGCGAACGGCGCGATCCACCTGCCATCCAGCGATCTTTTCGCCGGCGGCGATCGCTTGTATAACGAAATTAGCGCCAGCGTCCCGCGCATCACGAACTGTGCGGAAAACGTGTTGCATCTGGTCGGGCGGAGTCTTACCCACAAAACCGGTCCAGGTGATGTCGTAATAAACGGCATTCGGAATGGCCTTTTTCCCCCAAATGTCGAGCAACACGAAATCGCCCTCGCGAATCGGGGCGGCGCTGTCACTTGAGGGCGAGTAATGCGGGTTCGAGCAGTTCGCATTCACCGCCACAACCGGCGGATCGTCGGCTATGAGACTCTCGTGCCGGAAGGCCTCAAGGATCCATTTCTGGATTTCGGATTCGTTTGTGCCGCCACCGCGAACGCGCCGTCCAATTTCCTGAAATGCGGCAGCAGTGATCGCGTCAATGGAATCGCGGGCGGCGAAGTGGGTTTTGATTTGCTCTTCGGTCCAGGTGGCTTCAAACAGCGCGATCAGATCGCCCGAACTTACGACGTTTTTTCCGAGCCCTCGAATTAGCTCGATCGTTCCGGCATCCACCAGAGAAATTGTGAACACAGTGTTGTTGGGTGAATACTGCATCACCAAATCGCGATGAGAAGAAAGCATCTGCTTCAATCCATCGAACAATTCCTGGCGGGCAGCGTAGGTGCGCTTTGCTCCCGGCAGCGTATCGAGATGACCAGATTCGATTTTGTGTACTAGTTTTTTCGGTTCGCCATTCGCGGGTACCAGATAGAACCAGCGGCGCGTCACCATCAACTTTTCGGAAAGGCCAAGCACGCGATAAGCAATAGGATCACGGTGATGGTGATCGTAGAACAACCAGGCGTCGAGGTTGCGATCGCGTAGGGCAGACTGAATGGCAGCAAGATCCATAGGAAGGAAGACATTCTAAACAACCAAAGCGATTTGAGCGAATTCAGCTTGGTCAGCGGTTCAACATGCCGCGGACATGCGCGGCCGTGCATCCTGTGACGCGGACGACTTTATTGCGGCTGCCCTGGCCAGAAATAATCGTAACCGAAGAGCGAGGCAATCTCAGTACTTCAGCCAGGAATTCAACGCAAGCTTCATTGGCTCGCCCATCAACCGGAGGCGCGGTTAACGCGATTTTCAGCGCCTCTCCGAATTCGCCGACAATCGCCTTTCTTCTGGCCCGAGGCTGCACTCTGACCGCAAAAGTGATGCCGGAAGAGGTTTCGTGGAGCGCAATCACGTCCTATATGATAAGCACAGTTGTTGCTTAGCGGGGGCCTGTAGCTCAATGGTTAGAGCAGCACACTCATAATGTGTTGGTTCTAGGTTCGAGTCCTAGCAGGCCCACCAGGAATGGGTGGATTAGTCATTGGGCAAGGTGAAGCGCGTAACCCTTGGTAACTATTCACTTCCGACGTAGGCCTAAAAAACTGCATCAAATGGACTAGACTAACCTCAACTGGATAGATGATCAGAGGTTCACACTTGCCAGCGGTCTCAGCGGCACGCCGTGCCGGGGCAGTGCTTTGCGTCTTGCTCGTCTTCCTGACTGGCTTCATTGCTGTCGTCCACGTTCATCCTGATTCTGCGAAAACGCCTCAGCACTCGTGTTCAGTCTGCGCATTGGGCCACTCTGGAATCGCTCCGATCCAGATAGTGGTCGCGGCTCCTACGCTTGCTCGAACCGTCCTCGCTGAAGTCACAGCAGCCGCTCCGAAGTCCCTGCTCCTCGCTTCCTCGCTCTGCATTCGTCCTCCACCAGCGGTCTAAGGTCCGACATTTAGCGGCGCTGGCTGCATTGCCTGTCGATACCTCAGAACCTTATTGGAGGAAATCATGCTGGCTTTTCATAAGACGCGGTGCGCTTTTTTGGAACGGTGGATTCAATTTATGACAAATGCACCAAAGAGGAGTTGGAGAATGAAGAAAGCGATCCTTGCAAACACGATATCGATTGCGTTGCTCTGCGCTCCTTTTTGGGGACAGCAGGCCAGCGCTCCCCAGGCGAACGCTCAAAACCCGGAACTCGAGCAGCATATTCGTGAACTCGAAGATCGCGTGATAGCGCTCGAGGGCAAAATCAGGACAATGGAGAGCGAGAAAGCGGCCGCTGCCCAGCCGCAACCCGCTCAATCGACCGCACAACCCGAATCGGGTACAGCGGCGCAAACAACAGTCCCGTCCCCCGCCACAACCGTTCCATCGCCACAAATTGCGAACGAGACTCAGGCTGGGCTGGCGAATGCGGCTGGCCAATTGCCGGTTTACGGAGGCAGTTCGGCTGCCGCCAAAGCGCTGAATCCCGATATCAGCGTGATCGGCGACTTCATCGGCGCCGCCGGTGGGAACACCGCGCCGCCGCTGGCGACTCTGCAGCCGTTTCCTTCAATGGAGATGCACGAGTCCGAGATTGGGCTGCAGGCGATTATCGATCCCTACGCGCGCGGTGATTTCTTCATCTCATTCGGTGAGCAGGGCGTGAATCTCGAAGAAGGCTACATAACATTCACCGCATTGCCGGCTGGCTTGATTGCGAAGGCGGGCAAGATGCGTTCTGCTTTCGGCAAGGTCAATACGCTGCACAATCACGTGCTGCCGTGGGTGGACCGACCGCTAGTGACTACCAATCTTGTTGGCGGCGAAGACGGAATTGACGATGCTGGCTTCTCACTTCAACGCATTCTGCCCGCGCCTAAAGGAATCTTTCTCGAAGCCACCGGGCAAGTATTTCGCGGCGACTCCGACGACGTGTTTGCGGCCCAGCAGCGGAGCGATGTGAGCACAGTAGAACATCTGCGCGGTTACAGGGACATTACAGAATCCACGAACGTGGACATCGGAGTGTCATACGCTCGCGGCCACAATAATGGAAACGTAACGCTGCCTGGTGACTTCATCACGCAGCTCTACGGAGTTGACGCCACGGTGCGGTGGAAGCCGTTGCGCCGCTCTATCTATCATTCGTTTGTTGGGCGAAGCGAATTCATCTGGAGCCAGCGGCAGCAGTTTCCTCGTGAGCAGCGTGCTTTCGGTATGTACGCGTCGGGCGACTATCAGTTCGGAAGGCGCTGGTTTGCCGGCGGACGTTTTGACTGGTCGGAACGCAGCCAGTTCGACAATCTGACGGACAAAGGCGCGGCTGCAACGCTGACTTATTGGCCCAGCGAATTCAGCCAGCTTCGCGGAGAGTATCGCTTTACCAGATATGCTGAGAATAGAGACGGCAATGAGTTGCTCATGCAGTTGATTTTCTCGCTGGGTGCGCATGGAGCGCATCCTTTTTAAAGGAGAACCGAATGAAACGATTGCAAATCGCCCTGGTCCTGATGGGCTTGTTGTTTTTGCCGATTGCATCCCAGGCGAAAAAACTCAACGTGATCACTGCCACCACCGATATGGCGGCGCTGGCACAAGAGGTCGGCGGCGACCGCATCAATGTCGAATCCATCGCCAAGGGATATCAGGACCCGCATTTTGTCGAGGCCAAACCAAGTTTTCTGCTGAAATTGCGACAAGCTGACCTGCTGATCACAGTCGGTCTGCAGCTCGAAATTGGATGGCTGCCGCCGCTGATCACACAAAGCGGCAACCGTCGCATTCAGGTTGGCGCAAACGGATATCTTGACGCTTCCCAATTTGCCGAGATCCTCGAAATCCCAACTGGCACAGTGACCCGAGCCATGGGCGACGTCCATCCTTTGGGAAATCCACACTATTGGCTTGATCCCGATAACGGACGTAGGGTGGCGCGCGGAATTGCCGGCAAACTTGGTGAACTCGATCCGTCCGGCGCAGCGTACTTCCAGGAGCGATTTCAGGACTTCGATAAAAAATTGACGGTGGCCGAGCAGAAATGGGACGCGGAGATGGCGCCGTTTCGGGGCAATAAGGTTGTGACTTATCACAATTCGTTCACGAATTTTGCCAAACATTTTCATTTGAACGTGATCGGGTACGTTGAACCGCGACCAGGAATTCCGCCCACCCCCAGTCACACTCTTGACTTGATTGGGCTCATGAAGCGTGAGAACTGCAAACTCGTCCTGGTTGAACCCTATTTTGATCTGAAGACGCCGAACAGCATTGGGGCGGCGACTGGCGCTAAGGTGCAGGTGTACCTGCCGTCGGTTGGCGGCGAAAAGCAGGTGACAACGTATTTCGAACTATTCGATTACGATATGGACTTGCTGAAAAAGGCGTTCCAGTAAGCAAAGGAGCGACATGGAAGTCCTGCAATTCCTAATTTGGCCATTTGTGGCCAGTCTTATCCTGACTGGCATTCATGCATATCTTGGTGTGCACGTGGTGGAGCGTGGCGTGATATTTGTGGATCTCGCGCTGGCGCAAATTGCCGCTCTCGGTGCGACTATCGCGATCCTAATTGGGATGGATCCCCATGGCACCGGCGCGTATTGGCTTAGCCTCGGATTCACGTTTATTGGCGCCGCGATATTCGCTTTTGCCCGGACACGCCGCGGGCATATCCCTCAAGAGGCTTTCATCGGCATCGCATACGCCGTGGCTTCGGCGGCCGCGATCCTGGCGATGAGCAAGGCCACGGGAGAAACCGAGCATCTTAAGGACATGCTGGTAGGAAACATTCTCTCTGTTTCACGCCACGATGTGTTTAAGACCGCGGTCTTATACGGCGTGATTGGAGTATTCCACTACATTTTTCGACGCAGGTTTTTGCTGATCTCTACCGACCCGGAACAGGCCGAAGCGCAGGGCATAAGCATTCGCTTCTGGGATTTTCTCTTCTATGCATCGTTTGGTTTTGTGGTGACGTCATCGGTCGCTATTGCGGGAGTTCTGCTGGTTTTCTGCTATCTGATCGTGCCCTCGGTCGGGGCGATGTTATTTGCCGATCGAGTCGGGCGACGGCTGGCAATCGGTTGGACGATGGGAACCCTGGTTTCAGCGCTGGGCACCTATTTGTCTTACTACTGGGATCTGCCGACCGGCGCAACCATTGTGTGTACGTTTGGGGCGGCATTGGTGTCGATGTTCTTGATTCACCTGATCTTCTTTCATGGGGGCCAGGCCCACGCTTTGGCTGGTGCCTCGTCGGTTGAGAACCCCAAGGAGCGGGTCCTTCACACTTAGTACCGCTACATGATCCGCCTGCTAGCGAGTATTTTCTTCTAGTCCGTGAAAAATCGCTGTACGGGATTAACGTTGGCAGGATAGGTTGTCCACCGGATTCCTCTATTTCATCTCTCGCCGTACATTCACCGAAGAAACGAAATCGGAACTGGAGGTGCCAG
>QHZR01000223.1 GCA_003224755.1 Acidobacteriota bacterium
TCTGCGTTCTGCAAGAGCAGCGATTCATGTGATGGCTTGAATACCGGGTTCCATGGAATCCGGCGGATGCGGTGCATCCGATGATAACGAGGCGATACCATAGGCCGCACGGCAAATGCCTGGCAGCTCACGGCCAGAGTAACTAACAGAAGTATGGCGCTCTTTCGCGTGGTCATCGGCAGAATTTGCAGCAGGCGCTTATTCTAAGCGAGTTCCGAAAAAATCCAAGCCCAAAAATGGAAGCTCAACCATTACTTTAGATTCGTTATCGGAACTGCTGCTGGTTACCTCCAGTTACTGATCTTGCGAACCCTTATTCGAGGTGCACCTAAGATGCCGTTTCCACAGCCTGCGCTGCCGACACGTATCTACTTTCGATTCAGTGGCGGGATTTGGTGACCTCAGGGAAAAAGTGACAAAGTTTTTCCACTATGACGATCTGTGGCGTGCCAAAGCTTTTAACCGCCGGATACGCCGAATCGCAGAGAAGGAATTTGGGACTGGTTCTGTTTCTCTTGCGTCCGTCGCGATTGCTTGGCGGCGCCCGAGTCGAGTAAGGACCTTCCGCCGCAGGCGATGCAAGAGAATTCCTCGGCGACCTCGGCGAATTCTCTGCGTTCTCTGCGATTAAAAGCTTTTGGAGGTCAGCGTCGAAAGAGGTCCCCGATCGCCTGAGTCATCACCGCCCCGCTTACTTCGGAAATTGACGTAGTCAGCGGAATGTCCTTGGGACAGGCCTCCACGCAATTCTGTGCGTAACCGCATTCCTGGATTCCGCCGTCGCCCATTAGCGCTTCCAGGCGTTCCCGTTTCAGCGCAGCCCCAGTCGGATGCGTGTTAAACAGCCGCACTTGCGAGATCGTCGCAGCTCCCACAAATCCGGTGTGTTCGTTGAATTGCGGGCAGACTTCCATGCAGATGCAGCACGAAATACACCGCGACAGCGGATAGGCTTCTTCCTGTGCTTCCATTGTCACGCGTGGCCCGGAGCCGAGATCGTAAGTGCCATCCACCGGCACCCATGCCTTTACTCGCTTGAGATTTTCAAACAGCACGCTGCGATCAACCGACAAGTCGCGAATTACAGGAAACTTCGAAAGCGGTTCAAGCCGTATGGGCTGCTCAAGCTTATCTACCAGCGCGGAGCAGGCCATGCGAGCCTTGCCATTGATCAGCATGGCGCACGACCCGCAGACTTCCTCGAGGCAATTCGAGTCGTAAGTGATCGGCGTAGTCGGCTTGCCGTCGCGGGTAACGGGATTGCGCGCAATCTCCATCATCGAAGAGATCATGTTCATACCGGGATGCCAGGGAAGTTCGAACTCTTCCCAATGCGGCTTGGAGTCGGGAGAATCTTGGCGGCGTATTTTGAAGAGGACAGATTTGGTGTCAGCCATGATTCGGTGATGGTTGAGGATTGCGAGAGTCTTCAGTCGGGATGCCGCGACGACCGGCCTGAACGAAGAGGTATGCCTCTTTCAACCCAATACCAATGAAAAGCGGGGCTTGGAGGACATCCGCAGAATCTCCGTCGCGAAGAAGGAAGAATGGTGGGCCTCCCAGAACCAAGAAAACTGCGCTCACAATTATGTCGCCTTCTTCGCGCCAATGTCTTGTGAAGCAAACTATTCCTGACGCGACACAGAACGCGACGACTACCCAGCGGTGCTGTGCCCAAAATCCGCTGTGCTTTAGAAGAAGGTAGGCGCCGTATAGGGCCGCAAGCCAAATAGCGGTGATTACGCCGCGACGAAAGGTCTTCTTGTTCATGACCTCCTCCGGTGCCCGTTCTTGAAGTATATATGTACGCTGCACAGAGTAAGCTGCCATCGTCTCTTCATTCGAAGGGCGATCCACGTTTCATCAGCTGCCAACACCGTTCGAACTTACGCCGTCCGGTTCTTATCAGGCCACGCCTTCAGATGCGCCGATACGCGTCGGTCTTCCGATAAACGAATTCCCAAAATGAAAACTCCCATCACAAACATCACCGGGAAGGGCACGAGTTGGTTAAATTCACGGTCGGTTCCTCCAGTAGCCAGGGCGCCTGTGGCCATGCGCGCCGGCAAAGACAATAACCTCAGTAGACATTTCCTCATAGATGATGCTGAACGGGAACTGACGCAGGTGTATTTCCGGAATGCGGCAAAATAAGTTGGCCATCTGTGAGGAGCCGCAGCAATGGTTGCCAGGGCATCAGTGACGGCGATTTGGAAGTCGGCGGCAGCGATATGACTACGATCGCGGTACCAGGACAGTGAAACCAAATACTCTTGCTCGGCTTCGGGATGAAATCGAACCGGTTTACTGACCATGCAAGAGCGTGTGGGCCTTGCGCTGGACTTCCTGCCACGAAATGGTGGTCACCTTGCCCGAGCGGACGTCTTGCAGGCGCCGAGCCACTTCTTCTTGCCATGCAGCATCCGCATCAGGGTCAACCGCGGTATCCAAACTCGCAATCAAATTGCCAGCCAATTCGGCGCGCTTGTTATCTGGCAACGCAATTCTCAAGGAGTGCTTTTGCGTCGTGGGTCATTAAAACCATTATACCGTTCGTTATTTCCTGAGCGCCTCAATACTTTCTCGCCCTCGCTGGTATTAGGCTCACATCCACAGGCTCAAACTCGAACTTCGGCTCATCCGCGTCGGCAGCGAAATATGCTTTCGTTGTTTTCAGCCAGTTCTTGTCATCGCGCTCGGGGAAGTCGGGTTTGTAATGTGCGCCGCGCGATTCGTCCCTCATGCGCGCGCCTTGGGCAATCACTCGTGACAATTGCAGCATGTTGTAAAGCTGCCGCGTAAAGGCGAAGGAGGTGTTCGCCCACATAGACCGATCACTGAGATTCACGTTACGGAATCGCTCGAGCATTTCGACCAGCTTGGCATCAGTTTGCTGCAAGTTCTTGTTGTAGCGGATGACAGTGCAATCTTTCGTCATCAGCTCGCCCAATTCACGCCACAGCCGGAACGGATTCTCGTTCCCGTCTGACTTCATCAAACCAGCGTTGATCTCCTGCTGGCGCTTGCGCTCGTTATCGAAACGTCCATTGCTCGACGCCGCCTGTTGATTGCGTGCGTAGCGCATCGCATGCGGCCCCGCCGTAAATCCGCCGAAAATACACGACACCAGCGAATTCGCGCCCAGCCGGTTCGCGCCGTGATATTGGTACTCGCATTCGCCGGCAGCGAAAATACCTGAAATGTTCGTCGCCTGATTGAAGTCCACCCACAGCCCGCCCATGGTGTAGTGCATGCCAGGGAAGATTTTCATGGGTGTGATGCGCGGATCGTCGCCGACGAACTTCTCGTAAATTTCCAGGATTCCTTCGAGTTTGCGGTCGAGCGTGGCGCGATCAATGTGCGTCAGGTCGAGATAGACCATCGGCTTGCCATCAATGCCGAGGTTATGTTCGTAAACCACTTTGAAAATTGCGCGAGTAGCGACATCGCGCGGCACCAGGTTGCCGTACTTCGGATACCACTCTTCGAGAAAATACCAGCGGTCGTTTTCTGGAATCGAGTTCGGCTCGCGTTTATCGCCGAGGGTCTTCGGGACCCAGACGCGCCCGCCCTCGCCACGCGCTGACTCCGACATCAGCCGCAGCTTGTCTTCTCCAGGAATCGAAGTCGGATGGACCTGAATGAATTCCCCGTTGGCGTAGTAGCAGCCTTGTTGATAGAGCGCTGATTGCGCCGATCCCGTGCAGACAACAGAATTCGTGCTCTTCCCAAAAATCGCGCCCACTCCGCCGGTCGCCATGATAATTGCGTCCGCAGGAAATGTACGAACTTCCATCGACCGCAGATCCATGGCGCAAATCCCGCGGCAGAGGCGCTGCGAATCGAGCACTGCGGATAGGAATTCCCACGACTCAAATTTCGTGACCTTCCCTTCAGCCTCATACCGCCGCACTTGCTCATCGAGTGCGTAAAGAAGTTGCTGGCCGGTAGTGGCCCCAGCGAATGCCGTACGATGATGCAGCGTTCCACCGAAGCGGCGGAAATCAAGCAGTCCCTCGGGAGTGCGATTAAACGGCACGCCCATGCGGTCGAGGAGATCAATAATTCCCGGCGCGGCATCGCACATGGCTTTTATGGGAGGCTGGTTGCCGAGGAAGTCTCCGCCATAAACGGTGTCATCGAGATGCTGCCAAGTCGAGTCGCCCTCGCCTTTCAAGTTCTTCGCAGCGTTAATCCCGCCTTGCGCGCACACGGAATGCGACCGCTTGACCGGGACAATCGAAAACAGATCGACCTGCCCGCCCATTTCGGCGATCTTGATCACCGCCGAAAGCCCGGCCAGTCCGCCACCTACAACGATAATTTTGGGATTAGCTGCCATTTAGATTCTTGGACTTCTTTCGCGTAACTTCGTGTCCTTCGTGGTTCAAGCTCTTTGAATTAACCACGAAGGGACACCAAGGTTCACAAAGGAATTTAGCGCATCGTAAACGAATCCATATCACCTGCACTCGGTTGATACGGTTGCTGCGGCGTGGTCAGGAACGAATACATCGTCACCGCACCGACCGCGATAAATCCAATCGCAATGATGACGCAAACATAGCCCCAACGACGGCGCGCAATGGGCCCTTGCGCGATCCCCCACTTCGCCGCAAACAGCCATAATCCATAAGCAAAATGCCACGAGGCACAGATAATCCCGAGAGCATAAAACGCTATCGCCCATGGATGCTGAAATTCCATCTGCACTTTGCCAAAAGCCGAAGCGGGATAAGTCAGGATGTGCACGCCGCTGAAGCGTAGATGCCACGTGTGCCAGACCATGTAGAAGAATGCTACGGCTCCAGTCCAGCGCTGCGCAGCGTACATCCAATTTCCCGCCCAGGGATAATCTGCAACGTTGCTCTCGCCGCGATGCCAAATATAAAACCCGTAAAGGGAGTGATACAGAATCGGCAACCATATGCCGAACAGTTCCAGACCAACTACGAACGGGAAGCCGCTCAGGAATTCAACTTGTTTGGTATATGCACCCGGCCCTTTGGTCGCAAAAGCGTTTGAGACGAAATGCTCAATCAGAAAGAATCCAATCGGCACGATTCCGGTCAGTGAATGCAAGCGCCGCAGCAAGAAGGAGTGCCCCTGCCCGGCGCGCAGTGGAGCTACGCCACTTTCGACTTTGACCGGAGTTGCACTACTGGGAGCCGATGCCACGCTTTCCTTGTACGTTCAGAGATGAGTTGGGAACTTTTTATTATGTTGGCGCAAGAGAAGGGAAGTCAAGAACCCCAAACACCCATCTCCGCGTCATTCCATATACTTTCAGGCATGTCGCGATTCCAACTCTTGCTACAAACTGGAGCGTCCCTCCTAATTACAGCGCTCTTAGTCGCAACCGTGTCCGCGGAAGACTCAAGGGAATCCCAAATCCAGCAGATGCTCGCCCGCGTAGCGGCCGCCACCGAGCCCGGAGTCGCAGTGTTGGTACGTAAAGATGGAAAGACGCTGATTCAGACCGGACAGGGCTTGCGAGATTTGCGGTCGCGAGCAGCAATCAACTCTTATACGAATTTCCGCCTTGCATCCTGCACGAAGCAATTCACCGCGATGGCCATAATGCTGCTCGTCCATGATGGAAAACTGCGCTATGACCAGCGCCTGACGGACGTCTTCCCGGAATTTCCCGAGTATGGACGCGTAATCACCATCCGACATCTGCTGAATCACACTTCCGGCCTGCCCGACTACGAAGAGCTGATGGACAAGGCGTCTGCCGCCAAAGTGCCGCGGTGGACAGAATCGCACCAGATTACAGACTCAGAAGTTCTAAAGCTGCTGGAAGCGGCAACCAGCGGAAGGTTCTCTCCTGGCGGGCATTGGTCCTACAGTAATTCAGGTTACGTGATGCTGGGCCTGATCGTCGCAAAAGTATCGGGCGTGTCTTTTCCAGATTTCTTGCGCGACCGGATATTCAACCCGCTGAAAATGAATCGCTCTGTCGCATACGTCAAAGGAAAAAACGAAGTGCCTAACCGTGCCTATGGTCATTCACGAGAGAATAACGCGATAGTTCAAACCGATCAGAGTCCGACATCCGCAACTTTGGGCGACGGCGGAATCTATTCCAACCTTGACGATCTCGCGGAGTGGGATGAAGCTCTGTGGCGCCACAAACTCCTCAGCGAGGCGGAAATGCAAGCGGCTCTCACGCCGTTTCATTTAGCCGGAGGCTCCCTGCCCCTATGGGACAGCGGCCCCGGCGACACCGATCCCTTCGCCGGCGGGCCTGTTTCTTACGGATTCGGCTGGTTCCTCGACCCGTACAAAGGCCACCCGCGCATGTGGCACTACGGCGAAACGGTGGGATTCAAAAGCTCGATCCAACGATTTACACAGGACAAGCTAACGGTAATTGTGTTGAGCAATCGCGCTGACGTGGATGCGATTGGGTTGGCGGCGAAAGTGGCTGATCTGTATTTGAAATGACTTCGCGAAGCCAGGCCGTGTCCGCTAGGTGGACTGCTTGTGCCACGCCAGAAATTTTCTAAGCGCTGCGCCGCGATGGCTGTATACCGACTTCTCTTCCGCGCTCAGTTCCGCGAACGTTTTCTCAATCTGCGGAAAGTAGAACAATGGATCGTAGCCAAATCCATTTGTGCCTCGGGCCTCATCCAGAATCACCCCCTCAGCTTTGCCATCGAATATCGCCAGAGTTTTTCCGTCTCGCGCGGCAGCAATCCAGCAGACGAATCTCGCCGTGCGCTTTTCGACCGGGACTCGTTTGATCTCGCGAATCAACTTGGCGTTATTGGCTTCATCATCCGTATTCGCTTCAGCCTGGTGCGGTTCGTCGGCAGCATAACGCGCGGAATGTACGCCCGGCGCGCCGCGCAAGGCATCCACTTCCAGTCCGGAGTCGTCAGCGATAACAATCTCGCCAGGCACAAAGCGACTGTAAGCTTCTGCCTTCTTGCGCGCGTTGGCTTCGAATGTCGCACCATCTTCGACGACGGAAGGAAGCGAGGCCAAGTTTGGCAGCGGCGCGATCTCAATTCCAAAGCTTGATGCCGCGCCTGCGAAGTCGCGGATCTTTCCTGCATTCGAAGTCGCGACCAACACTCGTTTCATGCTGGGGCCAGCGCCAATTTTCGAGACATAAGAAACCAGATTAAAACTGCCGTCAGCGCCCCCCCGGAAACTATCCAGCCAAACTCTTGGTCCCGGCCTTTGACGAAGACCATCTGAATGCGGTTCTTCCCCGCCTCAATCGGCACAAGCATCTGTCCTGCCGGCATCGCGGTCCGAGTTTGAACTTCACGTCCATTCACTGTTGCCCGCCACGATGGATAATTGAATAGCCGCAGCGTGACGTTTCCCGCCCCGGTCGAATCGGCGCGAATCGTTCGCGACTCGGCCCGCCACTGCTCGATCTTCATTTGCGCTGTACCTTCGCCCTCAAACTTGACCAGCGGCGCATTTCGATCTGCCTCGTATGGGTCCACGCCTGCGGGGACGTACTCGTCGGTGCCCTCGTTGCCGGCCCCATCATGCTGACTATCAAGCATCTCCTGGACGTCAGCCGCTGTGTCCCACCAGGGAACGAGCAGACGGTGCCAGGTGAGCAGCACGATTCCGACGGCCACCGCGCAGATCAACCCACGCAGCCACCAATGGCGCATAGCCAACGGGATCACCATCGCCATAGGCACATTCAGGCACAGCAGCCAGCGCCAGGGGAGCTGCGCAAACCGTAGCTCGGGTAGGTGCATCCACAGAGGCAGCGTGGGCTTCAACATGAGCACGATCGCTACAGCGCTCCACGCCAGCATGCACCACCACAGTTTTCGCGAACCGAGTCGGCGTGTCAGAAATAACAGAGCCACTAACATTACGATTTCCGAAAGCGCCACAATCGAAACCAGCAGGTTGAAGTGGTTATGATCTGGATCATCGGTGAACGCGAACAGAAAATTCTCTAGCGGACGAACTCCGGGTGAGAGCACCTGCGAAATATTCACCCAGCTTTGCTGGTGAAATGCTGGTAGCAGAAAGAATCCCGCCAGTCCTGCTCCGAGGATACAAGCGGCGGCACCGTACACCGGGATCGCAAAAGACCGCCGAAGAATCCCGAAGCAAGCCACGAGTATGACGAGCGAATAGTTCATCATTACGGCGCTGGGAAGATTAGTAAGCCAACCGGCTGCCAGGAGAATACTGAGCGCCAGAATTACGCGCGCGCCTCGCTCCTCCAAGTCCAAGACTAGAAGCAGTAAGAGGGGAAGACATGCCGCGGCCAGCAGTTCCGCAAATGCACTTCTCCAATAAACAATGACCAGATGATAGGGGTTTGCCGCGTAAAACGCCGCTGCCCACACCGCGTCTGTTCCCGGCAACCAGCGCCGCGCTAACGCGAACATCGAACACCCCGAAAGCGTGAGGACGACGCAAATGTAGGCAGCAGGAACCAGCTTCCAAGGCAGAATGAGGCCCAGCAGCGCGCCGAGCGTCCACGAAGACGGAGGATAAAAGATGAACCGCGCCTCGCCATATCCGTAGTGCGCCATTGCTTGCCAATGCGGATAAGCAACCCCTTGCTTCCAGTGGTCCACCACGTCAATCCAGGAATTCAAATGGAATTCGAAATCGTGACCTGAGGGAATGCCGTAATGCAGAAAGGGCAACACGACGCATATAGCAGTCGCGAAGATTACCGGGAGCGCAATTTTCCAACTGCCCGATAAGTTGCGTGCCACGGCCATATCCGTCAGACGAGAATACAGGAAGCAAGCTTTGTCATTGCGGTCGTGGCGGAGTGCACCAAAAGTTGATTTTTGCCTGAACCGCGAGCTGATGGACAGGAATCTAAGCTGGAACGTAAGCCATGGCAAGTTCTGCGCAACCAGCACGCCCTGAAATCAATCCCTGGCTGATCGCCATCGCGGTTATGTCGAGCACGTTCATGGAGGTGCTCGATACGACCGTCGTCAATGTGTCCTTGCCGCACATTGCCGGAAGTCTTTCAGCGACCACTGACGAAGCTACCTGGACGCTGACCTCATACCTCGTCGCGAATGCAATCATTCTTCCTATGACCGGCTGGCTAGCGGGCCGCTTTGGACGCAAGCGCCTGCTACTGATGGCAGTCACTGGTTTTACGGCGGCGTCATTCTTGTGCGGCCTGGCGCCTTCGTTACCTTTTCTAATTATCTTTCGCGTCATTCAAGGCGCTTGCGGCGGCGGGCTGCAGCCGCTTTCCCAGGCAGTTCTTCTGGAATCGTTTCCTGCGGAAAAACGCGGCCAAGCAATGGCCTTTTGGGCGCTGGGAATTGTCGTTGCGCCCATGCTCGGCCCTGTCATCGGTGGCTGGCTCACCGACAACTACAGCTGGCGCTGGGTGTTCTACATCAATGTTCCGATTGGCGTGCTGGCCATTCTTCTGACGCAGGCCTTCATCTTTGACCCGACGTATCTCCGCCGGGAACGCACCGGCATTGACTATTGGGGCATAGGCCTACTCGTGGTTGGCATGGGTTCTTTGCAGATCATGCTCGACAAAGGCCAGGAAGAAGACTGGTTCGGCTCACATTTCATCATGATTCTTGCCGTGCTGGCCGTGGTCGGCCTCGGCGGCTTGATCATTCGCGAGTTAAGGGCCGAGCACCCCGTCATTGATCTCAGCGTCTTTCGCAACCGGTCTTATGCGGTTGGGACGTTTCTGATGACCACCGTCGGATTCGTCCTTTATGGAAGCACGGTTCTTTACCCGCTGATGATGCAGGAACTACTGGGTTACACCGCCACTCATGCCGGAGTGACTAACTTCCCTCGCGGCATGGCTTCTTTCATATTCATGCCATTTGTGGGGTTTCTGGTCGGAAAAGTGGATGCGCGCAAGCTGCTCGCCGCTGGCCTTCTATTGACGGCAGCCGCGATGTTCGAGGTTTCCTTCTTCAGCTTGGATGTGGGATTCTGGGACTTCGCGCTACCCTTAGTTCTGCAGGGCGCCGGCCTGGGGCTGATCTTTGTCCCGCTTACCACCGTTTCCAACGATTCCATCCCTCGAGAACGTATGGGGAACGCGACCAGCATTTTTAATCTGATGCGCAACATCGGCGCCAGCGTCGGCATTTCGAGTGTCGAAACCCTGCAATTCCGCCACATGCAAACCCATATTAACTATCTTGGACAGCATGTGACCGAAGCCAGCTTGCGCACGCAGCAGACGCTGGCAGGTATGCGGCAGACCTTTATCGGGAAGGGTGTGGACGCAGCAACTGCAGACCATCGTGCTCATGCCGCACTGTGGGGCATGGTCCAGCAGCAGGCGGCCATGCTGTCTTATAACGACGTGTTTCGCTTCCTCGGATGGCTGTTTCTTGTCATGCTTCCTCTGCTTTTCCTTATGGAAAAGCCCAAAGGTAAGGGGCCGCCGATGGCCCATTAAGAAAGTGCATCGGTTTTTCGATTGAGCCAATCTAAATTTTGAGTAAGTACAGCCATGCGTAACGTTGACAGGCGGCTGTCGCATCTCTAGCATCTAAGACCTGATGAGTCTTTCCCGACAAATGTGTTGCCAGTGTTGTTCTTGTTGTTGTAGGTGTGCCCACACTGGCGCGGGAAAGCTACTGACCTGAAGATTTAGTACCGACGGTACAGAAAAGCCCATCGCCAGTGACTGGCGATGGGCTTTTGTATTTGGGCGCGAACGGTTAGTGAACGACAAACATGTTTCCGATATTTCTAAAACTCGATGGAAGACGTTGCCTGGTGGTCGGAGCAGGGAACGTAGCGGAAGGTAAGATCCGCGGCCTTCTGGAAGCCCGTGCCTCCGTCGAGGTGGTTGCTCACCAAGCGGTGTGGCAAATCCAGAAGTGGGCATGGGAAGGCGTGATTGGCTGGAAACCTCGCGCTTTCGAGCCATCCGATTTGGATCAAGTGTCGATCGTCATCGCCGCCACGTCTATTCGCGAAGTCAACAAACAAGTGTTCGAGCAGGCCCGCCTGCGAAATGTGTTGTGCAACGCCGTGGACGATCCGGACAACTGCGACTTTTATTACCCGGCGGTTGTAAACCGCGGCGACTTGCAGATTGCCATCTCCACCGGTGGACGCAGTCCCGCGCTCGCGCAGCGCCTGCGACGCGAACTGGAAGAGCAATTCGGACCCGAGTATGAATCGTGGGTCAACGAACTCGGCAAAGCCCGCGAAGAATTGACCGCACAGAATCAGGATCCCGAAGCTCGCAAAAAGCTGCTCCACGAAATCGCCAGCCGCGAGGCCTTCATCAACCGGAGCTCGGCCCAGCGAGGGGAGAACTGATGGCTGCCGGCAGAGTCTTTCTTGTGGGTGCAGGGCCGGGCGATCCCGAGCTGCTGACGCTGAAAGCGGTGAAGGTGCTCGGAGCTGCCGACGTAGTGCTTCACGACGAGCTGGTCAGCGCGGAAATCTTAAAGCTGATTCCTGCCAACGCCGAAGTTCTGAATGTGGGCAAGCGTTGCGGAAAAAAGAGCACACCACAGGAAGCCACCAATGGCCTGCTTATCCAGCACGCGATCATGGGACGGACTGTCGTGAGGCTCAAGGGCGGCGATCCATTCATCTTCGGCCGCGGCGGAGAAGAACTCGAAGCCCTGCGCAAGGCGGGCATAGAAGTTGAAGTCGTTCCTGGCATCACTGCCGCCTTGGGAGCGGCAGCTGGAAATCAGATTCCGCTGACCCATCGCGAAATCGCCTCCACATTGGTTCTGGTGACCGGCAGCAGCAAGCATTCCGGCGATGTAGCGAACTGGCCGGACCGTTTGCCCGCGAACGCCACGGTTGTTGTTTACATGCCGGGGCACGATTTTGCGGCGTTGCAGCAACGCCTGCTGGCTTCCGGTGTAGTCGCTGAGACCCCCTGCGCCATCATCTCCGGCGCAACAACGGAGTCCGAACAAATTCACATTACGAGCGTTCGAGAACTCTCGAGTGCGCCGCGCCTGGCACCGCCCCGACTGGTCGTAGTTGGGGAAGTTGTCCGTTTTGCCGATCAAGTTAAGCAGCAGTTCAGTGGATTCACATTTTCCAACCAGCTTGCCGAAGTAAGTCCTGTTGTGAGGGAGAGCGTCGAGTGAAAGCCGATCTGGAACGCATCAAAATTCTTGCTGAAAGCTGGAGCCCCGAGCAGGTAATTGCGTGGACGTTCGCGACCTACGGAGAGAACGTCGAACTCGCGACTGGCTTCGGCGTGGAGGGGATGGCGTTGCTTGACATGGCCTCCCGTCTGAATCCCGACCTAAAAGTTTTTACCGGAGACACCGAATTTCTTTTCTCTGAGACCTACGACCTCATCGATCGCGTGGAAGAGAAATACGGAATCAAAGTCGAGCGACTCTATTCTGATCTGACTCCGGAAGAACAAGAGAGGTCTTACGGCAAAGGACTATGGGCGCGCGATCCCGACCAGTGCTGCAATCTCCGCAAAGTCGAACCGC
>QHZR01000224.1 GCA_003224755.1 Acidobacteriota bacterium
ATTGGGACATCGGCGCGACGGTGGGCAGCGGCTTGGTGCTTTGTGGCTTGGGTATTAGCCGTGGCTTAAAAATGGCGGAGAGAGAGGGATTCGAACCCCCGATACCCGTAAAGGTATACACGCTTTCGAGGCGCGCGCCTTCAGCCACTCGGCCATCTCTCCGCACCCGGCTCGCACCAGGTATTTTATCAGTGCTCCCGACTGCGGGCCCCTCAATGCACCGCCTCACTGCTATTCGCTTTTACCCAGGATACGATTGGTTACTTCATTCACCATTTCGATCACTTCCGTACTCACCGTCTGGGTGTAGAGGAAGAAGCACCAGCGATGGTGCTTGGAAGGCGGTCGCGGATACTTCAAATACGGACGCGGTCACCGCCACAAGCACCAGCGTGAAAAAGATAGAACTCGGATACATTAGCGTCGGCTGTCCTCATGATGCTACAAGCCTCGATTTTTCGGCGGCGCCGCGCCTTAGATTGCTCTGAGCAGTCGAGTCAGCCGTCCCCGGCCAATCGAAATTTCTCTGATTACATCAATTAGTGTTCAGGAGAGGCGAGAAGCAGGCGCCGGCGCTCAACTGCGTGTCGGCCCCTGCTCGAGAGTAGGTGGGAAAATTGAGGGCACCTTTCATATGCAAGCGAGAATAGGCGGTGGCCGATAAATGAACAATCCCACCAAGCATGTAATTTGCTACAGGACTCTCCTGTAGCGGAGAAATTCTTTTGCACAAATGTTTAGCCGAGATGGTTAGTCCACGGCTTGAATCTGGTAACACAACAACCCATGTGAATGTTGCGCCCGCATGCGGAAAAAAATTCCGCGCATCGTGAAAAAAACTCATCTTCCTCTGGAAGGCACGTTGATTGCCGCATTCAGCGCAAGATGTTGCACATCAAGCGCTACAGCAAAGCATTACGGTGGATACAGACCTCACCGGATAGACCATTCGCGTTCCCGACTCTAATCTCATCACAGTTCATTTGAAGCCGCTTCGTTGGAGACGCACCAAACGCGATTGAAAGGAGACCGCAAGTGACCACCGAGGCCAACACCACCGCACGACTCGAATCTGATCTACACCTAGTTAAACGAGCACAAGAAGGCGACGCTGAAGCATTCGCTTCCTTGTTTCATGCTCATAAAGCGAGAATCCATTCCGTTTGCCTACGTATGACGAACAACACCGCTGAAGCAGAGGACCTGACCCAAGACGCATTTCTGCAAGTATTCCGAAAACTGGCGACGTTTCGCGGCGATTCCGCGCTTTCCACATGGCTGTATCGGATCGCTGTAAATACCGTGCTCATGCACTTCCGGAAAAAAGCGCTACGCCAAATTTCACTCGACGAACCCTACAATCAGGATGCGAAAGTTGTACGCCGCGAGTACGGCAGCCGGGACGACCGATTAACTGGCTGCGTTGACCGAATCGCGCTGGCACGCGCTATCAAAGAGCTGCCAGACGGCTATCGAACCATTTTCTTATTGCACGAGGTAGAAGGGTACGAGCACCAGGAAATAGCGGAACTGCTGGATTGCTCGGTCGGAAATTCGAAGTCGCAATTGCACAAAGCCAAACTCCGCATTCGGGAACTTCTGGGACAAGGGCGGCAGGAAAACGGGGGTCCGCGGGCACTTCGAACGCGGCCCCGAAAAGGCTCCGCTCAATGGGAACAGGAGGAAGTGCCGGCCGGAGTACCCCAGAGACCGGTGTTTTTTCCGGGTTTCTCGCAATTCACCGCATCAGGCGCTTAAGGCTCGGGTTCAGACAAGAAATGGATTTGTCTGCGCGCTTGGCAGTGCGGCGGACTGAAATGCGGGGACTAGAGTGCACATCGGAGCAATCGTAAGCCTGGCGGGGGACCGTCAGAGGGATGATACTTCTTTCGTCCGTAGATACTCGCGGAATGGACGCGGATTTCTAACCGGTACCTCGCGGGCCTATCTGGATATCCTCGGGCAAAACCTGCTGGAGCGCGGGACTGCGAAACTGCGCCAGTTCGATTCGGTATCAATCAGGACTATTTCTGAGACTCCGGCTTCAACCAGTCTTCTGCCTGCCCGCTCCGCTAAATCAACCAACTTCATCACCGCCTGGGAGAGCGCGGTGGCTCGACACCTGCAGGAGGGTGCGGAGCAGTTGTTGTTGATGCGAATCGGTTCCTACTCAGATCTTGACTACGAGGGCTTTCTGCGTTTTCACTTGCAACGCGGGAGCACCCTCACTCAAGCTTATGGGCCAGCCGGCGCACTCGATTTGGCGCTGGTAAATGCCGAGTGCCTGCGAGGTACCGATGGACCTTATAGAAAGGTGTTGAGCACATTCATATCCGAACAGGAGCGTTTTTTTTATGACGGCTATGTCAACCCCCTCAACCAGCCACAGGATTTGCGCACGTTGGTGGAAGACGGGCTGGCAGGCAGATGCGGTCTGCAGCCGGTAGGAAATCAGGTATCTCCTGGAGTTTGGATAGGTGCCGGAGCGCAACTGGACCCGTCGGTTTCGGTCTGTGGACCAGCCTTCATCGGTGAAGGGTCACGCGTTGCAGATGGTTGCAGCATAACCGGATCCAGTTCCATCGAGCGGGACTGTGAAGTTGATTACGGCACAAATGTGGACCAATCCTGCGTCTTGCAAGGCGTTTACGTGGGAGTTGGATTGAATGTGGAGCGCTCAGTGGTCAGCCCAAAGAAACTGTTCCATCTTGATCGCAATGTCGAGGTGCAGATTGACGATGAACGCCTGGTCGGCACAACAAGACTCGCGACGCTATCCCGGGCAGCGGCCTTCGGACGTGGCAATGCGGAGTAACAAGTTCATGGCTCGTCAACCTGTAGTCGAAAGTCGGCATCTTACAAAGGCGCTACGAGCTAGTCACAATATGCCTGGATTTTAGGTCCTCGCAGATTTAGGGAATCAAGGGAAGATGAAATGGATATTCCGTGCGCAATCATGATCAAAGTACCAGAAGTTTTCGGCGCAAAGGAGGCACGAAAACTCAGGCGGGAACTGAAGAATAAATTGACGAGTGACAGGCCCAGCGTAATTGTGGATTTGTCTCGCGTGAAGAAAATCGATTTGACAGGGCTCGAAGGGCTATTGACTTGCATGGAAGAAGTGGCGAAGCAGGATGGCTCGCTCGAGATTGGAGGAATTTCTCCAGAAGCGGCAGCCATGCTGGAGCTAACGCGCATGAACCACCTATTCCAGAAGTTCCCGGCTGTCCACGCAGAAGACAGCCAAACTGTGCTTGTGCCCGAACCGGTGGCCGAGACCGAACCGGCGCCATCGGGACAAGCTGCACAGCCGCAGCCGGTCGCGGCGTGAGCATTGCGGAGGGCGTATGAATCAAACCTTATCGCGAGCTGTAGGCTTTGGCTTGATGCTGGCGATCGGCGGTGCGGGAATGCCAGTGCTGGCGCAGGACGCGCCTGCTCGGAACCAGCCAGCGGCTTCCGCGCAGAATTCGAGTACGCCACCCCTGGATCTTCCAGACAGTCCGGGTGCGGTGAATTCACAATCGAGTGGTGGAACGCAAGGGGGTTCGACCAGATCGAGTGCGCAGAGCGGGCAACAGTCGCAGCCGAGCGGGACGGCAGTTGCGCCGCCGGTTCAGGTCAGCGGCGGGGCGGCATCGAAACCCGCCGGGGTTGCGATCGCGCCGCCAAAGCAACGGCAAATTCGTTCGTGGTTAATCAAATTCGGGTTTATCGCCGGTGCCGGGGCGGCGCTGGGAACTGTGGCAGCGCTTTCAGCAGCCAGTCCGGGCCGGGTACCTGGCTCGGGCCATTAAAGTTTTACTTCGCGTAACTTCGGTTGAGGCGGTCATTTGAAATCATTTGTAATCACATTCTCAGGAATTGACGGCGCCGGCAAGAGTACACAGATAGAAAAATTGAGCAGTTATCTGGCGCAAGCCGGAATCCCTGCGCATAATTTGAGCCTATGGGATGATGTCGCATTATTCCGGAGAGCGCGCTCAAACTTCAGCCGCGCAGTGTTACAGAGTGATTCTGGCGATGGAGCGCTTGGACGTCCGGCTAAACGAAACGACAAGAATGCCCAGGCTGGTCCTCTACTTCTCGGGAGATCGATCCTTTATGTGCTGGACCTGATCAGCCTTCGGCGCACCGTTCAAAAGGCGCGCACCGAAATCGGCGGCGTAATCATCTTCGATCGCTACATCTACGATCAGCTCGCCGCGCTTCCCATGCAGCATTGGCTCACTCGTGCATATGCCAGAATGTTGCTGCGCTTCACTCCTAAACCCGACCTAGGATATGTCCTCGACGCTGAACCGGAAGACGCTCGGGCGCGTAAGCCAGAGTATCCGCTCGATTTCATGCGTCAGTATCGCAACTCATACCTTCAGTTGAGCCGCCTCGCCGGACTTCAGGTTGTACCCGGTGCCAGTACAGAAAATGTGCATCTGACGGTTGTTGATCACTTCACTAGGGCTACTCCCGCGCCCACTCCTCCGACCGAAGTTGATTCGGAAGTGCTGGCATAAAGCTGCGCCTCACGCACTAGAAAATATTCCGTCTCGCAAATGCTGTCGCAGGCCTTAGCGACGTTTTTTGATTGGCAAGACGACCAACGCCTTTCGTCTCAAAAACATCCAAGTAGCGCGTTCAAAATCCCAGGACCTTTCAATGAGTGACTGTTTAGCATTCAAACTAGGTTTAGCGATCCCGACCCTCAACGAAGCAGGAAACATCGGCACGCTGCTCGAGAGCCTCCACGACGTCCTGTTAACGGCGCCAATTGGCTACGAAATTATCGTGGTTGACGACGATAGCAAGGATGGGACCGCGGAAGTGGCGCGCGAGTATGGCAGACGTGATCCACGAGTGCGGGTTTTCACTCGGCAAGGAAAACGCGGGCTAGCGGGTGCCGTGATGTACGGATGGGCGCAGACTGACGCAAACCTTCTCGGCGTGATTGACGCCGACTTGCAACATCCGCCGGAAGTCTTGCCACGATTGCTGGAGCCGGTGATGAATGGAAACGACATCGCCATCGCCAGCCGCTACGTCAGTAATGAAAACAACGGGTTGGGAGATTGGAACCGATTGCGCGCATTCATCTCGCGTGCGGGAACTCTGGCAACGGCCCCATTGCAGAAAAAGGATATGCGCATTCGAGATCCGCTTTCGGGTTTCTTCGTGGTGCGGCGTGAGTGTATTGAAGGGCTCGATTTGCAGCCGGAAGGTTTTAAGATTCTTCTGGAAATTCTGGTGCGCGCACGGGTGCGGCGGCCCATCGAGGTGCCATTCCACTTCGGGACCCGCCATGCAGGGAAAAGTAAGGCGGACTTCAAAGTCGCGCTCGCGTATTTCAACCTCTTGGGAAAACTTTCTCGCCATGCACTCTTCGGGCCAGGCCAACGATGAAAATATGCCTGGTAACATCATTTCCGCCCAGTCGTGACGCGCTCAACGAATACGGCTTTCATATCGCGAGCGAGCTTCGGCGCATTCCGGAAATCGACCTTACGATTCTGGGCGACGATCATTCCTCAACGCAACCTGAACTCGAAGGCTTCAAAGTAGTTCGTTGCTGGAAGTTCAACAGCCTGCGCAATCCATGGCGAGTGCTCGAAGCGGTTGGCCGCGAGCGTCCTGATGTGGTTTGGTTCAATCTGGGCTTCGCCAGCTTCGGAGGCACGGCGCTGGCTGCATTTACAGGAATTACGATTCCATCCTTCACGCGTATGAAGGGGCCTTACACACATGTGACACTGCACCAATTGATGGAAACCGTGGACTTGAAAGACGCCGGGATCCGCTTTCCATCGCTCTACCGCGTCGGAGGATTCATTGCAACCCAAATTCTGTTGTTTGCAGATTCTGTGTCGGTGACCATGCCCGCGTATCGGAATGTACTGATAGAGAAATATGGCCGAGGCTCAGTTTATGTGAGACGGCACGGCAGCTTCGCCTCAAGGCCCGAGTATCCGGACTTCGCGCAGCGCGGCAATCCTGAACACCGCATCCTGGCATTCGGCAAGTGGGGAACGTATAAGCGCCTGGAACCTATCTTGCAGGCGTTCGACATGGTGATCAAGGAAGTTCCGGAGGCGCGGCTGGTAATCGCCGGTACTGACCATCCCAAGACACCTGGATACCTGCGCTCAATCCAAAACAAGATTGGAGCGCGCTCGGACATTCATTTTGCGGGATATGTCGAAGAAGAAGACATTCCGCAGTTGTTTCAGCGTTCGTCGCTTACGGTGCTGCCATATACCTCATCGGCGGGGTCGAGTGGGATTGCTCACCTGGCATCCACCTACGGAGTACCCATCATTTCGTCCGATATCGCGGACTGTAAAAGGCTCGCGGAAGAAGAAGGACTGGCAATCGATTTCTTTCCGGCGGGAGACGTATCGCAACTCGCCCGGCATGTGGTGGATCTGTTGAAACACCGTGATCGCCAGGTGGAAATGGCCCTGCAAAACATGTCCGCGGCGCTGCGCATGAGCATGCCCGAGATCATTCGCGAA
>QHZR01000225.1 GCA_003224755.1 Acidobacteriota bacterium
TGCTCTATTTGCCGCGAAAAAAGGCAGTTAGCCAGTATTGTGGAGTCCGGCCGCGATCCCGTTGATTGTGGCTCCCAGCGCGTAGTTCAGCGTCTCAGTGTTATCACCTAGTTTTTTTCTGCGCAGCAGATCCACCTGGATCAGGCTCATCGGATCCACATACGGATTTCTCAGGCGAATTGAACGTGACAATACGGAATTTTTTTCGAGAAGCCTCTCTTGATCTTTCACGCGAAGAAGCATGCGGTGCGTGCGTTCAAATTCTTCCGCGATAGTTTTCCAGACACGCTCGCGCAAATTATGGTCCGTCACCAGCGAGGCATAAACGCGGGCGATGGCAAAATCAGCCTTGGCCATCGCAAGCTCAACGTTACGGATTAAGTCGTTGAACAATGGGAAATCGGCGACCATGTCGCGCAATTGCTGTTCCGCTTGCTTTCCCTGGGCGGCAAAACGTTCCAGCGCATATCCAACTCCGAACCACGCCGGCAGTGCGTGACGGCTCTGCATCCACCCGAACACCCACGGTATGGCGCGCAGATCGTCTAGTCGCCGCCCATGCGATCGGCGCGCCGGACGGGATCCGATTTGTGCATGTTCCAGTTCGTTAACCGGAGTGGCTTGCTCGAAATAAACCAAGACGTCTGGGTTCTCGGCGATATTCTTCCGATAGTAGGCGAACGCCTCTTGTGACATCTGCTCCATGATCCCGGCCCAGCGTTCGTCTGGCGCGACCCTGGAATTATCGGACCGCGTAAGCGCATCCAGCGATGCAGCCACCATAATCTCCAGGTTCCATTCCGCGAGCACGGGATCGGAGTATTTCCAGTTCAGCACCTCGCCTTGCTCAGTGATCCGAATCTCGCCTGAAAAATCGCCCACGGGCTGTGCCAGAATTGCGGCATGGGTTGGACCGCCTCCTCGGCCAACGGTTCCTCCGCGGCCGTGAAATAGCCTCAGCTTTACGTCGTGCTTGCGCGCCGCCTGATGCAGTCCCCGGTGTGCTTTGTAGAGCTCCCAAATGCTGGTAAGCATTCCGCCGTCCTTATTGGAATCGGAATAGCCGAGCATTACTTCCTGCCAGCCAGACCACGAATCCAGCAATTTGCGGTAAGCCGAATTGCTCCAGACCCGTTCCATGATCCCGTTGGAATTCCGCAATGACTGAATAGATTCGAACAAAGGAACCGGCATCAGTCCGGGATCGGCGTCGGACCCCCGAGGCTCGACGGCGCACGTCTCCGCAAGTTTGAGGACTGCGTAAATGTCGTCCTCAGATTCAGTTCCGCTGATTACGTAATTGCGAATCGCCAATGCAGGGAATGCCTTCTTCCATTTAGCGATGCTGCGAAACGTTTGCAGAACGTTCTCAGTAATGGAGGAAGGAGCAGGCGCAAGCCCAACCGCGGGCCCTTCTGCGCCGGCGGCGTGCGAGGAACTCGATACTTCCGCTAAGGCCTGTTTGTGGGCAGAAGCATGTTGCCGAATGTCGAGCGTCGCCAGATGAAAACCGAAGGTCCGTACTTTTCGCAACAACGGATCGAGCACTAGCGCGGCGAGATTCTCTCCGCGATTCTGTTCGAGGCTTGCGTACAGAAGCTCGAGATCAGCTTCGAATTCTTGCGCTGAACGGTAGGACTCGCTGGCAATGCTTTCTGTTTGCGTCTTGCGGAGCTTCGCGAGAATGTAGCTCAAAAGCTGACGGTAGCGTTCCGTACCTGAGACTCGGCCGAGGCGCGCAGGTTCGTCGCCCATTCGATTTGCGTACTGATTCAGTTTTTCTTCCATTTCACTCGAAACCGGCATCTGGCGGCACGAGGAGCTTAGTTGTTCGATTGCACGCTGGATCTCAGAGATGTAGTGACCCAAAATAGTGTTGCGCGCCCGTTCCAGAGCTTCATTCGTGCTCTCTGCGGTCACGAATGGGTTGCCATCGCGATCGCCGCCAATCCATGAGCCGAATGACAGCACCTCCGGTATCTGTTCTGCAGTCAAGTTCATGCGATAGACTTCGCGGAAAGTGTCCCGAATTTCGTCGTACACGCGCGGCAAACTCTCAAATATCGACATCGGATAGTGATCGAGCCCCATGCGGATTTCATCGGTGACCTGCGGCCGCTGCACTCGCACTTCATCAGTCTGCCAAAGCGCGGTGATCTCGGCTGCGATCTCCTCTTCGAGCAGCCGCGCTTCGGAGTCAGGCAGGGGCAAACGATCAAGGCGATGCAGCTCTTTCGCAATGCGGCGGCGCTTCAGCAATACCGTACGGCGAGCAGCTTCGGTGGGGTGCGCGGTGAAAACCGGAATAACTCTAATTTGACACAATGCGGCCAGCGCCTGATCGGCGATCATTCCCGAGTCTCGTAACCTGGCAATCGTCCCCCGGAAAGAACCCGGAAGCGGCGGCTGATTGGGATACAGCTTCGCGGCGCGGCGTCGGCGTTTGCGGTGGTTGGTCTCCGCCAGGTTTGCGAGTTCGAAATAAATTGCAAACGCCTTCGTGACCCAGTAAGCCTCTTGGATGCTCAGCTTCTGCACGATCGCCCGCGCCTCCTGCATTTCAGGAGTGTCGGACTGAGAGCCGGCCGAGCGCGCTCGCGATTGAATCAGCAGCCGGCGTAGTTGCTCCACCGTCTTGAAAAGTGGTTCGCCCGCCTGTGCCACAAGCACCCGTCCCAGAAGCGTCCCCAGCGAGCGGACATCTCGGCGCAACGGAAGCTCTTTGGCGCGGTCTTCCGTCCCGGCAGTCAATTCCGCCAGGCGCGCAGCCTGGTCCTGGGCTCCCCATAGTGGCGTTTCGGGCATGATTTCGTGCATCCATACTAAATTAGCGCACATTTGAACGCGTCAGCCCCTTGCGGCGGGCGGAGCATCCCTGAATAATGAGTGCTGGTCATGAATAATGAAAAGGTACTGATCGTAGAGGACGAAGAAAACGAGCGCACCGGTCTCGCCGAACTGGTTTCTTCCTGGGGATACTCCGCTGAAACCGCCCGCGATGGCCAGGAGGGCCACGAAAAGGTTTTGGCTTGGTCACCATCGATCGTCATTACCGATTTAAAAATGCCCCGGCTTAGCGGCCTGGAATTACTGGAGAGAATTGCCGGCGACAGCCAAACTATTGCCGTGATCGTGGTGACCGCCCAAGGGACCATCGACAGTGCGGTTCAGGCAATGCGCATTGGGGCTTACGACTACGTAACCAAGCCGATCGATACCAGCCGTTTGCGCACCATTTTGCAGAATGCGACCGCTCTGCTCGGAGCGAGGGTTGAACTCGAGGCCACGCGCAGAAAACTTCGGGATGCCGGTTCGCTGGGATCGCTGGTCGGTCCGTCAAAGAAGATGCAGGAGATCTTCCGGCTGACGGAGATGGTGGCGCCGAGTACAGCTTCAGTGCTGATTACTGGCGCCAGTGGAACCGGCAAAGAACTCGTGGCGCGTACAATTCACGAGCTGAGCCCGCGCCGGTCGCGGGCCTTTGTCGCCATTAACTGCGCCGCTATTCCCGAGACTCTGATCGAAAGCGAAATTTTCGGACACGAGAAGGGCGCGTTTACGGGAGCCCTGGAACGCCGTACGGGATGTTTTGAGTTGGCCGAAGGCGGCACCCTTCTGCTCGATGAGATTGGCGAAATGCCCATCGCCACGCAAGCCAAACTGCTGCGCGTCCTGGAAGACCGCAAGTTGCGCCGCCTGGGCAGCAAAGTCGAAACCACCGTGGATGTGCGGGTGCTGGCCGCGACCAATAAAGTCCCTGAAGATGCGGTCGCGCACGGCGAACTGCGCAACGATCTCTACTATCGCTTAAATGTGTTCAACATTCACATGCCACCTTTGCGAGAACATCGCGAGGATATTCCGGACCTGGTGCAGTCATTGTTGGCGGAAATGAGTTCCAAGCACAGCCGACGAGTCGCGACGGTGAGCGAAGCCGTTCTCAACGCCTTCAAGAACTACAGTTGGCCCGGCAATGTCCGCGAACTTCGCAATACACTGGAGCGGGCAGTAATTGTTTGCGAAGGCGCGGTCATTGAGACTAAACATCTGCCTCCCGGGTTCGGTCATGCCCCGGTGCGTCCTTCGGCAGATGACGCAGATTCAATTCGAGTCGGAGTTGGAACAACCGTGGGGGAGGCTGAGCGGCTACTTATTATTAAGACGCTCGAGTCCACCAACAATAATAAGACCCGCGCCGCCGAAATCCTCGGGATCAGCTTGAAAACCTTGCATAACAAGCTGAAGGAATATGGGAACGCCAGCGCTGACGGTGCTCGTGCCGAAAGGGAAGAAGCCGAAGGGGTGGCCGAGCCGTAAGTGTTTTGAGTCTCAAGTAGGACCGTTGAGTAACGGCCGCAGATCGCCGACACTCGGAAGGCAAGAGCCAAGAGCCAAAAACTGATTTTCATGCGCCGCAGGACCCAAATCGTACTGGCGATCACCTTTATGGTGGCGGCGCTGGTCTCCGGAGCCTCTTACATCTACATTACGCAGATTCTGCGTCAAGGGATCAACACCACACATGACACCGCCACAAACGTCGCTGCCCAAATCGCCTATTTAGCAACCAATGCTGCCCCGGATCTAAGTAGCACGCGCGTGGATACCACCAACCCGGAAGCCGTACGCCGAGGTGTCGCTTACTACCTAGGAACTGACCGCGACCTCAACACAGTGCTGGATTCGGTCGTCGGGAGTTATCCCACGATCTATGACGCGGCTGTGCTGGACTCTGACGGCAAGGCGATTCTTGATACTGATCCCAATTTGATTGGGAAGAAGATTGCAGATCGGCCAGACTTTTCGCAGCTGCAACAGGCGGGTTTCCGGCGAAAACTGCGCATGGTTTACAATCCGCCGACTATCTACGATGTGCACTTGCCGCTCATGTTGAACGGGCAGCCGTTTGGCAGTATTCACGTCGGCGTTTCTACCGTCTTTCTGCGCAACGAACTCACGCCGCGGCTGCAGCGTCAGCTGTCGCTTTCGGGCATTGCGGTCTTGTGTTCGCTGGTCCTTGCCGCCCTGCTTTCCAACCTCGCTCTGGGTCCCCTGGAACATATCAACCGCAGTCTCGACCGAATGGCTGAGAGCAATGGAACGGAGTTGACCGGCCCAGCCGTCGGCGCCGATGAATACGGGAAGGTGAGTCTCAAGATTGCGCATTTGGGAAAACAGATGCGCGATGCTCGCGAAATTTTCTCCGCCCTGAAGAGCAACGTGGACCAGATCATGGCTAGCCTGCAAGATGGTCTGATGTTGTTCACGCGCGATTCGCGCGTAGTGCTCGTGAGTGCCGCAATCGAAGGGTTTCTCGGCCGGTCGCGCAGCGAACTGCTGGGACGCACGGTGAAAGAAATTTTCTCGGCGGAGTCTGCTCTCGGCGGACTGATGCTCGATGCCTTTCGTCTGCATCACAATGTCGAGGCCCGCGAGATCGAAGCTTCCAATGGCCGTAGGGTTCATGTGTCACTGGATTTCATTCAGGAAAAGGGAACGCAAATAGGAGCATTGCTGACGATGCGAGATGCCGAATCGGCGCGGCGCATCGAAGACGAAATCGAGTTGTCCCGGCGCATCTCGGCCAGTGGGCGCGTGACTCGCGGCGTTGCTCACGAAGTGAAGAATCCGATCAACGCGATCGTGCTTCACCTTCAGCTACTGCGAAACAAGTTGCAGCAGGTGGATCCGGATACCAGTCGCCACGTGGATATCATCGACAGCGAAGTCCATCGTCTCGACCGCGTGGTGCAGATTCTGGTGGATTTTACGCGGCCGCGTGATCTACGTCTGGAAGAAACCGACTTACGGCTGGTCCTCGACGAAGTCTCCCTGTTGGCGACGCCCGATGCGGAGCAGCACGGAGTTAAACTGGTCCACGAACTGCCGGCGGAAGCAGTCCCGGTCAAGATTGACGTGGACTTCATCAAACAGGCGATGCTCAACGTGGTGCTCAACGGTGTTCAGGCGATGCCTAACGGCGGGACCCTGACTCTTACGGCCTTCCGAGAGGACGACATGGTTGTTACTGAAATTCGCGACCAGGGCGCCGGCATTCCGTCCGAGATTCAGGACAAGATTTTCGAACTGTATTTCACGACCAAGAAAACCGGAAGCGGAATTGGGCTGGCGCAGACGTACCAGATTATGCAGTGGCACTACGGATCAGTGGATTTCGAATCCGGAGATGGCAAAGGCACTACATTCAGATTGCGCCTGCCGCTGGCTGCAACCCGGTCAGGCTCTCTTGAAGAAGCTGCGGCGCGCACCTAAGGCTAGTCTTTTTTGAACATGAAATGAAGCCGATGAGGTTTGCTGCTTTCAACACGGTCCTGGC
>QHZR01000257.1 GCA_003224755.1 Acidobacteriota bacterium
CGTGATGCATCTTGATGATGATTGTGGTCGCGACGCACAGCGCAACGGCCGCGAGCAGCTGATTCGCAATCCCAAAAAGCGGCCACAACGAATTAATCCCGCCCAGCGGATCGCGCACTCCTTGCCACAGAAAATATCCCCATGCGGCTACTATCAGCGCGCTGGGAGAAAGAATTGATGGATACCAACTCGTCCTTCCTAGCGGCTTCCAGATGTGTCCAAGCGCATCCTGAATCATGAAGCGGCCAACGCGCGTTCCTGCATCGAGTACCGTAAGAATGAATAGAGCCTCAAACATCAGAGCAAAGTGATACCAGAGCGCCATGACTGCTTGTCCGCCCAAGCTGTTCGAAAAAATATGCGCCATCCCGACCGCGAACGCTGGAGCGCCACCGGTGCGGTTGAACAACGTTTGCTCGCCCACGCTCTGCGCCAGCGCCTGCATGGAGCCGGCAGTGACATTGAAACCCCAGCCACTGATTACGCCAACAGCTTTCTCCGCTGACTGTCCGACAATTCCGGCCGGGCTGTTAATCGCGAAGTAAGTTCCCGGTTCGAGCACACACGCGGCCACCGTCGCCATGATCGCAACCAGGGATTCGCATAGCATCGCGCCATATCCGACCAATCGGATTTCAGTCTCACGCCGTATTAGTTTCGGAGTCGTGCCGCTCGAAATCAGGGAGTGAAAGCCGCTAATAGCTCCACACGCGATGGTGATAAAGGCAAACGGAAAGAGTTTTCCTGCAAATACCGGCCCCGTGCCGTCTATGAATCGAGTCAACGCAGGCATATGCAGTGTGGGATGCATGACGACAATTCCCACCGCCAACAATCCAATCGTGCCGAGCTTTACAAATGTGCTTAAGTAATCACGCGGCGCGAGGAGCAGCCATACTGGCAGCGCGGACGCGGCAAATCCATAAGCGATGATGGCAATCGCCAGCGCCGACGCGCTGAGTGTGAAGTATTTCGCAACTGTGGGTGTTTGCGACGCCCATTGTCCGCCCCATATTGCAGCCAGCACTAGGACGAAGCCAATTGCGGACGTTTCCAGCACGCGACCCGGCCGTAGCCTTCGCAAATAGACGCCCATCAACACCGCGATAGGGATCGTCATTGCGATGGTGAATGCGCCCCATGGACTTTGCTTCAGCGCATTGACCACGATCAGGGCACAGACCGCCAACAAGATCACCAGAATCGAAATGACCGACGCATACGCGACAAATCCGCCCACACGCCCAATCTCATCCTTTGCCATTTCGGTGAGCGATTTGCCATCGCGCCGCACAGAAAATAGCAGGACGACGAAATCCTGAACACATCCGCCGAAAACGGCGCCGACCAGAATCCACAGAGTTCCGGGAAGATAACCGAATTGCGCCGCGAGAACTGGCCCCACCAGCGGCCCCGGCCCAGCGATCGCAGCAAAGTGATGCCCGAAGACAACCCACTTGTTGGTCGGAACGAAATCGCGCCCGTTTTCCAGGCGTTCGGCAGGAGTCGCGCGCTGCGGATCGAGCCCAAGGACTTTGGTCGCGATGAACTTGCCATAGAAGCGATAGCCCAGCGCGTAAGTACAAACCGCAGCCGTGACTAGCCAAAGCGCGTTGATCTGCTCACCGCGATGGAGAGCGATGGTGGCCAGACTTGAAACGGCGAGAAAGGCAACGAATGCCCAAAGAAAGAACCTGTAACTGGATCTCATGACTGATAAGGAAAGCTGGAGTATTTTGGCTGGTTTGGAATCGGCGTGCAACTCAAAGTCAAACCAGTGACGCCGCTATTTGGCCTTTCGCGATGATGTCGGCGACTTTCGCGAAGTCCCCATACATCACGCGGTCCTTTTCCATCGCAGGGCACACCGAGCGGATTGCCTCATACGCCTTCTGTCCACGTCTGCCCGTTTTCAGCGGCGCGACAAAGTCCAGCGCCTGGGCCGCCGCGATGGTCTCGATTGCCAGAACGTTTCGCGTGTTCTCGACGATACGGCGCAGCTTCAGTGCCGCCGTCATTCCCATGGAAACGTAATCCTCTTTGTTCCCGGACGTTGTGATGGAATCCACCGAGGCGGGGTGCGCGAGCACTTTGTTTTCGCTGACCAAAGCTGCCGCCGTAACCTGCGGCATCATGAACCCGGAGTTCAAGCCCGCTCCCGACGCAAGAAACGGCGGTAAACCTTCGTTGAGCGCGGGATTGACCAATCGCTCGATTCTCCGTTCGGAGATGCCGGCCAGGGCGCTGAGAGCGATCGCCAGGAAGTCCAGTGCGAATGCGATCGGCTCACCGTGGAAGTTGCCCCCAGAGAGAACTTCAGCGTGATGGCTCGGGGAACTCTTCTCCGCATAGACAGACGAGGCGGCTGTCCCCACATGACCATTGCCAACGAATACCAGTGGATTGTCCACCGCCGAGTTCGCCTCTGTTTCGAAAACTGCTCGGCAATTCGCAAGCGTGTCACGCACCGCGCCGTGCACCTGTGGGATGCATCGCAGCGAGTAGGCATCTTGCACCCGGCCGCAATCACGATGCGATTCGCGAATCTGGCTACCCTCAAGCATTCTTCGCAGATTTGCTGCCGATTGAAGCTGTCCCGCATGTGGACGTACGCGGTGAATGCGGTCATCAAACGCGACGTCCGTTCCGCGCAGAGCATCCAGGGTCATCGAGCCAATCACGTCGGCTGAGTCTGCGAGCGTTTCCGCCGCAAGCAGCGCCAGCGTTCCAACCGCGAGCATCGCCTGAGTGCCGTTAATCAGCGAGACTGCCTCTTTTGCTTCCAATACCAGTGGCCTGATCTGAGCAGCGCGTAACGCGTCCGCCGACGGAATCCGCTTGCCGTTCTCATCCAGACACTCGCCTTCACCAATTAAGGCCAGCGCCAGGTGTGCCAACGGCGCTAAATCGCCGCTTGCGCCAACGCTACCTTGCGAAGGGACAAACGGTGTGACCCTTCGATCAAGCATCTCGCACAGCTGATCGATTACCAACGCCCGGATCCCAGAGTATCCCTTGGCCAGCGAATTGGCGCGCAACAGCATCATTGCGCGCGTTTCGCCTGCCGAAAGAGGATCACCGACGCCTACCGCATGCGAACGCACCAGATTGACCTGTAATTCCCGAATCTGATCCCCGGCGATGCGTACGTCGCTGAGCTTGCCAACCCCAGTGGTGATCGCGTAGGACAACTGATTGTTCGCGACCAACGCATCGACCACGGCGCGCGCCCTGTTCACGCCCTCGCGCGCCTCCGGTGCCAAGAGCACACTTCGCCTCTGAACAGCGATTTCGCGCACGGCCTCGAGCGTGAGATCGTTCCCGTTAATGTGAAGTGCTTTCATGGAAGTAGCTGTTGGCTCTTGCCTTTGTGCTGTTCTCTGCGACCTTTGCGCGTCCTCGGCGTTCTCTGCGGTTAAAAGCTCTTTCTGTGGTTAGCCCGTCTTTCCAGAGGCCTCCCGAAAGAGGGCCATGTGCTTTTCCGGCATCGTCCGCGTTTTCAACTCCGCGTCGGTGACGATGTGTGTTGTCTCGCCTTCAGCAAGCAGCACACCATCACTCACGCGAACTAATTCGTATCCAAAATGAACCAGCGATTCGCGCACATTCTTTAAATGCGTACGCACCATGACTTCGTCGTCGTAGCGCGCCGGAGCCTTATAGCGGCAACGCGCGTCCACCACCGCAATGAAGCAGCCGTCATTCTGCTCCATGTCGCGATACGAGAATCCTAGTTGCCTCAGCAACTCGACGCGGCCGACCTCAAACCAGATGAAATAGTTCGCATGATAGACCACTCCCATCTGGTCGGTTTCAGCATAGCGCACGCGGAGGCGAACTTCCGAAACGCGCCCGATCAATGTCCACTCCAGCGCGGTTTTCGCTTTTCGAGGAATGAACCTACGCCTTCCTGAAAATCCTGCGTCTGACGGATTGCGGCATTCTCCTGCACTGCGCTCTCAATTTGCCTATCCAGCGCGTCGGCGATGTAGCTGTTGATCAGCTTTTTCGTCATCCGCAGAGACGCTGGACTGTTTTCCATCAGCCGCGCCGCGAGTTCGCGGGCCCGCCCCATCAGTTGCTCCGCCGGAACCACTTCATTGACCAGTCCCAAGCGATGTCCCTCGACTGCTTCGAAGATTCTCCCAGTTAGAAGAAGATCCCGAGCGATCTTATGCCCGACTTGCCATACCAGGATCGAAGAGACAATTGCCGGCACAAACCCGATTCTTACCTCGGTATAGCCGAACTTGGCATCGGGAGTAGCTAGGGTGAAGTCGCACATCGTGGCCAGCCCCGTGCCTCCTGCAATGGCCGCCCCGTTCACGGCAGCAATGGTGGGCTTGGGGAAGTCATAAAGCCGCCGGAAAATCTGAGCCATCCTTCGGGAGTCCTCAACATTCTCGTCGTGAGACTTTTCAGTAAGAGTCTTCAGCTCATCCAGGTCCATGCCGGCACAGAAAGCCTTGCCAGCTCCGGTAAGAATTAACACCTGCCCATCTGATTTCTCGATCTCATCCAGCACCACCAGCAACTCATTCAGCAACTGGATGCTGAGCGCGTTGCGCTTCTCCGGACGTTTCAACGTAACTGTAGCCACGCCGACGTCGTACGCAAGTTCCAGGGTCTGAAAAGTCATGGCGAGACAAACAGGAGATTATACGGGGAATTGAATCATTGAATCATCGGGAGATTGAATCATTGAAAACCCTGAGTGTCAGTGCCAACATCGCTTTTCCGGTGCACTCGGGATAATCTCTGCGCCCTCTGCGTTTAAAGGCTTTGGAGCGCAAGTACGAAGGATTCTCAAAACATCGCAAAGTTAAGCTTGAGCCGAATGATTCTCAATGATTCAATGTCCCGATGATTTAATGATTCAATCCTTACATCAACTTCCTTCTCACCATATCCAGTGCCTGCTGCGAGGCAAACCATCGAATGCGCGCGCGGTCGCCGGGGAAATTTCGCCTTATTACTTCCATCCCAGACTCAGACGCCAAAGCATGAAACACCAGTCCAACGGGTTTCTCCGCGGTTCCGCCGGTGGGACCTGCAACTCCGGTTACCCCCACGCCAAGAGTCGTTCCGCAGCGCTTTCGGATTCCTTCTGCCAACGCCCGCGCCACTTGCTCGCTGACCGCCCCATACACATCCAATAAATCCTGTGGCACGTCAGCAAGTTCTGTTTTCAGCTCATTAGAATATGCAACGACGCCGCCAACAAAATATCGCGAACTGCCGCTCACTGAGGTAAGCCGCTCGGCCACTAGGCCTCCGGTGCACGATTCCGCAACCGCCAACGTGGCGCTCCGCATCTGCAAAAAATAGCTGACGATTTGCTCCAGCGAATCGCCGTTGTCGGAAAAGACGCAATCACCCAGTTCTGCTTCGAGCTTCTCAACAATCTCATCCAAGCGACGTTCGGCGGCCTCTGCGGTTGGCCCGCGAGTTTTCACATGCAACTGAATTTCGCCTGCACCCGCCAGAATTGTCGTGTCCACATCTGTAAAGCGCTTATAAATTGGCGCAACGCGGGCGTCGCAAGCCGACTCCCCCATGCCCGTGATCTTCAAAATGCGGCTCGCTAAAAACTGTGGAGGGACTTTCGCACGCAGCCTTTCCAGTACCGAGCTCTCGAAAAGCGCCTTCAATTCGTGAGGGGGGCCGGGCAGCAGAATGACAATCTTCTCTTTTCCATCTGATTTTCCGCTGATCCACTGTCCCGGGGCGGTGCCATTCGCGTTCATCAAGACGGCAGCGCCGGCGATTACGTCGCTTTGTTTGACGTTGTTGGCGGACATTTTCCAGCCATGTTCGGCGAACCGTCTTTCGATGGCGCTCACCACTGCCGGGTCCCGGCGCAGCTGCAAGCCCAGAGTTTCGGCTACGGCCTCGCGAGTCAGATCATCTTCGGTCGGACCCAATCCACCGCTCAACAGAAGGATGTCCGCACGCGACAGCGCTGCCGTGGTGACGCGCACAATGTCCTTGAGACTATCGCCGACAATGGTCTTGAACCCAATTTCAACGCCAAGATTGTTGAGTTGTGCGGTCAGATAAAGCGAGTTTGTGTCCTGACGGAACGGAGTAAGCATCTCCGAACCAATGGCGATGATTTCCGCAATCACATTTGCAGTCTAAATCATTAACCAAAGCTCTCAGCCTTTAGCCGTTAGCTTTTAGCCAAATCGGCTTGTATGTAGCTAGAAGCTTACAGCTAACAGGACACGAAGGAAGAGCGCGGAATTTCCTTCGCAAACCTTAGTGTCCTTAGTGTCCTTCGCGATCTATTTTTGTCGCGGGTGGTCAGGAGAAATCGACCAACGACTGGCCTTGGACGTCCCAAGCCAAATGGTGGACGGAATTGGTGGTGGCAAGGATCGCGGATTTGCCTGGGGCGAAGGCCAATCCAACCAGCCCGGAGCCGGCGACAGCCAGGGAAGCGCTGCCGTCGGGTGCGATCTTCACAATCCCGCGTTTACCCGATAGCGATGCCGCAACATACAGATTGCCTTCGCGGTCGAAAGCCATGCCCTGCGGTCGCCCCAGCCCGCGGTAAAACACCGAAACTGCTCCGTGAGGATCAATCTTATACAAGGCGTCAAAGCTGGAGGTTGTGGGCCCGGTAACAAACAGGTCTCCCTTGGGGCCAATTGCCAGATGATACGCAGAAACGCTGGGCTCGATGGTCGCAAACACAAAAATCTGACGGTCCCGAGCGACCTTGAAAATGGTTCCGCTGCGATCGCCTACGTAAAGATTCTCGTCCTTGTCGAATGCAATCCCTGTTGCCACACCCATGCTCTCCGCGTAGGAAGACATGGTCCCGTTGGGAGCGACTTTATAGACGGCACCCTCAAAGCGCGATGATACATACATCTGTCCGGCGCGGTCGAATGCAATCGCCGTCGCATTCATCACATCCACAAGAAACGGCTTCACGCTGTAGTTGGTATCAATCTTGTAGATTGAGACCGGCACTTTTTCCCCGCGCGAACCTGAGAACGTGACGAAAACGTTCCCTTCGGCGTCGAGGGCGGGGTTCGTGACCGGATGCAGATTTTCGGCAATCGTGGTCGCAACCTTGATTTGCTGCGAATTGCTCGAGTGCCCATTGGTTGAAACCACAACCGGGCCCGATGCCGCTTCCAGTGGAACTTTAGCGATCACGAAATCGTCGGAACTGATCACTACCGAAGCTTCGATGTCACCGAAGCGGACCCGCGGCCGTCGCAGTTCTGGCGGACGTAGGCTGCTCCCCAGAATGCGGACCTCGCCTCCAGGCAGAGCTGCCGCCGGAGTGACTGCCTCAATGCGCGGTTGTCCGTTGACGTTTTTCTTACCCAGAAGCCGATTGGAAAGTGTCATCAGATGCTTCCAGCCCCGAAGAAACTATCGAAGAAACCCGAAGTGCAACAGAAGTTGCATAATTGCCAGCGCATACATACCGGCTGCAATATCGTCCGCAATGATTCCGGTCCCCTCCGGTAGTCTCTCCAGCTGTCGTACCGGCGGGGGCTTTACAATATCGAACCCCCGAAAAAGTATAAAGCCCACAGCGACGCTTTTCCACGTCACCGGCGCAAGCAAAAGCGTAATCCACTGCCCGGCCACTTCATCAATCACGACGAACTGCGGGTCCTTGATACCTGAGCTTCTGCAGATTCGGGTAGCTGCAGGGATTCCGAACGCGACGGCAACCACGATGAGGCCCGACAGTACTTCCGGCTGCCATTTGTCCGGAGTCACTTTCGACGCGATTATCCAGACCAGAATCGCCGCGAGCGATCCCCAAGTCCCGGGAGCCGGCTGTATTCGCCCCGCACCGAAAAACGTGGCGACCAAACGCGCCCATGCCGGCGCAAGCGACTGGGTCGTTGTGACCTGATTTTCGGTTGCTTCCGCGGCCTCACTCTTCGTCGTCGGTTCCGGGATGATTCCTCACCTCTCCGTCCTCGGCATCTTGCGCCGGTGACGCGACCACGTATTGTCCGCTGGCCCACTTTCCCAAATCAATCAACCGGCAACGCTCGCTGCAAAAAGGAAAGTCTTCAGCAGACTTGGCAACAGGCTTCTTGCAGATCGGACATTTCAGTTTGAGCTTAGGTTGGCCGGGCACAAGTCAATTGTAGACGGAATTCTGCCGCAGACGGGCCGAGCCCTGGACGCCGCCTTCTCTGATGGGAATCGGCTACTGCATGCCGTTCGCGCCGCTCGACTTCGGCGGTTCATAGGCCTTTTGCAGATAACGCCGCGCCTCATCGAGCGCACCTTGGGTGTTGTCGTTCGTTTGCAGCGCCTGCCGATACTCGTTGGTGGCGCGTTCACGCTGACCGGTGGTGTCGAATATTTTGCCGAGACCGATGTGACTCCACACCTCTGTCCATCGCGGCTCGCCATCGCCATTCAGGCAATCACGGTAAGCATTCGCAGAAGCCTGATAGTTGTGCTGCAAGAAGAACACTTCGGCTACGCGGTAATGTGCCAGGGAGCTGTTCTTGTTGATGTCTAATGCCTTGTTAAACTCCGACAGGGCGCCCGCCATATCTCCCTGCTGTACCAGGGCCTGCCCACGCTGAATTCCGGCTCGCAGCCGCGTATCAGAGGAATTTTTTAGCAAGTGGTTATCCGGATCAATCGCGATCCGTCGGGGCCGCCCAAACGTGTCCACGCTGAACGCTGAATCAGTTCCCGCTACATCAATCCGCTTGGTCTCGGTCTTACCATCCGTATCAATCTTCAACTCAACCGGCATGCGGAACAGATCCAGGTCCTGCGCGATCTGCCCCACCGATCGAAATCCTTTGTTATTTCCCAAGCGGTAGATCGTGTACTTCGTCTTGAATTCTGGCGCTCCGGTCGAATCCAGCCATTGCGAGAAGAACCAAGTGAGCTTGTCGCCGTAGTTCTTTTCAACAATGTTGCGGAAATCCTCCAGCTTGGCCGACTTTCCGGCAAAGTTGGCAGAGAATTCGCGCATGGCCTGGTCATACTTTTGATCTCCCATGACCCAGCGCAGCATATGCAGAATCATCGCACCCTTATCTGTGACCAGCGACTGAAACTCGGGCGAGAACAGATCCAGCTTGCCCGCGCTCGAAAGCGGAACCGTGTCATAAGAGAGAGCGCCCACCGACATGTCTTTTACCGACTCCTGCAATCCGGCAGTTCCGGCGGCACTTTCGATATAGCGCGCTTCTGAATATCGTGCGAAGCCATCGTTCAGCCACCAGTCATCACGGGTTGCCGGAGTCACCGAAACTCCCCACCACTGGTGCGCAATCGTATTTGCCAGGAGTCGGTAATTCGTCTTTGGAGTAATCCCTCGTGAGGCAAGTGCCGCAAACTCTGGCGCCCATGCCGAAGGCACCGTGTCGTCCGGCAATTCGACCACCCGCAGAACGTTCGAAGGCGGGACGCCGTAAAGCGTGATGAAATACGTGAATTCCTTGACCGCGGTCTCCGCGTAAGCCGAAGCCAGCTCTTGGTGTGCTGGTTTGAAGTAGATGTGAAGATCAATACCGGCCTCGGTGCTCGCGTAGTCACCGAAATCGCCTGCGACAATCGTTCCCGGAAAGCTGGCCTTGTCGTACTTGAGTGAGAAAGCCTTGGTGGGACCCGTGCCCGCTGATGCCTTCAGAGCGGGAGCGTCCGAGATACTCACCGCGCCGCTGCCAACCACGATCATGTGTGCAGGCACGGTCACGTTGATGATAGCGGTAAAGCGATCGATGCCGTAAGCATTCACGGGGAACCAGTCGCCGGCGTAGAGCAGATACGTCGTATCGTCGTTGATCGAACTCAGTTTCAGGCCGGGGACCGGCGAGTCATCCGCAGAATCGAGCACCCCTTCGTACTCAAACGTCAACGTCGTGGACTGGTCTTTCGGCAGCGTGCTCTTCAGCGACACGCGCACGCTTGAGTCCTGCGGCATGCGGTCGGCGGTCAGGGGCTTGCCGGATGCATCCGTGACTTTCGCGAGGCGCAGATCGTTGTGCAATTGGAAAGTGACGATGTTCAGATCGTCGAGGGCTGTGATCTTGACCCGGACGCGCGCCGCAATCTTGTGGTCGTGCGGGTTCAGTACCGCATCAATCTGATAATCATCGGCGTGAAACCGTATTTTTTCCGCCGCCCAGACCGGTAGCGAGAGTAGCAGCAGACCAAGAACGAACGCAGCCCGGTGGTGGCCACGTCGCAAAGGTGCATGAAACATTTAGGGAGTCTCCTAGGCGCTTACAACCTTAAATCGTTTACAAACCCTATTGTAAGATGAAAATCACGGTCCAAAAGATGCTGTAGGACAACCATTTACGCCGGTTTCCAAAAACCGTATCCAAAAACCATATCGCCGATCAGACCGGCACTTGTACTGGCGCGCCTGCCCAGGACAATATCGCTCGGGCCGCCCTGTCGACAGGATGATCACTAGCCTCGCCATTTCCGCGAAGCAACTCTCTGACTTCTCGCAACCCGGCGAGCATTGTCTCTCGCTCTTTTCGATCTGGGATAATACGCTTGACCTCCGCCGCAACTCGTTCCGCTGTGAAGTCCTGCTGCACCAGCTCTGGGACGACTTCTCTACCCGCGATCAGGTTCACCATGGCAAAATGCGGAACCTTCACGGTTGAGCGACCTAAGAGATAAGTCAGCGGAGTCACACGATAGACCATGACGAAGGGAGTTTCCATGATTGCGGCTTCCACCGTGGCCGTGCCGCTGGCGATGATTCCCGCACGAGAGTGTGCCAGGGCAGAGAGAGCGTCGGGGACGAGATGCAGCGTAACTTCGGCGGACCCGACCTGGGAACACGTAGGGGCGGTTGCCCTCACCCGCCCTGCCGCGCTTCGCGCGGCATTTGGCAAGCGCGGCTCGCCCGCCCGGACGGGAACGTCCGGGCCCACGCGTGCGTCGTACGAATGAGTGAATTGTGGGATGAGACGGAAGCAAGTAGTCATAGTCCTCCCCCAAAAGCCTCGCCGCCCCGAGTATCCCCGGCAAATTCATCCGGACTTCTTTCACGCGACTGCCGGGCATCAGAGTGATCCACGGTTTCGCCGGATCGAGTCCATTTGGCGCGGCGTACTCGTCGCGTGAAACGGCAGGGCGGGGAAGATCGGCCAGTGGGTGTCCCACGAACTCCGCAGCCACTCCACGATCGCGGTAAAACTTTTCCTCGAAGGGAAAGATCACCAGCGCCTTATCAATGTATTTGCCAAGCAGACGCACGCGCCCTTGCCTCCAAGCCCAAAACTGCGGGCAAACGTAATAGACGACTGGAATGCCACGTTTTTTCATCTGCCGCGCAACCCGCCAGTTGAACGCAGGCGAGTCAATGACGATGGCCAGATCAGGCTTGCGCTTGTCGGCTTCAGCGATCAGCTTGTGAAAGAGACTCCAGATTTTCGGCAGATGACTCAGAATTTCGGTGATACCGACGACCGCGAGGTCCTTCGCATCAACGACAGTATCGCATCCGGCTGCGCGCATCTTCTCACCGCCGACACCGAAAAACTCTAGCTGACTCTGAGACTCAGCCGGAGGGATGAGAGCCTGCCCTGAGCTTGTCGAAGGAGCGTCCGTCGCCACATGGTCTGCGCAGCGCCGCAGGGCTCCTATCAACTGCGCGCCATACATTTCCCCGGATGCTTCACCAGCAGAGATCAGAATTCGCACAGCTGCATTGTAAAGGCGAGATCAGTCCGCAGCACTGCCGGCAAAAGTGGACGCAGCCGTCTGTGGTACCTGCAGGTCGGGCATGGGTCGTCCGGCAAATAGATGTCGGCAAGGCTTGGCCAATAGACGCACCCATTTTCCTGAGCGCGAGACGCGCGCGCTGTCGGTGGCGATGCCGGTATCGGCATACATCTGACGATAGATTTTCGAAATCAGAACAAACGCCAGCCGGCCGCGGCTTGACTTAATGAACTTGGAACGCCGCCAAACCGAAGAGAAACTATAAAAGTCATCCCAAACCTCCTGAGTGCGTGAGCGGATTTCCTCTGCTGACATCACTGGATGGTCCCAATACAACTTAGGACGAAGCGCCTGCGGAATCAGCCAGCGCCGCGTCAGTGGAACTCCCGCAATAGTTGGCGGATTCGGGCCTAGGCCTTTTTCCCAGCGTATGAAGTCCACCGTCCCCGGGTACGGGCTGAGCGTGACAAACTGTGCGAACGTGACGTCAGCGCTCTTCGCTGTGGCGACGGTTGCGGCAAACGTCTCCGGACGATCGCTGGGCAAGCCAAAAATAAAAGAGCCCAGTACGTGCACGCCGTGCCGGCGAAAAGTACGTAGGCGCTCAGTCAGGTTCTCTCCAGCCAAGTTGAAATCTTTGTAAACATCTTTCAGTCCTGCCGGAGTTACCGACTCCACTCCTACCAGCGCGCCTTTAATGCGTGCCGCTTTCATTGCATCAAGGAATTCGGTGTCTTCGGCGGCCTCCATTGTGATCTGGGTGAAGAAAACCATGTCGTCGGGAAGCTGCGCCAGGCGCGACATCAATTCAAATCGCTCGTTGCGGATGGCTTTGAGCTCGTTCAATCGCGCAGTGTTCTTTTGCTGCTCGGCGAGTTTGAGATCGGTCTGCGTGACCGGATAAAAATTATCGTCCGCGAGCGCTATAAAGCGGAAGCCGAGCCGCCGCAATTGCACAATTTCTTCGATGACCACATCCGAAGTGCGCTGGCGCGGACGCTGTCCGTCGGTCCTCCAAACCGAACAAAAAGAGCAATGCTTGGGACAGCCGCGAACTGTTTGCACCGACGCCCACATGTAACGATCGCGCGGGACCAGGTCCCATCTTGCCGCCACAAAGTCGCTGGCTTCGATCTGACCACCTAAGTACAGCGGCTTGGGAATTCCTGAGCGGCAGTCCGCCAACGCTTTGGCCCAGGCGATGTCTCCGTCACCTTTTACTACCGCATGTGCTCCGCCAAGCTCGATTGCTTCCTGAGGGTAAAGTGTGGCGTGAATTCCGCCAAAAATCACGTATGCGCCACGTTCGCGCGCGATCTTTCCGATTTCGTATCCACGCAACGCGTTTGCTGTATGAATTCCAATACCGACTGCGTCCCCCGGTTGAATGCGTTCGGGATCCATCTGAAACAGCGTTTCATCAACCAGAATGGGATCACCAAAGCTTTTTGGCGTGGCGGCAGCAAGAACGTACTGCCATCGAGGAGTGATTACGGCGGTCCCAAATGAAACGCTGCTCGGGTTAATCAGGTGAACGTTCATGCACGGTCCTTTGCACTTTCGAAAAGCGCAATCCACCTTCGCGATAAGCGTCCGTAACCGCGTTGGACTATCGGATTGTTTTGATCGCTAACCCGCATCTGGCGCAACATGGGAGCGCCCAAGCAAGGGTAAAGTTTCCAGCCGGCAATGTGTCTGCCACCAGTCAAGATCAATCATAATCGTTGTGTTATTACCCCGTCCTACGCGGGGAGAGTATACACCCGGCCCGGTCCTCACGATT
>QHZR01000258.1 GCA_003224755.1 Acidobacteriota bacterium
GTCCTGGGCGTCAAAATCATAAATAGAAATGATATTGGGATGATTGAGTTTTGAAAGAATCAGTGCTTCGTTCTGGAATCGTCTGCAAGCAGCGGCATCATTCACGCTGGCTGGCGCCAACACCTTCAGCGCAACTTCTCTTTCCAGGTGCTCATCGTGAGCTCGATAGACGACCCCCATACCGCCCCTCGAAATTTGCTCGACTAGACGGTAGTGGCCAAGCATCTGTCCGACAATTAGCTCACGCGGAACATTAACGCACGACGAGTCAAAGCGCGATTCCCGCCTGAGCGACAACCCGGACACTGGCCAGGTGTTGACTATCGCTACTTGGCGGCCTTTCCTCTCCAGATTCGCTCGCAATTTACTCACCTGTGGCACAAATCCCCCAAGGCGCCGAGACCTTCTACTAGCATATGGCGGCATCTCCTGAAGTATTTCGCCGCCATTCATCCCCGCCATGCGCCGCCTCCAGTTGAAGGCGTCGTTATCCGTTCTGGTCTGTGCTCAGTTCCCGTATTAAAGCCATAAGGCAAGGTGGGAGCCTAGTGTTCTCGAAAGCCCTTTTTGATTGATTTTTGGAAGCTGGTAGGCGCAGAATATGCTGGACACTTCTGTTGCAAGTCAGGCCGCAATCACTACCAAGTCTGGACAAGTTTCCAGGATTTGGGACGAGCTAATTTCGTTCGGGCTGGAGCGAGCCAGCATGTTTTGTCCATGGCGCAAACCCGCGGACAGTCGGGAGCTTTGGTTTACGGGCCCTGAAATACTTTCCTATCCAAGTCATTTAAGAAGTGAAGGCGTTCCACAAAGGCTAAAACTCCAGAGCTCTCAACAGAGATGCATCTCCGACGCTTTGGCGTGAAACCGACAAGTCCAAGCCATGAACTCTGAATCTTGTGATCACGAGGAGCATATGACAAATCAATCTGCGACCTGGACGATCATGGTGTACATCTCTGCCGACGATGTGTTAGCAAATTTTGCCATCGAATCCTTGAAACAGCTGCGAGATGCGGCCCACAAGGGTATTGTTGTGGTGGCAGAACTTGAAGCAGAATTCGACCCCAAACAACCTCAAGACGCACGTATTTACTTTTTTGATGGTGACGCTAAAAAACGCACTTTACCGATCGAAAGTAGTCGGATGCCAGAAGACGAAATCGCGAAGTTCACAACAATTCATCCAGTCGACATTACACGTCCAGAGACTCTTACAGAGTTCATCAATTATGCGTCGGAGAAATCCAAGACCGAGCACTACTGCCTGATACTGTGGGGTCATGGCACTGAGTTGTTGTTGGATGAGGACCGCCGCTATGGCACTGAGTTGTTGTTGGCTGAGGACCGCCACTATGGCACTGAGCTGTTGTTTTCTGAGGGGCGCCGCTATGGCACTGAGTTGTTGCGGGCTCAGAAGCGCCGCTATGGCACTGAGTTGTTGCGGGCTGAGAAGCACCGCTATGGGGTCACGAACGGCTCTGTCAGGAGATATCTTACTTTCTCAAACCTGAAGGAAGCCCTTCGAAACACGAAGCTAGCAAAAGGAGAATTAGCAGCGGGCCATCCTAAATCCGGGAATACCCTAGACATCATCGGGATAGATGCCTGCTCGATGAGCATGATTGAGGTTGCTAGTGAGCTTCGGGGTTCTGTTGATTTTATGATCGCGTCGCAAGAGGATGTGCCGGACGCGAGTTTTCCTTATCAGAAGATTCTGGAAGACTTGAAAGCTCACAACGTAAGAAATGATGTTAAAGAAGTCTGCAAGATGATTCCGGGACTCTACCAACAAGCGTTTCGGGATTATATCGCTACGCCCGGCACCGGAGTGAAGGGAATTACACTTTCAAGCCTCAGTCTAAAGGAGATCGATACGATTAAAGGCCCATTAACGGAGCTTGCGAAAGCCTTACTGACCTCGAGTTCCAACAACATTGTGCGCAAGAAAATTTTTTCCGCGCGCAAGGAGGCCCAAGATTTTGTCTTTGGGCTGTTCGTGGATCTTTTGGATTTTTGCGAGTGCTTAGACAAGGAGTTGGACAAAGACTTGGAGCAAGTCCCCCGGAGCACTACCGTCCCTGATCTAAGGTCTGCATGCAAAAGGATTCGTGAAGCCATGGTGGTGCGTGATGACGGGTGCGTTATCGAGAACCAGACCGTGATAGAGAAACGTTGCCACGGCCTTTCCATCTACTTTCCATTCCGCGACGAGAGTGAGACGGACAAAGCTGAGGAACTCTGGGCAAAAGGGGGAACGAGCCGTCCCCTGAAGGGAGGAACGAGCCGACCCCTCAAAGAACGCAGCGCAAGAATTGAAGAGCTGGAGGAGGATTTCGCAAAGCTTGGTGAATTCCGTCAGACGAGATGGGACGAGTTCATCAAACACGGATGGTCGTTCATCTTGGCGGAGGAGACCCCGCTTGAACTGGACCAGTACTATTCTGCTCAACGGGTCGCCGCGAATCTTCTTTCCTTGCACCAGAGCCAAAAGCCGCCAAAGGTTGCAGAGGCGGCTTGAGCATTCCGCGTGCTTGTAAGCAATGGCTGGCACTGTGAAACTGTTTCGAGGTGCGACTACGGCGACCAGGGGGGCCTATGCGATGGCACATTATTTCGGCGTTGCTGGCGGGGTCTCTTTTCCTATCCGCGGCACTGTTGCACGGGCAAGTTAGAGAACTTGGTATCTCCGAGCGAGAGGCTGTTTCCACCATTTCGGGAACAGCCGAGAAGCAGAGTCCTGTCAGCGCATCCGAAAAGGGTCGTAGCCGAGATGTTCTGCTCAGAAGAGCGGAAGCAGCCTTTCAGAGCGCTTCCGCTCTGCGCGACAAGCAGACCGCCAGGGATCTCACGGCAGCAGTTGGGCTTTTTCGTGCGAGCGCGGAACTCTTTGGCGCCGCCAATTCATACCAACAAGCTGCCGACTCACATGTTCAGGCTGGTGATATCTATTTCACACTCAGTCAGTATGACAAGGCCCGGCGATCTTATCGTGAGGCCCTCAAAGTCGGCCAAGATCCGGAAAAGCGATGCAGACCTCTGAGCCGCATCGCACGAACGTATGCCGCCACCGGGCCCTTGTCGCTCGTCGAACGTTATTCCAAGCAGGCATTTGATTCGTGCCACAATCTAAGTGAAATGGCTCAAGCCGAGGCCCTGGAGGCCCGCGGGGAAGCCCTGGATTTCGCCGGTGAGCGCTCGAAGAGCGAGGACTCATTCCGTCAGGCCCGAGACCTTTTCGCGTTGGCGAAGGACGACGACGGACAAGCTCGAGCGTTACTGATGCTGGCCTATGGCGCCCTTTTCTCGGGTGACAGGCAGGTACAAGGTCTGGAATCGGCTGAACAGGCTTTGCGCTTATGGTCTTCGACAAGAAACAGCTATGGAGTCGCCCGGATGCGTTCTGTTCTGGGGACCTTCGCTATTTCAAAGGGAGAATTCGAGACCGCGCAATGCAACTACAGACTAGCCAGACCAGTATTTCACGGGTTGGGCAACAAGGACGACGAAGCGAGCGTCCTGAATGGGCTGGGATACGTAAGCCGGGAAACAGGTGATTGGCAGAAATCACTGGAACACTACCAAAAGGCCAGGGCTATTTTTGCCAGTGTTCATGACATGGTGGGGGAGCTTGAAGCAATTACTGGCATGGGCAAGGCTCTGACCACCATGAAAAATTACAAACTGCTTTTGCCACTCTACGTGGCGGAGCTACGTCTTGCACGTCGGGCGGGCGACCCGGTGAAGGTGTCGGATTCCCTGGCGGACATGGCGGCCGCTTATGAAGCACAAAACAGACCTGCACAAGCGGAAGCATTCTACCGCCGCTCGCTCGAAACGTTCCGTGCAGTCGACCACCTCTATGGCGAGGGCGATATTCTAATCCGCCTGGGACGCCTACAGGCCAAGCGCGGCAGGTACTCCCAAGCCATCGCTTCATTGGAACGTGCAAATGCGCTGAGGGAAGAGACCGGCCAAATCGAAGAAATTGCCAAAATACAGTACGAGCTTGCCCGTGCCTATCTGCGGCTGAACCGGTTGGAGGAAGCGAAGTCGGCCATCGAAAAGACGATTGATATTGTCGAGAAGCAGCGGGTCACGATCTCCCATTTCGACTCACGGGCGTCGTATTTCGCAGCCGTCCACGCCTACTACGCACTTTACATAGAAATATTCATGTTGCTCAACCAACACGAACCGGGCCGCTGTTTGGCTGAGAAGGCCTTCGACGCCTCTGAGAGGAGCAGGGCCCGATCTTTGTTAGACCTGCTCACGACATCCAGCCAAGAGGCGCCCTGTGAGGAACTCCTGCAAAGACAGTTGCAGGCGCGATCACACCTGGACGTTGCAACTCCAGGGCAGGCGGCAGAACCTGCGTCTTTGACTCTGACGCTGAAGGAGGTGCAGGCGGAGATTGAAGCCGGGGACACAGTCTTGCTGGAATATGCGCTCGGGGATGAGAAAAGTTACGCGTGGGTAATAGAGCACGGCCACGTCGCGGTGCATGAGCTGCCGCAATCAGAGCGAATCAGGAAATTGGTGGAGAGTTTTCGCAAGACGCTCGTTCCTCCTCAGTTGAGAGCGGGAGAGAGCGCAAGCGACTACCAGGCAAGAGTCCGCGGGCAGGAACAATCATACAAAGTGTATGCCCGCCAACTATCACGAATGCTGCTTGGCCCCATCGTCCTGGCGCGGGCAAAGCGCGTCCTCATAGTCCCTGACGGGTCCCTTCAATACGTGCCGTTTGCTGCGCTTCCCGTTCCTCTACCTGGAATGAGCGAACAACTTTTGGTTAATCGTTACGAGGTAGACATCCTGCCTTCAGCATCCGTGCTCGGGACGCTGAGAAAGACGACGTCAAAGAGGGCGCCCCCTACAGCCACTGCGGTAATTCTTGCAGATCCGGTTTTCGAACAAGATGATCCACGAGTATCGACAAACCGAGGTCACGACAATGGCCAGCAGGAGCGGCCAGCGGCCTTAACCAGGGCCATTCGTGACACGCAGGGTTCACAATATATTCCCCGGTTACAGGCATCCCGTGACGAAGCCAATGCAATTGCAAACGCCCTCCAGTCACGAGATTCCCAAGCCGTGCACGTCGCCCTGGACTTCTCGGCCAGCCGGGACTTTGTTCTTAGGGACGGTCTCACGCGATTTCGGTTGGTTCATTTTGCGACTCATGGGGTCGTGGACCCCCGCCAGCCTGAAATGTCTGGTCTGATCTTGTCATTAATAGATAGAAAGGGACGAAAACAGGATGGCTATTTGCGCCTGGGAGACATTTACAAATTGAGGCTCTCAGCCGACCTGGTGGTACTTAGTTCCTGCGAATCCGCTTTGGGCAAGGACCTCGAGGCAGAGGGGATCATCGGCCTGCCTCGGGGTTTTCTATATGCAGGTGCCAAAAGCGTCATTGCGAGTCTGTGGAAAGTCAATGACCAAGCTACGGCAAAACTCATGGCAGGTCTGTACGCGCGAATACAGAGGGGTGAAAGCCCGAGTTCGGCATTGCGTGGTGCCCAACTCGAAATGGTGCACGACGAACAGTGGTCGAAGCCTTACTACTGGGCGGCTTTTGCCTTGCAAGGAGATTACAGGTAGAGCGTTGACTTCACAATATCCTTGTTCTATGGTGAGCCGCTTATGGTGCCACGCGGAGCCAGAAGGGCGCTGACAGCGGAGGGCTTTGGGAAGTTTCTTCGCTGGCTTTCTGAGAATGATGAACTGGCCGTGCGAGAGTATCAATCGATCAGAATGAAGTTGGTTCGCTATTTCACTCATAAAGGCTGCTCAGATCCGGATGCCTTGTTCGATAAAACGGTTGACGTTGTAGTTGGGAAAATAGACAACTGTGGAAAGTTTCCAACGCCCCTGGCTTTTTGTTTCGGAGTAGCAAAAAACATCTGGCGGCAAGATTTCCGAGAACGAAAATCGGCGACCTTGGACGAGAACATGGCTTTGCCAATCCATCCAGACCCGCAGATTCATGAGCAGGAGCTGAAATGTCTGGAACACTGCATGGATCAACTGGCGCCCGGCGATCCCGATATCGTAGCCCGCTATCATCAAGGGCAAGGACACGAAAAGATCGAGACCCGGAGACGACTGGCTGATGGATTCGGAGGAGTAAATGCGTTGCGGATCAGAATGTGCAGAATCCGCAAGGACCTGCGTGTTTGTGTGGCGGCCTGTGTTGATCAATGGGCCAATTAAATCATTTGAGGCACGATGGCCATGAAAAACATCACAGACCTCAATCTCGTCCGCCAGTACCTGCTGGGCAGGCTCGATGAACAGGCCGATCTGGAAGACAACGTGAGCGACGGCATCCTTTTTAACGATGAGATGACCGACATCGTCGATTCGATCGAGGATGAGATCATAGAAGAGTACTTGGAAGGGTCGCTGAGTTCCGTCGACAGAGAGGCAGTGGATAAATACTTCCTGCAGCCTCCCGAACGTCAGGAAAAGTTACGCTTCGCCAAACTCTTAAAGCATCACTTCGAGAC
>QHZR01000259.1:0-516 GCA_003224755.1 Acidobacteriota bacterium
AGACCGTGTTGTCCACGTGAACAGGCTTTGGAACCAGGTTTGCCTCGTCACCAAATAGTGGCTGAAAGCGCTGAACGAGCTTACCCTGCAGATCTTTGTTGCCGGTCACCTGAGCAAACGTCAGCGCGCCATACCACGAGACAACTTCTGGATACGTGACCTGGGGAGGAGGGCCAGGCCTACCAAAATTTGTGTGCGGCGTAACCAGAAAATGCTCGGCAACAAGTTTGCCAATCTCCCTCGGCGATTTGCCTGCGGGCCACTTCTTGAATTCTTTCTCTTGCTTTTGGGCGTTCACAGGAAGCATAGTGGTGAACACACTCATCAACAGCAGCAGAATGGGAAATCGCCGAGGCATTGTGGTCATTATCGTGTTGTACCCTGAAAGGAATGTGCCTCCGGCAATGCAGCGTTCGCCACGTTGCATTATCGAGGCCGACTAACCATAGAAACGACACACTCCAGAGTCAAACACGAAAAACTGAAGTCGCGGATCAGCTGAATTAAACAGTGAAA
>QHZR01000259.1:552-7125 GCA_003224755.1 Acidobacteriota bacterium
CTGATTCGTTGAGCCTGACTGAACAGAAATTTCAGTTTTAATTGTTTGACACCGGATTCACCGGTCTCGCATCATGTCCAAACCAAATCGTTTTTGTAATTCAACTCCGAAAGTGTCCACAACGCCTAGTTCGCCTGTGCTTACCCCAACTGAACTGGAAAAACTGGTTTTTCGCCAGACTAACCGGCACCAGGGCCGTCGCTTAGCCGTGACTCCGCAGAATAGCTCCATGCGGCATCTGGCTTATGGCCGAATCATTCTGAATCACTCGAAACGTTCGGAATCGCTTTCCACGGGCGAGCGGGAAACCGGCTTGATTTGCCTTTCCGGGCAAGCGAAAGTGACCGTGGATGGCATTCCTTATTCTTTGGGCGAGTATGACGCGATCTACATCCCGCGCGATTCAGCGGTACAAGTCACGACCAACGCGGATGTGGACCTCGCGGAATTTTCAGCCGCGGTTGAGCACCGGTATCCGCTGCAACTGGTGCGTTTCAAAGATATCTCCGATGATCCTGGTTTAAAGTTCACCACGGGCGGGCCGGGCTGCAAACGACAGCTGCATATGTTGCTCGCAAAAAATATTGAAGCAGGAAGACTGATTGCCGGCTTTACGATTTCTGAGCCGGGCAATTGGACCAGCTGGCCGCCGCATGAGCACGCGAACATGCTCGAAGAACTCTACGTGTATTTCAGGATGCCGGCTCCTGCATACGCTATTCAGCTCGTTTACAACAACACCGAACATCCTGAGCTCGTGACTGTGGTGCGTGATGGAGACGCGGTTCTAATGCCCAGCGGATTCCATCCAAACGTCTCTGTGCCAGGTCATCCGATTTGCTTCCTCTGGGCAATGGCTGCGCACCGCGAGGGCGAGGACAGACAGTTTGGTGTGGTGAACGTACAAAGTGGATTCGACCAAGGATCCTCGGGATTAGAAGCCGGTAGAAAACAATAGCCGAGCTCGGTCCGCTCGTTTTGCGAGCCTTTCCTGTGCTTAAATGCTCACGCTGCATGCGGTGAGCGATTCCATGATTCTCGACAAGTTCCAGCTGAGTGGCAGAAACGCACTGGTGACCGGCTCAAGCCGCGGTCTCGGAGCTGCGATCGCTTTAGCTCTGGCGCAAGCGGGAGCGAACGTCGGTTGCCACGGGAAAAGCGATGCCGGCATTGGCACGTCTAAAAAAATCCGGCAGTTGGGACGAAAAAGTTTCTATGCCGCTGGTGATGTGGCAGATGCGAACGTGCAATCCGAGCTGATCGAGACGACAGTCGCGGAACTTGGATCAATCGACATTCTGGTTAACAACGCAGGCACAATCAGGCGCGCCCCGGCAGTTGAATACTCCCAGGAGTACTGGAACGAACTCATTGCGGTTAACTTGACCGCTGTCTTTCGGCTTTCGCAGTTGGCGGCGCAGCAGATGTTGAAGCGGGGCACGCCCGGCAAAATCGTCAACATCGCATCGCTGCTTTCATTTCAGGGAGGAATCACAGTTCCGGCATATGCCGCTGCGAAAGGTGGAGTCGCGCAGCTTACCAAGGCGTTGTCCAATGAGTGGGCGTCGAAAGCCATTAACGTGAACGCAATCGCGCCGGGTTATATGGTGACCGACAATACGACCGCCCTTCGCAATGATCCTGTCCGTAGCCGGCAAATCCTCGAGCGGATTCCCGCCGGTCGTTGGGGTGAACCGGAAGAAATCGCCGGCGCTGCTGTCTTCCTCTGTTCCTCAGCGAGCGATTACATTCACGGGCACATTCTCGCGGTTGACGGCGGTTGGCTCGCGCGCTAAAGGCGAAAGCGGGAACAACAACCATTTAGCATTGCTGAACGGTCCTCTTAAATATTTTTGAATTCACCGAGCCTGTAAAGGTGTAAGAATTGTGGGCATCCAATTCCTGTGAGCCGACCTGAGGTATTGCGGCATGCCAGACCCAACAGATACTCGTACCACCGAACACGCCGCCAAAAAGCTTTCCCGACGCACGTTTATTAAAGGCGTCATCACCAGCGGAATCGCCGTCTCTTCGGCGAGCTACTTATTTCGGGCATCGTCCGTGTCCGGACAAGGTTCTTCTGCCGCTTTCGGAGAAAGGCTGCTCACGTTGAGCGTCAATGGCCAGCCCCGGCGCGTTGACGTAATGAAGAATGAAACATTGGCATGGACTTTGCGCTACAAGCTTGGCCTTACCGGCACGAAGTTGGGATGCGATCGCGCCGAATGCGGTTCCTGTACCGTGCTGATCGATGATGTTCCGCACTATGCATGCTCGGTGTTGACGCACACGGTGAGAACCCGCAAAGTTCTCACGATCGAGGGACTCGCTAGTCCCGATGGAAAGTTGCACCCCGTGCAGCAGGGAGTTGTGGACGAGCAGGGCTTCCAGTGTGCGTACTGCATGCCGGGTTTCGTGATGTCGGCGGTTGGATTTCTGAATACGAACCCGAATCCCACAAGGGCACAACTCGCGCATGGTGTTTCCGGCAACCTTTGTCGCTGCCAGGATTACGACAAGATCCTTACCTCATTAATGCGCGGAGCTGAGTACATGAGGAGGTCAGGCCGTGCCTAGCCAAGCTGATCAGCACAAACCGGGCGCTGAACGCAAATACGGCGATAAGTACAAACTGATCGGGAAGAATTATCAGACTGCCGATCTGGTTGCGAAGGTCACGGGCAAGGCGAAATACGCAGAAGACTTCCGCGTCGATGGCATGCTGTTTTGCAAGCTGCTATTGAGCCCTCTGCCGCACGCTCGAGTAAAACACATCGACGCGCGCAAGGCCCTCGCGATTCCCGGCGTGAAGGCGATTCTCACCGCCGATGAACTGCCCGCGCCTGCCGACAGTCTCACCGATCTTGGAACCGTCATCAAAGCGAATCCACGTGGCGAGCGCGCACTGACGAATGAACCGTTATACCAGGGCGAGCCAGTGTTAGCGGTAGCTGCGGTCGATGAACTCACGGCTGCCGAGGCGATTGAAGCCCTTGACGTCGATTTTGAACCTCTGCCCTTTGTTCTCGATCCGCTCGATAGTCTTCGCCCCGGCGGACCGAATCCGCGCGTTGAAGGCAATATTTGGGTTCAGGCGCCGCCTCCGCCCACGAAACCTGGCGAGCGTCCGCCGAGTCCCCCTCCGCCCGATGTTGGCGAGTTGAAATGGACCAAAGAGGATTTTGCTGAGGCGGACCAAGGACGTATGCCTATGGGCAAGACGCGCGACGAGTGGTCCTACGGAGATGTGGAGCAAGGTTTCAAGAACGCCGCTCTCGTGCTCGACGAAAGTTTCGTTACACCAGATACGAGTCATCAGACACTCGAGACTCGCAGCGCACTGGCGTACTGGCAGAACGGCAAAGTGTATGTCCACACGGGGACGCAGAGCACGGTGCAAACCGTGCCGGCGTTGGCGCGTTGGCTTCATCTCGATCCGAGCCAGGTCGTGCTGGTCAGCGAATACACGGGCGGCGGATTTGGTAGCAAAGTCACGGCGGCAATCAGCGCCATAATTCCCGCGCTCCTATCGAAGAAGGCCAATGCACCGGTGATGATGCGCATCAGCCGCGAGGAAGAGCACTTCATCGGCCGCGGACGTCCAAGTCTTCTCGGGCGGCTGAAAGTCGGCTTCGCGAAAGACGGCCGCATCACTGCGTTGGACATGTTCGTGATCTGCAACACCGGCCCTTACGATGCCGTGGGTGATGCCGGAGCAGCAGGCCGAATCGTCTCGCTGTTGTACCAGCCTGCCGCCATGCGTTGGCGTGGCGCAACCATTATGACCAACACCCCGCCGCGAGGTCCGCAGAGCGCTCCGGGTGGAATGCAGGGAATCGTCATGATGGAGCCAATAATGGGAAAGGCCGCGCGCAAGCTGTCACTCGATCAGGTGGCAATCCGGCGAATTAATTGTCCGGAAGGCAAGGCGGAATTTGGTCCCGCTCAGAATGGCAAACGAACGCATTGCACCAGTTCCTTCATTAAGGACGCGCTTGATCGCGGCGCCGAGCAGTTCAGGTGGAAAGAGCGCATAGCGAACAAGCCCAATCAACAGGGATCTAAACGGCGCGGTCTGGGGGTTTCTGTAAGTTGCTTCTTCGGAGGCTCAACCGGCTATGACGGTTTGTTTCTCGTCAAACCGGACGGTCGAATTGCAATCCAGTCTGGTATCGGAAATCTTGGCACCGAGTCAGTCATCGACTGCCATCGCGTAGTCGCTGAAGAATTAGGCATTCCGTGGGAAAAATGCGATCTCACCTGGGGCAACACGAGCCAGAACCTGCCTTGGACATGCGTTTCAGGCGGCAGCCAGACCACACACGCGATGACGCGCGCGGCGCACGCGGCTGCAGCCGATGCGCGGCAAAAGCTGCAAGAGATCGCAACTAAGACACTCGGCGGCAAACCCGAAAACTATGTAGTCGCCAACGAACGCGTTTTTGCGAAAGGCGGCAGAGGAATGACGCTGGCGCAGGCTGCTCAGCAGGCAATCAAGCTCGGCGGCAAGTACGATGGCCACGAGGCTCCGGACGATGTGAACAAATATACGAAAGCATCGGTCGCCGCGCTGGCTGGCCAAGGACTCGTGGCAGTGGCAAAGGACAAGTATCCGCACGATGGCACTTCCATGTCGTTCGTTGCGAGCTTCGCTGAGGTCGAAGTGGACGTAGAAACCGGCAAGTACCACATCCTCGATTTTCTGGCCTATGCCGACGTGGGTACGGTGCTCGATCCGCGTGCGCTTGGCGGCCAAGTGCTTGGCAGATCTATTCTGGGGATTGGCCATGCGATCGGACAGAAGTGGGTGTTCGATCCGCATTATGGCCAGATGATTTCGAGAAGGTTTTATCAGAACAAGCCGCCGACAATTCTCGATCTGCCGGTGAATATGCAGTGGGCGGCTCTCGACATCCCGGACCCAGAGACGCCGGTTGGTGCTCGCGGCATTGGAGAGCCGCCGGTGGGGGGCGGCTGTGCCTCGGTATTGAACGCACTCACGGATGCCGTGGGAGACGATGTGATTCGCCGGGCCCCTGTGAATGCCGACACAATTCTGGCGTCACTTGAGGCCGGTCGCCCGGCGCAGGATCCGCTCACGGCACATATCTAACGGAGAGAATCATGGCTGTAATTCGCGACGTCATGCCTGCCTTTGAATTGCTGCAGCCGAGTTCCGTTGCCGACGCACAGCATCTTCTGGCGCGCTATGGCAGCGACGGCTGGGTGTTGGCAGGTGGACTCGACAGTTTCGACTGGCTCAAAGACCGCATTAAGAAGCCGAAGGCGGTCATTGATCTGAGCGGAATCCACGAGCTTAAAGGAATTCGTAGTACTGCTGATGGCATCGAAATCGGAGCCATGACCACGCTCACCGAAGTCGCACAAAATCCGGTCATCAAGCAGAAATATTCGTTATTGTCGCAAAGCGCCGAACTGGTAGCATCGCCGCAAATCCGTAATCAGGGGACTATCGGCGGCAACGTCTCGCAAGATACGCGCTGCTGGTACTACCGTGGTGGGTGGCCGTGTTACCGCGCCGGCGGCAATATCTGTTACGCCGATACGCCTGTGGCACGAAATCGGGAACACGCGATTCTGGAAGCAGAACGTTGTGTCGCTGTGAATCCCTCCGATACCGCGCCAGCGCTGATCGCGCTCGACGCGAAGTTCGTGATCCGGACCGCGAAGGGCGAGCGGGTTGTAGACGCAGAAGGCTACTATGTCGCACCAGATCGCGACATCACTCGCCTGACGATTCTCCAGGCTGGAGACCTCCTGACGGCAATTCGCATACCTTCAGCATGGGCCGGAGCGGAGTTTTATTTCGAAAAGGTTCGTGACAGGAATGTCTGGGATTTTCCGTTGTTGAATGTGGCTTCGGCAATGTTCACTTCTGGAAACACGATCGACAAGATACGCATTGCAGTGAACGCTGCCGCTGCCCGGCCATTGCGGCTTAAGAAAGTGGAAGACGCGGTGCGTGGCAAACAACGAAGCGCAGAAACTGGAGAGATTGCCGGCAAACTCTCCGTGCAAGGCGCCGTACCCCTTCAGTTCAATGCTTACAAAATCCCGTTGATGCGAAATCTGGTCAAGCGTTCGATCACCGGAGTGGCGAACGGTGGGCAGGAGGCAGCGTGGGCATCATAGAGTGGGCCACCGATCCGTGGGGACGCAACGTTCCCATTCGCGCAGCATTTGGTCTGATTTGGATTTCATTGACGGCGGGATTACTCTTCCTTGTTGTTCACGCCATTTGCGTGCGCTTTTTCGCCAAAGAAAAGGAATTTGCTGAGACTACAGCACCTGAGCTCGTTTCGCGCCTGCCTCAGCGAGTGCCTCGGCATTCGCTCGCTGCGCGTCTTTTCCATTGGATTATGGCAGCGGCGATGTTCACCTTGCTGTTCACTGCCTTTTTGCCGAAAGTCGGCGTGCAGATCGACTGGGTTACTTACCACTGGATCGCAGGTGTCGTGCTGACGGCGTCAATCATCTTCCACGTTATTCACGCTTCGTTTTATCTCGATTTCTGGTCGATATGGCCCGACAAAACCGACTTGAAGGATTCCT
>QHZR01000045.1 GCA_003224755.1 Acidobacteriota bacterium
CACCGCTTACGTTGTCTGTAAGCGTCGCCGTCCCGAGGCTTCCGGGTATCCCAAGGTTATTATTAGTCAGGTTGAATGTGATGGTGCTGGCTGAAGCCATGGGCACGATTGCTAGTGCAGCCACAAGAACCAAGGCCAGAATTGAAATCTTTAAACTAAGTTTGCGCACGAAGAAGTCCCCCCTGGGGCTAAGAGCTTCTACTGCAGTAACACTTACCTATTGGCACGAAGGATGCCAATCGTAATGTGGAGAACTCTTAAAGTCAAGCTATTGATTTATTAGGTGCTTCCCCTAGATAGCGTTGACAGTTCGAGAGGGTGGGGGAGGTCGAACTGCAAAATCCTGCACATATTGTGATGGTAGAGTTCGGCATTTACAAGCCGATATGGCACGAAAGTTGTAGGGATAAGTCCTGTGTTAAGAGCCAAATAGGCGATCTATCTTTGCGGCCATAATGAAGTCGCTTTCGGTCAAGCCATCGACCTTGTGGGTCCATAAAGTGATCTCGGCCTTACCCCAGGCCAGCAAGATGTCTGGATGGTGGCCCTGCGTTTCCGCCAGCTCCCCAACCCGGTTCACAAAGGCGAGCGCCTGTTTGAAGTCGGGAAACTTCAACTGTCGGACAATGTGGTGCTCCTTGGCGACTTGCCATTCCGGCACCTGTTTCTGGAGAGCGGCTAACTCTTGTCCCGTGAGTGGGGGAACACCACCCCGGCAGGGAACGCAGGTTTTTGACGCAAGTGAGGCCATGAAGTCTCCCTACACTCAAGATGGCCTGAGCGGCGAACTGGATGCCATGAGCGGTCGAGATTGAAGATTGAAGATTTTAGATTGCAGATTGATCTTCGATCCAGAATGACGGAATCTGTAATCTAGAAATCCGCAATTAAAACGGGATGTCTTCGTCGCTGATGGGAGACGCCCCTGCCGCGGCTGGCACCGGCTCATGCTCGGGCACACGCTGATCGAAATTGTTGCCCCCGGCCGCAGCGCCGCGGGAGGCTTCCCCGCCCTCGCCACGTCCGCCCAGTAATACCAGGTCGTTTGCTACAACTTCGGTCATATACTTCTTCTGATTGGTCTGTTTGTCTTCCCAGGACCGGGTCTGCAGACGGCCCTCGATATAGACCTTGCCGCCCTTTTTCAGGTACTCACCCGCGATTTCCGCAAGGCGTTGCCAGAGCACCACATTGTGCCATTCGGTCCGATCTTGCCATTGTCCGTCTTTGTCTTTATAGCGCTCGTTGGTCGCCAGGGTGAGTTTTGCGACGGGTGTGCCGCTAGGCGTGTATTTCACTTCGGGGTCTTTTCCCAGATTCCCGATGAGGATGACTTTGTTAACACTTTTTCCTGCCATAAGAAGCTCCTTAGATCAATGGCCAGTGGGCTGGGATTCCGTTGGTCAGATTTGGACAATATACCAGCTTTGATTTGCGCCTAGCCAGAAATCGGAGCGCCAGGTTTCGAATTGGGACACGACGGCCTACTGCAGTGCTGGGCACCAACGCGCCTTGCAACCCTGCGGAGCTCGCGTCTGGAGAATGGCTCTTAGGGCCTGCGGCATGTGCTTCGAAACCTCGAAAATGGCCACTTGAGAGGAATTTTGGTCATCATGGTAGGAAATGCGGAAGAAATGCCGCCGTTGACGCTGCTTGACCAGCCCGACTGCGATCGCTGGCAGTACCCCAAGATGCCGCTTGACTTCACGTGAGTATTCAAATGAGTCGATTGCGACGTACGGTATTGACAGTTTGTTCCCTGGCCATTCAAACGCCAGAGCGGTTTGCGATGACGTGTCAATGCGTCCAATCGTGCCGATGTTAATGCCCGAAGCCGTGCCGCCCGAGTACATTACTTGCCCGTCCTCTATCGCAATCGCAGGCAGGGACATTGTTGCCAATAAGCAAAGGGTTGTTGCGAGTCTTTTCACGCCGCACCTTCCAGACATTTACAGATTAGGGAGACACCCTCCGGCGAATATCCTCGGCTGTGACACTTTCGAGTCTGTCACAGGCGAACTCGAGCCTCTGCTCTTGCGCGATACGCTCATTGCCTTCCATACTGTTCCTTCACTTATGAAAATCACACTTTCTCTTTCCTCGCCTGCTCAAGTTGAAACCGAATGCCTGGTCGCAGTCGTTCTAGACCGCGCCGAAAAGGACAGAACGGATGTCTTCGTCTCGACCTCGGAGAAAGCCGTCGCACAAGCTGCTGGCGGAATCACCTCCTCCGGAGATGTCACTGGAAAGAACTTTGAAACGACGTGGCTGCATGCGCCTTCGGGGCTAAAAGCCAAACGGCTGCTCCTAGTGGGCGGAGGTAAGTCCAAGGTTTTTGCGCCGTCAGATTTGCGGAAGCTGGCGGGTGCCGCTATTCGTGCTCTGAAGCCGCGTAATCTTCGCAGCATGGCGATCATTCTCCCCGATGGCATTCCTGGGGTTGAGGCTGTGAGAGCTGTCGTCGAAGGAGCAATCGTCGGCAACTTCGATCCCGATACCTACAAGAGCGACCGGAAAGACCAGAACGTCGAGTCTCTAACGGTCGTTGCGTCCGGAGACCAATCCTTGCTGCAACGCGCCATGGATGAAGCCCGCGTGCTTGCGGAGTCTCAGAACTTCACGCGAGAACTGGTGAATGAGCCTTCGAATCGCATGACGCCTACCATCCTTGCGAACCACGCGCGAGAGATGGCGAAGGAGTCGGGACTCAAATTCGAAGTCTATGGTGCGGACAAGATCAAAGAATTGAAGATGGGAGCTTTCTGGGGAGTCGCGCAGGGATCCGATGAGCCCCCGGCTTTGATCGTGATGCGCTACGAACCGGCGGGCGCGCCTGAGAAACCGGTGCTTGGGCTGGTAGGCAAGGGCGTGACGTTTGACACCGGTGGCATTTCCATCAAGCCGGCCGACGGCATGGAAAAGATGAAGTATGACATGGCCGGTGGCGCAACCATGATTGGCGCCATGCGCGCGATTGCGCTGCTCAAGCCCAAGGTAAAAGTCATTGGGATTGTCTGCGCAACCGAAAACATGCCCTCGGGAAAAGCCCAGAAGCCTGGCGACATTCAGACCGCAATGTCAGGGAAGACCATTGAGATCATCAACACCGATGCGGAAGGTCGCCTGGTTCTGGCCGACGGCCTTTGCTACGCGCGTCAACTCGGCTGCACGCATCTGATTGACGCGGCCACGCTGACTGGTGCAGTCGTGGTGGCGCTCGGATATGCCAACGCGGGCGTGTTCGCGAGCGATGACGATTTCTACAATCGCTTTAAGGCTGCAATTGATAAATCCGGAGAGAAAATGTGGCGCCTGCCGCTTGGCGACGAATACCTCGACGCGATGCGATCTCAGATTGCCGACCTGCAAAACACGGGAGGACGCTGGGGTGGCGCCTGCACCGCCGCCGCATTCCTGAAGGAATTCGCCGAAGACACGCCCTGGATCCATCTCGACATCGCGGGCACCGCCTGGATGGAAGACAACAAGCCATGGATTGCGAAAGGGCCATCGGGAATTGCGGTTAGGAGTTTAGTCGAGTTTGCGCGGGAGTTCGGAAAATAGGCACGAACTTACTTTGCCGGCAGGAACTCAATGGGCATAGTTTGAGCGACAGGTTTAAAGTCTAAGTCCGCGGTGATCAACGTCGCTCCTTTCGAGAGCGCGAGGGCGCCAGCAAAAGCATCAGCGTAAGGAAGTTTGAAGTCATGCTTCAGAATTCCTGCCGTCTCGGCCTGATCGAGATCAACTGAGATGATGGCGAGCGGCAAAGCTTGCATTCTGGCGGATGTATTCCTCGCGGCGGACAGACCGTGTGCTTTGTAAATGACTGAGATTATTTCTCCCCAATTAACTGCGGAAACCAGCAACTCGCTCTTGCCTCGAGCAGTTTCCTTCAGCAGTTGAGCCACGCGGTCGAAGCCCGGCTCCCGATCTAGGTAGCGGAGCAGGGCACTCGCATCGGCGACGTAGATCTTCATCTCTTGTCGTCACGATGCTGCCGCTCTCGTATCGTTCCGAGCGACGGTCCGCTGAGACTTCCCGGAATCGAATCGATTAAGTCGTCGGAGATCGGATGAAGCACAATAGTATTGCCTTCGCGCTGCAGAGCGACCTTTGTGCCAGGCTTAAGATCGAGCGCTTCCCGCAATTCGGCTGGGATGACCATTTGGCCTTTGGTTGAAACCTGCGAATAGAGTACAGACATGTAGGTAGTCTATCACAATGGTAAGTAAATATGTAAGAAGTAGGTCTTGTTTGACTAACGCCTTACTAACCGTACATTTGTGGGGCTTGCACTTATGTGACTCTGGCTTAATGATTGGCCTATGAGAATCCTGTTTATCGTTGGACTGATTGTTCTGGTGCTTGGAATGCTGTCATTTTTTGTGCCCGTTCCGCACACCGAGCGTCATGGTCTCGATGCGGGCGATATCCACGTCGGCGTCAACACGCATCACGACGAAATGCTGCCGCCCTATGTGGGGGTGGGACTGCTGGTGGTTGGAGCTGGGTTGATGATTGCAAGCCGCAAGCGTGGAGCCTGACTCACATCACCGGCGGCACTTGAATTCCCATCACACCCAATGCCCGAGTCAGCTCTCGCCTTACCACGGCTGCAGTCGCCAGCAGGAATCGTTTCCGAGATTCGTCCGCCTCAGAAAGAATCGGATAGCGGTGATAAAACGTGTTGAACAACTGTGCGAGTTGAAACACATGTTTGGCGAGATACGCCGGTTCGGTTGTGGCGATGCATTGGTCAATGATGTAGGCGGTTTTAGAAGCGGAAAGCCAGAGTTCCCAGAGGTCGTTGTCGCCCAGGAATTTCGTAAGCTCCTCGGCGGAGACGTTGCTAGCAACGTCTCTACAGAAAGCGTTGGGATCAAGTCCACCTTTTCGAAAAATATTGCTTGCGCGCACGACGGCATATTGCGCATAAGGGCCGGTTTCGCCTTCGAAGCTCAGTGCATCCTTGAAGTCGAATGCAATCACTGACGGCTTGGTGTACTTGAGCATGAAATAGCGCAATGCTCCGATCGCAATCTGCTCTGAAATTTTCTGGCGCTCCGACTCTGCCAGTTCAGGATGGCGCGAATTCACTTCTTGCTTAGCTGCCGCAATCAGCGCATCCAGCAGGTCGTCTGCTTTCACACCAAAACCTCTTCGACCTGAGACCTCTATGTAGGCGCGGCCCTTGTCGTCTTCCGAAAGTTCGTAGCCGAGTTCGGCGGCGCATCGCGGAGTGAGAGCCACCATCTCGTAGGAAAAGTGTGTCAGCTTGTCCGCATACTCCCCATGCCCGAGGCCGCGCAAAGCTTCGATCACCGCGTTCTGTGCCTCGGATTGGCGAGCGTCGATTACGTTGTACGTCCGTTCCACGTCGCCGAAGTGCGGATGCTCGGGTTCTCCGTGCTCGGCGGAAATCCAGCATTGGTGGCCGTTTGGGTAGGAGTAAAACTTGCGATATCCAAAGTCGCGCCCGAGGAGCCCGAACTTCCACATGTGAAAAGCGATGTCTTTGCCGACGTACCCGACGGTGCCGTTCGAGCGAACGATTACCTTCTGATCTTCTTCGGAAACTCGCTCAGGGTCTTGATCAACGGTTGAGCTTATAGCGCCAGTCTCTGCTTCGTTGCCCGCGGGCGAGGGCGCCCGCGCCACACCTGAAGTTCCCGCGCGTCGCATCACCCAGCAGCCTTTGTTCTTGCCTTCAGTCTCGAACGACAGAACGCCGGCTTCTTTGAGCTTCTCAAACGCCGCGTCCCAGAAATGCAAATGCAGAATCTCGCTCTCGCGCGGCAGGAAGTCGTATTCGATGTCGAGGCGATCCATCGTTTCGAGATGGCGGCGGAGGACTGCGGTCGAGATCAGCTCGGCGACTGCTGCGGTTTCGTTGCGACCTTCCTCGATTTCATGCAGAGTTTGCAGCCTGACCTTCTTGTTCTCGGCACTCTGTTCGTACCATTGCGAAACCTTGGCGTACAGGTCCCAGCAGTAGTAATCGAAGCGCGGCTTCCCGGCGAGTTCTTCGATCTGAGCACGCGACTTCTTATCCAGATGCAGAAATCCGACAACAACGTCAGCCACCTGCACTCCGGTATTGTCAATGTAGTTCTGTACGTCCACCGTGCGGCCTGCGAATTGAAGCAGGCGAACGAACGTGTCTCCGAGAATCGCGTTACGCAGGTGGCCGATGTGCGCGGCCTTGTTCGGATTGATGCTCGAGTGCTCGACCAGAACCTTGCCAGACGAGGATTCGACGGCAGGCTTGTCATTCTTGGCTAGCGCGACAGCAAGTGCGGTGCGATCCACGCGGGCGTTGATGTATCCTGCGCCGGCGACTTCGAGCTTAGCGAAACCGTCGATGCTGCCAATATCGCTGACAATCTCCTCTGCTATTTTTCGCGGCGCTTTGCGAAGTTTCTTGGCGAGCTCGAAGGCAAGCGGCATGGCGTACTCGCCCAACTCAACTCTGGGCTGCTCGATGACGATTTTTTCGAGATCAACGCCGTAACTGCTCCGCAAAAATTCGCGAATGTGTTGCGCCAGGCGATGTTCGAGGTCGCGATACAAAACTTCTCCTAAGTGGTTGAAGGGAATAGTGAGTTTAGCAGATGCGTCGTTGGTCGTCGGTCGTGCGTCGTTCGCCACTGTTCGTCTCTGTCGCCCTGCGCTTCGGGCCCACGAAAGGCTTTAGAATTGAGACTCGGTCGTCGAAGCGCCAAATTTTAGCGAACGACCAACGACCCACGACCGACGACGGTTTTCATGCGCATTGCTTATCTAGATTGTTTCTCCGGAATTAGTGGCGACATGTTTCTCGGCGCGCTGCTTGATGCCGGACTTCCTCCCAAGCTGTTCGAGGAAACCGTCAGCGCTCTAAACATTCGGGCGGTTCTGGAGACCTCGCGTGCAAATCGCAGCGGGATCAGCGCAACCAAAGTCGGTGTGATTGTGAAGGGAGAAAAAGATTCACCGAGAGAATCGCGGGCGCAGGCGCCACAGGAGCATGCCCACGGACACGAACATCATCATGGCGAAGCCCATCACCGCGATTCCCATGCTCACCAGCATCCGCATGGCCGCGGCCTCACCGAAATTCGCGAAATCGTCCAGCACTCCAAGATCAGCGATCAGGCCAAAACAACTGCTATCGCGATCTTCGAAAAGCTTGGTGCCGCCGAATCCAAAATTCATAACATACCGATCAAAGAAGTTCACTTTCATGAAGTGGGGGCGGTGGACGCCATGGTGGACATTGTCTGCGCGGCGGTGGGGGCGGAAGCTCTCGGCGTCGACGAATTCGTGTGCTCTCCTTTGAACGTCGGAGGCGGCACCGTGGACTGCGCTCATGGAACATTTCCTGTGCCGGCTCCCGCGACGGTGGAATTACTCAAGGGCGTGCCAGTTTATTCGTCCGGACTGCCGGCCGAACTGGTGACACCGACCGGAGCCGCTATTGTTGCAACATTGGTGAAGCGATTCGCCGAGTTGCCCGCAATGAAGATTGAGAAGATTGGATACGGAGCGGGAGCCAGGGATTTTGCACGACACCCCAATGTGCTCCGCATCACGGTTGGAGAATCAAGGGCCGAGGCAAACGCGGGCGAGGGCGCCCCCGCCACACGTTCAGAGACGATTTCCATACTCGAGGCAAACCTCGACGATCTAAATCCACAAGTTTTCGGTTACGTCATGGATCGTTTGCTCGAAGCCGGAGCACTCGATGTTTTTGGGACTCCCATCCAGATGAAGAAAAACCGCCCTGGAACTCTGCTAACAGTGCTCGCAAAGCCGGAAGCCGCGGACAAACTTTCGCGCATCATTTTTGCGGAGACGACGACGCTAGGTGTGCGGCGACGAGAAGAGGTACGGCAGACGCTTGCTCGTCGCTGGGAAACGGTCGGCACAAAATTTGGAGAAGTGCGGATCAAAGTCGCGAGCCTGAATGGGTCAATAAGCAACTACGCGCCTGAATATGAGGACTGTCGGCGAATTGCTGAGGCTCAACGTGTACCATTGAAGACGGTGATGCAGGAAGCTGTCCAAGCATATCTGCGGTCCGAAAAGCGATAAACCACAAAGGACACGAAGCCACACGAAGTAAAATCTTTGAATGGGTTTCCTTCGTGGTACTTAGTGTCCTTTGTGGTTAGACGAGATTATGACGAACAAGTTCTACATCACGACTCCCATCTATTACGTCAATGCGCGTCCGCACATTGGCCATGCTTATACGACGATTGCCTGCGATGCGATCGCACGGCGGCAGCGGATGATGGGGTTCGATACTTGGTTTCTGACGGGGACTGATGAGCACGGGCAAAAGATCCAGCGTGCTGCTGAGGCCGCGGGCAAGACGCCGCAGGTGCTCACCGACGAAATTTCCGGTGAATTCCGCGCGCTGTGGGACCGGATGGGGATCACTTATAACGACTACATCCGAACCACGTCGGACCGTCACAAGAGTGGCGTACAGCAACTTTGGAAACAGATTCGCGATAAAGGATATATCTACAAAGATAGCTACACCGGACAGTATTGCGTGTTCGACGAGATGTACGTGGAAGTTGGGCCGGGCGAGCCATGTCCGGAGTGCGGGCGCCCGACGGAAACGATTAAGGAAGAAAATTTGTTTTTCAAGCTGTCGGCGTTTGCGGTCCAATTATTGGACCTTTACACGAGCCAGCCGGACTTCATTCTGCCTGAAACTCGGCGCAACGAAGTGATTGCATTCGTACGATCAGGCCTGCGAGACCTTTCTATCAGCCGGTCAACATTTTCGTGGGGAATTCCGGTTCCGGATGATCCCAAGCACGTGATCTACGTGTGGCTCGACGCACTTGCCAATTACATTACTGCGCTTGGTTATGGTTCCGCCGACGATTCGAAATGCAAGAAATACTGGCCAGCCGACGTCCACATGATTGGCAAGGAAATCGTGCGCTTTCACTGCGTGTACTGGCCCGCGTTCCTGCTGGCTGCTGGACTGCCGCTTCCGAAATCAATCGTGGCTCACGGGTGGCTACTGTTCGAAGAAAGCAAGATGTCGAAGTCGCGCGGCAATATTGTCCGGGCAGAAACGATTCTGGATGTGCTCGGCGCTGACGCGCTGCGTTATTTCCTGCTGCGCGAAGTTGTGTTCGGACAGGATGGATCGTTTTCGTTTGACGCGCTGGTGCAGCGTTACAACTCTGATTTGGCGAACGGATTGGGAAATCTGGCGAGCCGCACCCTGGCGATGATCACGCGATATTTTCGTGGTGAGGTGCCGTATCCGTCGCAAAAAGCCGCGCATACTGCAGAGGAAGATTTGCTGGCCGCACTTGCGAAGCACACGATTTCCGAGTTCCACGATTTATTTGAGCAGTATCAGTTCTCGCGGGCCTTGGAACTCGCCTGGGCGTTGGTTGGCGCGGTGGACAAATATATCGTTGAAAACGAACCATGGGCTCTCGCAGAAAAACAGGATGAAAACAGCCGTGCCCGGTTGGCGACGGTGTTATACACGTCGGCCGAAGCGTTGCGGATTGTGACCGCGCTTGCGCATCCAGTGATGCCAGAAGCGACGGCAAAGATTTGGTCACAGCTCGGGCTGGGAGATATCCGGAAAGTCTCTTTGGAGAATTTGCGCTGGGGACAGCTTCAACTGGGAACAAAGCTAGGTAAGGTTGAGCCGGTTTTCCCGCGTGCCGACAAGAGCGCCATTGAGAGGATGCAAAAAATGGAAGAGCAGCAAAGACCAGCCGCAACCGAAGCGCCGCCTTCAGCCGCCAGTGCGGGTGCATCAGAAGGTGCGACCCAGGGCTCGGTGCCACTGAACCGGCCGGTTTCGCCTGAAACTCCGGCTGTACCTACCGCAACTAGCGACGGCAAGATCACAATTGACGACTTCGCCAAGGTCGAGCTGCGAGTCGCGCAGGTGAAGGTTGCAGAAAAAGTAAAAGGCGCTGACAAGTTGCTGCGGCTCGAAGTTGATTTGGGCTACGAGATGCGCCAGATTGTCGCCGGGATTGCGGAGGCCTACGCGCCGGAGACATTGGTTGGACGAAAGATTGTGATCATTGCTAACCTTGCCCCAAGAAAGTTGCGGGGATTAGAGTCAAATGGCATGCTCCTGGCAGCATCCTTGGAAGGAGGCAAGCCGGTGCTTGCGGGATTCCTGGAGGACGTACCGGTGGGGGCGAGGCTGAAATAGCGGCCCCGTCATTTCTCGAAACACGACTCCAGCGAGAATGGACGCTTAAAGTATTCGTCTCGCCATTCTGGTCTTAGCCGATCGAGCAGTAATCCCTCAGCCGCACCCCAGGCATAGACAACCTCGCGCTTCGATTTGCGTAGGTCGGTCTTCCGCAGTTCGTCGAGTGTGTCTTTCCTTGCGTGGGACGCATAAGCCGCTAAAGACTCGAAATCGGGGAGGGCTGCATACTCCGGACTCGGCTGATACTGCGCTGCCGATTCGGCTACCTTAATCTGTGTATAGCGGGCGATCCCCTCCTGCCAAAGTTGGAATGCGAGATATTTGTGGTCATCTGGAGAGAGTTGTGCGAAAACGCTCTTTCGTTGAGCGACATATTCCTCCCCCAATTTTGCGAATTTATCTCTGTTGGCTTCGTTGAGCGCATCGAGCAGTAGATCGCGAACTCCCATGAACGCCCGCGACACTTCCGGCTTGTCGTACGGGAAGGATAGTGCAGCATCCACATGCCGGTCTTGTGTCCGTGACTCAACCCGAGGTCTTCAACCGCCTGAAGGTATCCCGGCTGGGCATTTTGCAACTGAAGAAAGTGTTCATGCATGACGGTGATCAGCCAGGCCGTGCTCGTCTTGCTGCTCGTGCTTGCAGGTTCGCCGATAACGATCACCGACGGAGGTCCGAACGCAGGAAAGGTGGCCAGCAGATTCGTGGGGAACTGTCGCGGACGAATGTAGATGTCCTCAGTGATTTTATTGAAATCTTTTGGCGGCGCGGGGTGATGGATCAGGAACTCGGCTTTGTCGGTGACCAGTAACAACGGGGCCGGTATTTCGTTCCAACGCGGCCAGACTTTGTCCTGAACCTCCGTGGCCAACTGGTAGAACTCGCGGATGCGGACGGCGTCTGCTCTCGGCAGGTTCTGTGCGCTTGCTGAGGCTAAGAAGGCGAGAATTGGTACCAGGTCAACTCTTAGAATTCGAATATGAAATTCGACGGGTTGGAGACCCAATCGTGAGCGCAAGCGGTTGGCAATTCTGAGTTAGTCTTGAGACGACCCCAAATGTTCATTGATTCCCACTGCCACCTCGATGGGCCCCGCTTCGACTCAGATCGCGAGGAAGCGGTTGCACGCGCGCGGCAAGCAGGCATCGTCAACATGCTTGCGGTCGGGACGGGACATGGACCGGGGACACTCGATTGCGCTGTGAACATTGCCGCGCGGCATGAGTTTATTTACGCGACGATCGGCATTCATCCGCATGAAGCCAAGCTCGCCACGGACGCCGATTTCGCGCAGCTTGAGCAGTTAGCGCGAAAACCAAAAGTCATTGCCTGGGGAGAGATTGGGCTCGATTACTACTACGATCATTCTCCGCGTGAGGTGCAGAAGGAAGTGTTCACCCGGCAGATGGAGACGGCGCGAGCGGCGAAGCTGCCGATCGTCATCCACTGCCGACCATCAGACAATAGCGACAATGCCTGGAACGACTGCCTGAATTTGATCGAGCAACACTGGAAGCCTTCGGGCCTGGGCGGAATTCTGCATTGTTTTACGGGTGCCTGGGAGCATGCCAAGCGTGCTCTCGATATGGGTTTCATGATTTCGTTTGCGGGGAACGTGACGTTTCCCAAAGCCCAGCAGATCCGGGACTCGGCTTTGCAGGTACCGCTCGATCGGATGCTGATCGAGACCGATTCGCCATTTCTGGCTCCTGTTCCTTACCGTGGCAAACGCAACGAGCCGGCGTTTGTGAAGGAAGTCGCGCGGCAGATCGGGGAATTGCGCGGTCTTCCAGCGGAAGACGTGGGAAATCAAACCTCGCAGAACTTCTATCGGTTCTTTTCGCTCCCGTCGAGTGTCCGTTAGATGAGAAAGAGAGCTTTTAACCGCAAAGGACGCCAAGGCCGCAAAGAAAAGGCAGTTCAGACGCGAGGCGCAGAACTAAAACCTGTTTACTGATAGCCAGAGATGGATTATTCACGGAACACCCGGAAGAGCTTTCTTTGCGCTCTTCGCGCCCTTTGCGGTTAAAAGCTTTGAAAGTCTGCGGACGAATCAAGCCCAACTACGTTAATCTAATACGTCATGCCAGAGAACACTTTCGATATCGTCAGCAAGATCGACCTCCAAGAGGTCTCGAACGCCATCCAGCAGGCGATGAAAGAAATTCACACTCGCTTCGATTTGAAGGACTCGAAATCGAGCATTGCTCTCGATGAAAAAGAGGGCATTGTTCTGCACTCTATTGACGACTACAAGCTGAAAGCGGTCAATGATATCTTGCAGCAGAAGTTGGTGAAGCGCGGCATTTCGCTGAAAGGTCTTACCTACGGCGCAATTGAACCGGCGGCCGGGGGCACCGTCAGGCAAAAGATCACCATGCAGCAGGGCATCCCAATAGAGAAGGCGCGCGACATCGTGAAACTGATCAAGAATTCCAAGAAAAAGGTCCAGGCTTCAATTCAGGGAGACCTGGTGCGGATTAGCGGAAAAGATCGCGATACGCTGCAAGAAATCATTGCTTTGTTGAAGCAGCAGGATTTCGGAATTGATATGCAGTTTACGAATTACCGGACAAACTGAATTACGGGACAAACTAAAGCATTTGACCGCCGAGACCGCAGAGTTCGCAGAGAGAAACGAGCAATGCTCGAATCTAAATCTTCTAGAATTTCATGCACTTTTCTCGGCGGACTCGGCGTTCTCTGCGGTAAAAAGGTTTTGATTTGAGCACGACCACCGCCATTAACGGGACTGAAATTTTCGAGCTTCTTCGCGATGATCTCGCAGCCATCGAGCGCGAGTTCGGACGCGACACCGTCTCGAACGTTACGGCAATTACCGAGATCGGCGAATACCTTCGCGGCGGTGGCGGGAAACGAATTCGTCCCGCACTCCTACTGTTATCTTCGAAACTCTTCAACTACCAAGGTCGCGGCGCGGTCAAACTCGGGGCGGTGGTTGAGATTATCCATACCGCAACACTCGTCCACGACGACATTATTGACGAAGCCCGGACCCGACGCGGGCGTCCCGCCGCGAACACGCAGTGGGGAAACTCAAAGTGCGTGCTCGCTGGCGACTGGCTTTACATGCAGGCGTTCAAAGTCGCGGTACAGGAACGCAACTTCCGGATACTTGACGCGCTCATTGAACTTACGCAGCAGATGGTCGAAGGCGAGCTGCTGCAGATGGAAAAGCTCGGCAAGCTGATCTCTCTCGAAGAGCACTTCGACCTCATTTATCGGAAGACTGCGTGCTTATTTTCGGTATGCATGCGACTGGGAGCAGTCCTCGGCGGCGCAACACCTGAGCAAGAGGAGCAAGTTGCTCGATACGGCCGCGATCTGGGTATGGCTTTCCAGATCGTTGACGACGTTCTCGATCTCACCGCATCCGAGAGCGTCCTAGGGAAGCCGGTGGCGAGCGACCTTCGCGAAGGCAAAGTGACGATGGCGGTGATCCATGCTCTGGAACGCTGCAGCTCTGAAGAACGGAGCATGATTGGAACTGTGGTCGAGCAACGCGCATTTAACGGCGTCACTCATGCCGAGATCTTGAGGATTCTAGAGCGCTACGGATCGCTCGATTCTGCGTCGGCGCGTGCCAGTCAGTATTCTGAGTCGGCGCGCAAGGCGATCTGCACGTTCCCTGACTCGGAAATCAAGCGCGCACTCCTGTGGGCGCCGGAATTCGTGGTGGCGCGAGAAAAATAAAAGTTCCCTGGTCTTGTAACCTTTGTTGTACCCATACATCCAACTCCACACTTGATTCGTACTTACCAATAGGAGTCTAATTTCACGGGGCAATTTACTTTAAGGAGATTGCGCAATATGAAGAAGCTTTGGATCCTCGTAGTGGCTGTTTGCGTCGTCTGTAGCATGGCCGCAGTTGCACAGGACATGGGCAAGAGTTGCGACAGCGGCAAGGGCAAGATGGCAGCTTCGGCGCCGCTGAAGACGCTGAAGGGCACCGTAAAGCAGGACGGTGACAAAATCACATTCGTAAATGACGCCGACCAGAAGAGCTGGGACGTGATGAACCCTGAGACGCTGAAGGACCATGTTGGCCATCATGTGAGCGTCAGCGCTCACGTTTACGCCGATAAGGGCCAGATTCATGTGATGAGCGTAAAAATGGTGAAGGCGAAAGAAAAATCCATGTAGCTTTTAAGTCGCAAGCACCGGGCGGCTGCGGCCGCCCATTTTTCTTATACTGAGATGACATGAACAATCTTCTGGCGACTGTTTCGCACCACGGATATGTGGTCGTGTTTCTGGTGGTCTTTGCTGAGGCCGCAGGATTACCGGCCCCTGGGGCCCTTGCCCTCATAGCTGCAGGGGCGGCAGCGGCGGCACAAGTTCTCTCTGTGCCGGTCGTCCTCGGTACAGCAATTGTTGCAATGATGTTAGGCGACGTATTGCTCTTCATATTAGGCCGCTATACCGGATGGGCACTGTTGAGCTTTATCTGCGGGCTGTCGCTGAATCCCGAAACCTGCATTCTGCGCTCAGCGGAATCGTTCTACAAGCGTGGCCGGCTCACTCTCCTTTTCGCGAAATTTATTCCTGGCATTAACACCATGGCGCCGCCGCTGGCCGGCAGCATGAAGATGAAGCTTACGCAGTTTCTACGATTCGATTTTGCCGGAGGCTGCCTTTATATCTTCGCCTATGCGGGTGTCGGTTACTTATTTCGCGACTTGGTCGCGAAGATTACCAAAGGCGTGCAGAGCGCCAGTCATGTATTCGCGGAAGTGGTGATTGCGGCAATTGTTGTTTATGTGGCGTATCGCGTCGTGCAGTATCGTCGTTATCGGATGGTCGGGGTAGTGCCCAGGGTAGAGGTGGCAGAGCTGGCGCAGAGACTAGCGTCACAAGAGCAGAAAGACATCATCCTCGCGGACGTCCGCAGCCACGGCTACTACGACGCGGATACTGCGCGCATCGCGGGATCCATTCGCCTGGAGCCAAACAAACTGGCGGATGAATTGAAGCTTCTTCCGAAGGACAAAGATATTTATCTCTACTGTACTTGAGCGCGCGAAGCGACCAGCGCCCGGGTGGCGCTGCTACTGAGGCAACAAGGATTTCGCGCCTTTGTGATTGTTGGAGGACTGACCGCGTGGCGAAAGGCTGGCCAGCCGGTCGAACAGGTACCGGCAAGCGATCTGGTGAAGCTGCCGACGTTCAGTTGAAAGAAGCCATCAACCATCAGCATTCAGCACTCAGTCAAGCCTAACCCTATCCTGCTGTCATTCCGAAGACCTTTAGGTCTGAGAACCTGCTGTTCCAAGACGGCATCACAAAAAGCAGGTTTCTCACCGCTAAAGCGATTCGGAATGACAGCCCAAAGGTAAGCAGCTTGGCTGAATGCTGAGTCCTGAGCGCATGGCGTCTGGCAGTCTCGCTATACTCGACTGAATGTCGTCTTCTCGCGAAATCGAGATCAAGTTTCGGATTGCCAACCTCAATTCGCTCGTTGACCGCCTGCGTCATCTAGGTCTGGAGCAAGTCACACCGCGCACTCACGAGATGAATACGCTGTTCGATCTTCCCGGTCGCCCGCTGCGCGCCCGAGGTGATCTTCTCCGTCTGCGGAAGTACGGTGAATCGTGGGTGCTTACGCATAAAGCTAAAAGCAAAGAGAAAGATGGCCCGCACAAGACACGGATTGAAACTGAAACTCGCGTAGAAAACGGTGAAAAGATGGGAGCGATTCTGCGGGCGTTACAGTTCGAGCCGAGTTTCCGCTACGAGAAATTCCGCGCAGAGTGGAAGGTCAACAAAGGCCACGTGGTGATTGATGAAACTCCAATCGGCAACTTCGCCGAGATCGAAGGTCCGCCGGAGTGGATTGATTCGATGGCACGCGATCTTAGCGTGAGTCCGAAAGACTACATCACCGAAACCTATGCCGGGCTCTTTTTTGCCTGGAAGAAGCAAACGGGAAATCCGGCGCAAGAAATGACATTTGAGGCGGTGGGCAAAGAGTGCACGGGCGAGGACGCCCGCGCCCCCAAATCATAGTTTTGGCTGCGTGTGTTTCAATCAACAGTGTGTCCCTTCTTTGACGAGCGTTTTCGGCTGGCTCGTCTGTAAACCGTCAAAAATCAACGAGCCGCAGGTTGGTGATGTTCGTGCCATTCCTCTCATCGCGGTCCCAAGGAGGGGAATATGGCAACGCTCAATATCAATGGCAGCAAGGGAAGTGGCAATCAGAGTTTCAAACAAATTGAAGGAGACACGTGGTCGAGTATCTATCTGCCGGCAATTTGTGCCTGCATTCTGATGTCGATCGTTCTGTTCCTGGCAGTGAGTTGTTCGAAGAAGTCCGACAATGCGACAAAAATTAGCGCCCCACCAGCAGGGGGTGTAGCGAGTCCCGGCCCAAGCACGATCGCGGCAGCCGTTCCGGAAACGCCGAAGAAAGCCGTCAAGAAGCATCGTCCCGCGAACGCGACATACGTAAGTGGAACGTACGGTGTTTCATTCAGCTATCCGGTCAAATACAGTTTGCAAGCGGGAGACAAGAAAACGGCAGCCCCACTGCAGCCGAATTTTCTGAAACCAGGGGCCGTGCAGCTTGCGGCAGTAGGTATGCCCGACGGTTCGTATCCAGAGACGGATTTCTCTGGCGCATTGCTCAACGTGAGCGTTAACACCAGCATGACCGCGGAGGAGTGCGGACAATTTGTGCCGAATGCAAAGGACGCCGAAGCTGCAAAGCCCACCACCGTGAAGCTGGGATCGAACCAGTTCGCCGAGATCGAGCAGTTGGATGGAGAGACGAGTCGTCAGTCCGATCTGAAGTACTTCCACCTCTTCAAGAACCGAGCATGCTACGAATTCGCACTCGACGTAGAGACTTCGCGGAAGGGAGACGAAGATCTGGCGCAAGTTGATCGTGGGAGAGTCTTCCAGAAATTGGAAAAAATTCTTACGACGGCCAGGATCAAAGACGTTGCGGTGCCGGGAGTGGTGAATGCGGAAACGGCAGGGACCGTTCCAACAGCCGATTCGAACACTGAGAAAGCCGAAGTTGTAACACCAACAGAGCAGAAGTGAGTGGTTTGCGTCAGGGCGGGTGCCTTCACCCGCCCAGCCGCGCTTCGCGCGGGCAATTGGCGAGCGAACTCGCCCACCCTTCGACTCCGCTCAGGGCAGGCGCCCGAGGGCGTCCGGGCCTACGTGATTCGAAAAATTCACTTTCTTCTGGATCTCGCAACAGCTTCTCTGGCTTCCTTGTCGGCGGTCCGACGGCGCTCGGTTTCGCGCTTATCCCATAGCTGTTTGCCCTTGGCCAGCGCGAGTTCAACTTTCACGCGTCCATTTTTGAAATACATCCGCGTCGGGATAAGCGTGAGGCCTTTCTGCTGAGTTTTGCCGATGAGCTTACGGATCTCTTCTTTATGCACCAGCAGCTTGCGAGTGCGGAGGGGTGCATGATTGTAAATGTTGCCGTGTTCGTATGCCCCAATATGGCAGTTGAGCAGCCAGAGTTCGTCGTCTTTGATCAGCCCATAGGCGTCCTTCAAGTTGACCTCTCCCGCTCGAATCGACTTGACCTCGGTACCCGTTAAGGCAATGCCGGCCTCAAATTTTTCCAGCAAGAAGTAGATATGTGAGGCGATCCTATTAACAGCGGCATCTCTCTGCCCGGCGGCGGTGGGGTCGCGGCGCGGGCTCTTTTCCGCATTCGGTTTGGTCTGATGGGTGGATTGCCGGGCCATGCAGATTAGAGTATCGCAGGCGAGGTTCAAAGTTCTTCGCGATCGAGCTTTCGAACTGTCGGCAGAGTTGCAGTGGGGCGTTTTGACTCATGAATCTATGGAACTCGCAATCCATGATCGGGAAACTTTAGTACCGGTACTAACGTGTAAACGCAAAGCTCACAGTAACTTCTGGGTGATTACCTGCGATGCTATAATCGCGGTTTCTCAACATCAAAAAGGCCCAAGGCTGGGACGGCCACGGGCTGCATTCTGCTCGTGAGGACTTCTTAATGAAACGCGCAATTTGCCCGGCGCTGACCCTCGCTCTTCTGCTCAACTTCAGTCTGTTTTCCTCCGCTGCCGACAGCGCGAAGTCGCTTTACAACAAGGGCAAAATCGCCGAGGCACGCCAGAGCTACGAGCAGGCCTATGACTTTTACAAGCAGGCCTACGATCAGAAGCCCCAGGATCTGTCATATCGCGCCTCGTATGAGCGGTTGCGTTTTCTGGCCGGTGCTTCGCATGTTCATCGTGGGCAACTGTTGAGAGAAGCCGGGCGGCTCGAAGAAGCTCTGGCGGAATTTCAGAAAGCGACGGACATTGATCCTGCGAGCGCCATTGCCAAGCAGGAACTGCAAGTAACTAAGCAGCTGATGGATGCCGCTGCTAAGGGCCCGGGCCCGCAAGCCTCAGTGCGCGAGCCCAGCATCCTGGAAAGAAGGCTGCAGCAGGCGAGCGGGCCAGTCGAACTGGCGGCGATCCCGAACGTTCCCATCAATTTTAAAGCAACGTTCGACAGCAAGACCGTTTACGAGACTATCTGCAAGCTGGCGGGCATCAATGTCCTCTTCGATCCTGATTACACGTCCCGGCAGATCAAAGTTGAGCTCAACAATGTCTCGCTTGAGGAGGCGTTGCAGATCGTCGCCCTGGAATCGAAGACTTTCTGGCGTCCGGTCACGCCGAATACAATCTTTGTCGCTGCCGACAATCCGGCGAAGCGCAAAGATCTGGAACAGAGCGTCATCAAAACTTTTTACCTCGCGAATCTTTCTCAGCCGACGGAATTGCAGGACGTGGTAAATGCGCTGCGTCAGATTCTGGAAATTTCGCGCATTCAGCCCCTGCCATCTGAAGGCGCAATAGTTGTGCGCGGCACACCTGACCAAGTGGCGCTGGCGCAAAAACTGGTCAGCGATCTTGACCGCTCGAAGCCGGAGGTTGTGGTGGATGTCGCGGTGATGCAGATCAATCGTGACAAGAAGCGGACGTTGGGCATCAATCCCCCGCAGAACATGACGCTCACGCTGCAGCCGAACGTGACGAGTACCACTACAACCACCAATAATAACAATAACGGTACCACCAACCCGACGACTACCGGCACCACCACGCCCACGACTTCAACCGGCTCTATCAATCTGAATTCGTTGGCGAACCTTAATGCCACGGACTTTCAGGTCACGCTTGACTCGGCGACAATCACCGCGCTCTTTTCCGATAGCAACACCAAATTGATCCAAAACCCGCAAATCCGTGCCCTTGATGGTCAAAAGGCGTCGCTCAAAATCGGCGACAAAATTCCGGTTGCCACTGGTTCATTTCAGCCCGGCATAGGTGGGGTTGGCATCAACCCGCTGGTTAATACCCAATTTCAATACAACGATGTTGGCGTAAATATCGACGTCACGCCGAACGTCCACTCCAACGGGGACGTGACGCTTAAAGTCGCCATGGACATTTCGTCGGTGACAGGTCAAACCAATATCGGCGGCATCACACAACCAATCATTGGTCAGAAAAAGATCGAACACGTGGTCCGTCTGCGCGAGGGCGAAGCCAACCTGATGGGCGGAATGTTGGAGGATTTGCAAAGCAAGAGCCTGACCGGAATTCCGGGGCTGGCGCAGATTCCGATTTTGAAATATTTCTTTGGCCAAACCGCCACAGAGCACTCTCAAACCGAGACTGTCTTCGTGCTCATACCCCATATCGTCAGACGGCAAGTGCTGACGGCATTGAACGAGCAGGCAATCGACGTCGGCACCGCAAGCGCACTCGGCCTGCGGCGTATTAGCCAGGCGGCTCCAGCTGCCCCTACCGCGAACCCGTCTTCAGGAGCAGGCTCGGTGGCGGTGCCACAACCTGCGCCGGTGAGCTCGACTCCGCCAGCTCCGCAGCTTATGCCACGGGGGGCTGCGGGAGCGAGCTTTGCATTCGACCCGCCGACGGTGACACAAGCCGTAGGTTCTACTTTTACGGTCAATGTGCTGCTTAACGGCGCGCAGAATGTGCACACGGTGCCGTTACAGCTTTCCTATGATCCTAAGCTCTTGCAAGTTGCCAATGTGTCGAATGGAACATTGCTTTCGCAAGACGGACAGATTGTGACTGTCAGCCATCGCGAGGACGACGGCACCCTGCAGGTGACAGCAACGCGCCCACCTGGGGCATCGGGAATTTCCGGCCAGGGGCCAGTCGTGACGCTGACGTTCCAGGCTAAAGCCGCGGGGCAGGCCTCCCTCACCATAGCCAAGGGCGGGGCGAAGGATCCGGCGATGCAGGCGCTACCTGTGAATGGGGCCACCGCAACGGTTACAATTCAGTAAGAGAGCTTTTGGCCTTAGCTTCTAGCTTTTGGCGGAAAATCCAAACCGTTACAGCGGCTGTCCCCTTTACTGGCGCGATACCCAATCTGGACTGGCTAAAAGCTAGACGCTGAGAGCCGACAACTGACAGCTGAGATCGAATTCCCATGCAATATCTGGCATCCAAACCGTTCCCTGTAGGGATGATCCCGAAAGGCAAAACCCAGCGTGGCTTCACACTAATCGAACTGATTGCCGCCACGACGATCCTGGTGACCTTGACACTTCTAGCGATTCCGCTTGCGACAGTGAGCATCAAGCGGGTGCGAGATGGAATCGACCGTTACAAAGATACTTGCGACCGAGCCGCATTCCGAAGCAAGGCTGGCAGCGAATGTTATCCGCCAGACCTGGATACACTAGTCAATGGGGAAGACGTAAACGGCAAGAAGTTGAAGTTCCTGCGCCGGATTCCGATAGACCCGATGACACACACTACCGATTGGGGGATCCGTTCCTGGCAGGATGACCCCAATTCCGATTCATGGAGTGGCGATGACGTTTTCGACGTCTATTCCAAGTCGCAACGCACAGCGCTCGATGGAACGAAATATAAGGACTGGTAAATGAAGGTGCGCTCCAAGAAAAACCGCAATGAAGGATTCACGTTGCTGGAACTGATCATTGTGATGAGCATCATGGCGATTCTGGTTTCGATTGCGGTGCCGAATTTTTCAGCCGCAATCCGGCAAGGCCGGGAAGCGGTGCTGCGCGAAAATTTGTTCACACTTCGCAAGGTCATCTCGGAGTACGAAGTGGACAAGCAAAAGCATCCGCAATCGCTCGATGACCTGAAACCGCAATACTTCCGGGACGTACCAATCGACCCGATGACGCGCCACGCCGACTGGACACAGGATCAATGCGAGCAGGATGAGATCGCATCACCCGACGAGCAGGATCAGGGCGGCATCTGCGACGTTCACAGCTCCTCCGCTCAGGTCGGCACTGACGGAATCGCATACAACCAGTATTAGGCGGGCACGCAGCATGGGCCTTCTCGTTTGAATCTCGTACATCGTTAGCACTACCATCAACACATGCCCGTTGAAACCGAAATTCCTGCTTACGCTCCGGTTCGCGCGCCTCGTGGCAACGCGCTTTCCTGCAAAGGATGGCAGCAGGAAGCCGCCATGCGCATGCTGATGAACAATCTCGACGAAGAGGTTGGTGAGCGCCCGCGCGATCTGGTGGTCTATGGTGGCACGGGGAAAGCCGCACGCAATTGGGATTGCTATCGCGCGATTGTGCGATCGCTGAAAGAGCTCAAAAATGACGAGACGCTGCTGGTCCAGTCCGGCAAGCCGGTCGGGGTCTTCAAAACGCATGAATATTCGCCTCGCGTACTGATTGCGAACTCAAACCTGGTCGGTCACTGGTCGAGCTGGGAAAAATTCAACGAACTCGAGCGCACCGGCCTGATGATGTACGGCCAGATGACCGCCGGCTCCTGGATTTACATCGGCTCGCAGGGAATTGTGCAGGGCACGTTTGAAACTTTTGCGTCAGCTGGAGAAAAGCACTTCAGTGGAGATCTCGCTGGCAAGCTAATCGTCAGTGGAGGAATGGGCGGCATGGGTGGGGCACAGCCGCTCGCGGCAACGATGAATGGCGCGGCGTTTCTAGGAATTGATGTTGATCCCGAGCGCATTAAGAAACGCCTGAAGACCGGATACTGCGACTTCATGGTGAATACGTCGGATGAAGCGTTGCGCATCCTCAAAAACGCAGTTCGAAAAAAAGAAAATGTCTCGGTCGGGCTGGTAGGGAACTGCGCCGATATTATTCCTGAGTTGGCCGAGCGCGGTGTGGTGCCAGATATTCTTACCGATCAAACATCCGCGCACGATCCGCTGAACGGATATGTTCCGAATGGAATGTCGCTTTCCGATGCGATCGAGTTGCGAAGCCGAGATCCGAAGGCGTACGAACAAAAATCGTTAGACGCAATCGCGCGCCATGTCGAAGGCATGCTGCGCCTACAGAAGATGGGCTCGGTCACGTTCGATTACGGCAATAATATTCGAACATTTGCCTTCAACCGCGGAGTCAAGAACGCGTACGACTTTCCCGGATTCGTGCCAGCTTACATCCGTCCGCTATTTTGTGAGGGCCGCGGTCCGTTCCGCTGGGTAGCGCTTTCGGGCGAGCCTTCTGATATTCATGTCACCGACGATCTCGTTCTCGAACTTTTCCCCGATAATCGCATTTTGAGGCGTTGGATTGAGCTGGCACGCAAACGAATCAAGTTCCAGGGCCTGCCGGCCCGTATTTGTTGGCTCGGATATGGAGAGCGCGCGCAGTTTGGGTTGGCGATGAATGATCTGGTGAAAAAAGGAAAATTGAAAGCTCCAATCGTGATGGGTCGCGATCATCTTGACTGCGGCTCGGTTGCGTCTCCATTCCGCGAAACCGAAAGCATGAAAGACGGCAGCGATGCGATCGCCGACTGGCCTTTGCTGAACGCACTGCTCAATACGGCAGCTGGTGCCTCGTGGGTTTCAATCCACAACGGCGGTGGCGTGGGAATCGGCTACTCCCTGCACGCCGGACAAGTGACCGTCGCCGATGGGACCGAAGATATGGCGAAGCGAATCGAGCGTGTGCTCACGACGGATCCCGGGATGGGAATTGTTCGACACGCGGATGCTGGCTACGAAGAGGCAAGGAAGTTTGCGCAGGAAAATGGTGTGAAGGTTCCGATGGGCTGAGCATCCTTCCGATTTCTGAAATCCTGATATTATTCATCGGCGGCGGAACACTCCAAGCCGGTTTGATCGAACTGTCGGCTCGGTTGGGCCTCTCTGGGGTTACCCCAGGGGAACGTGAAGAACTGACATTCCAGCACTAGAGCTCTGCTGCGCATTGCGCAGGTCTGCTCATGCAAGGTGAGACTCGTTGGAGTGTTCCACCGTTTTCGGATCATGCCGTTTTCGTCGCTGCTTCGCGTCCTCGCTGTTTCTTTCGTTGCAGGCGAAACTACCACGGAAAAAATCATTGCGCAGCTCAGCTCCACTTTAGGCCGACGTTGGCGCTAGTTTGGCCCACTAGCGCAGCGCTATGTGAAGTTTGTTTCAGCAAGAACGCGACCCCGGCGGCGCGAAGTAGTTGAGTTTCTTCGTCGTGATCCAGGATTCAGACGCGCTTGGTCGAAGCACGCTCACGAAATCTCCGTAGACCAGTGGGTGACCGGTCCTGGGCATATGCAACCTGTCAGGGCCGCAGCGGGTTGGGATCTTCCTGCGATCGAATCCATCGAAGAGTTGGCCGCGTGGTTCGGACTCACACCGAGTGAACTCTCGTGGTTCGCAGACCTTAAGGGACTTGGGTATAGGCAGAACTCTGAGAAGCTGCATCATTATCTTTACCGTATTCTGCCAAAACCGAGCGGTGAGATCAGGCTGATCGAGGCGCCAAAGTCGCGGCTCAGAGAACTCCAGCGCAAGGTGCTGTCTCGAATTCTTAGCAGAATACCGCCTCATCCTGCGGCGCATGGCTTCATCAAAGGACGGTCCATCAAGACCTTCGTCTTGCCCCACGTGGGACAACACGTTATGTGGCGGATGGATTTAAGACATTTCTTTCCGGTTGGCTTTCGTCGAGATGATCAACCCGGCAAAAGGAAAACGGCTCCGCACCATATTCGATCAGATTCATTGGGCATAGCTGGAACAATCAGAAGAAGCGCGCATATTCCAGTGTGAACAAGGAATCCGCGGCGGCTCCGACCTTAATATTAATATTGTGGTGCGCGACTCTGCGCGAGTGTCACCGTGGGCGGCGGAGGGGGCCGTGCTGTTTCCGCCGCACCCGATCATCAGATAAAGCAGCAGGGAAGCGGGAATTGCTGCACCACGCCGACTCTCTCAAGATTAGGTAGCATGCGGCAAGCTTTCTACAGCGCGCTGATTGTATCATTCTGACTTCTGGATAATTGATTCCAATATGAAAAGAATGAGTTCCAGCAGGCCGCTGTTGCTGTTCAACATCGGGCAGCTTGTCACGATGCAATCCGCTGATGGACGGGGCCCGCGGCGGGGGGAAGAACTGAAGGAACTCGGCGTTATTCAGGATGGCGCAGTGCTGTGCGCGGGTGGCAAGATCGTCTCGACCGGCAAGACCAAAGACGCGTTACGGGATGGATGGGTCAAAAGGAACAGGGGAGCCGTTGTCGAGATTGACTGCCGCGGCAAACTTGTTCTGCCTGGGTTTGTTGACTCCCATACTCATCCTTCGTTCATTTCGCCGCGGCTGGTGGATTTTGAAGAAAGAATCGCCGGCGCGAGCTATGAGCGGATCGCGGAGGCGGGAGGAGGAATTCGCTCGAGCGTGGAAGGCGTGCGGCGGGCAGGGAAGGCGTTGTTGGAGCAGAAAATTCTTTCGTCGTTGGACGAAATGCTGGCCCAAGGCACAACGACCGTCGAAGCCAAGTCAGGCTATGGCTTGTCTCTTGAGTCGGAGTTGAAGTCGCTGCATGCGATACGCACCGCCGCTCTGAAGTGGCCGGGCACAGTAGTTGCGACATTATTGGCAGCGCATGCTGTTCCACTCGAATTCGAAGGGAAGCCATGGGAGTACCTCGATCTGGTCTGCGAGGAAATGATTCCGCAAGCCGCCAAACGCAAATTGGCGCAGTTCGTGGATGTCTTCTGCGACCGAGGCGCGTTCAGCGAAGAGGAGTCTCTGCGGGTGTTTGAATCTGCACGGGAAAATGGACTGCCCGTGAGGGCGCATGTTTCGCAACTTACCCGAACGCCGCTGCAGCATCTGCTCAGCTTTGGTCCGTCATCACTTGATCATGTTGATCACGTGGATGATTCTGACATTTCGCTCCTCGCACGTTCAAACACGATTGCCACTCTCGTTCCTGGAGCAAATCACTTCCTTGGTCTAGGCAAATATCCACCCGCCCGCAAGCTGATCGACACTGGTGTAGCCGTGGCGCTTGCGACGGACTACAATCCAGGGTCCTCGCCTACAACGAGCATGCCGTTTGTGCTGTCGCTGGCGTGTACGCAGATGAAGATGTCACCAGCTGAGGCCATTGCGGCCGCAACCATCAATAGCGCATGGGCGCTGCGATTCCAGAGAAGCAAGGGGTCAATCGAGCCCGGCAAAGATGCGGACGTCGGCATCTTCAACGCGAAGGATTATCGCGAGATTGCTTACTGGATGGGAACGAATTCCTGTGAAGCAGTGGTCGCGAATGGCGAGCTTGTGCGCGGACAGAAGTTTTGAGCGAAACTGATGCGGTTGTTATAATCGTGAACGAAGTAGCACGCTCCCGCTTTTCCTTATTCGCGTCTGTCGTTCAGTTCCGCTGAAATTCCAGCGCGTCCCACACGAACGAAGCCAGCGAAGTCGTGAGCGTAAATGTGGCCAGGTAGCTCAGGTGGTAGAGCGCAGCCCTGAAAAGGCTGGCGTCGGCGGTTCAACTCCGTCCCTGGCCACCATGTTTTCAATGAGTTAGGAGCAATTGTTAAACCTCCCTCAACAGCAAAAAAGCCCTCTATCGTGGGTTGGAACAACGGACTCGGCGAATGACGCAAGAAGGTGCATCTCATTGAACCCTAATCCATTTACTGCTATGCGACTCGTTGAAGAGCGCAGCCTTTCATCGATTTTGCGCTCTAACCTCTTAACCAC
>QHZR01000260.1 GCA_003224755.1 Acidobacteriota bacterium
CGAATCGCGTGCAGGGTGATGTCTTCCAGGTTGCCGATGGGCGTGGCAACGAGATATAACCCTGGCGCTAGGGTTTCCGGTGCGGGCATAGGCGGGAGTGTAGCATCCGACCGACAGCCGCAGAGCGGCGGCAGAATGTCCAGCCCACGGCGTAAGCCGTGGGTCAATCGGGGATGAGTAGCCCCGAGGGGGCGAAAGAGGGCTCCGTGTGCAGAGGTATTCCGCTTTCCACGATTGTGATTTGCTTCTAATTCGGGGGCCTTCAGAATCTAGGCGCCGTATCTTTCGCCGCTCCGGGGCTCACCGATAGAACTCCTGTCCCCACGACTCGCGCCGTGGGCTGCATTCTGCCGCCGCCTCGCGTCTCACTACCAGCGCTCGACTTTGCGGATGCTAAAATCAAATCAGAGTTTTGCGTCACCTCATGCCCCTCTACGAATATCAATGCCAGAAATGTGGCCATCGTTTTGAGCGCATCCAGCGCTTTTCGGATGCGATGGTGAAGAAATGCCCTGAATGCGGCGGCAAAGTTGAACAGATGATCTCCGCGCCAGCCGTGCAGTTTAAGGGATCGGGCTGGTACGTGACCGACTACGCGAAGAAGGTTTCCCCAGCGGCCAAGGGCGACTCGAAGTCCGAGTCCTCGGACGGCAAAGGCGATCCGAATAAGGATTCGGGCAAGAAGGAAAGCAAAGCGAAGACAGAATCCGCCTCAAAGAGCTCAGAGAAGAAGTAGCAAAGTCTCGCACGTATAGAGGGCAACTCATGGGAGCAAAAACATGGATGCTCGTTCATGCCAACACGAACGTCGCCGAAACATTGAGTGGCAGCCCTCCACTGGATCGTGACGCAACATTACTTCTGGCGGCAAGTTTGTTTTCTAAGTACAAGCTTGAGCCAATCGGAGAAGGGGATATCTCGTTTACGTGTCCGCCCAATAACGAAGTTCATATTGGCTGTTTTCCGGGAGTTTCGATTTTGGCGGCGAAGGAGTTTGCCATCGACTATCCTTCTAAGCTGCTGGCATCGTTTGTTTCACCCGAACACGGTGGAACTGTTTACTTACACGCCATGCACAGTGTTGTTGATTGGTTCGCATTCGCGCAGTGGGTCAACGGTTGTCTTATACGATCCCTAAGCGTGTCTCCCGACAGCGGCATTCTGGAAGATATCGGCAAACGGCTACCCTTTGAAGAGCCGTTTTGCTCCGGCCAAAATCCAGTCACCAGTGACGGTGGTGAGATACCCGCTGCCGTTCCATCCTCTTGAGATGGGAGAAGCTGCGCTGAAGGAATTCTTCGGATACCAGCTCGAGGGTTTCGGCGACGCTCCACCGCTTCAACCTGAATCAATACCGCTTGTCAAGTTCAAGCGTGGACGACGTCGATGGAAGCTCTGGTAGGAACACCCCGCGACCGTCCTCGTTGACAACCCCGAACTTCCTGATATCATTAATCCTGCGGTAGTTTCTGCGGTTGCCCGCCTGGTGGCCCTGCGCTTTCGGCGCTTGTATGCGGGATCCTCAGTGATGAGTGATTCTCGTGGGTACTCAGCGGTCTTCTTTCAGTCTTCATATTTTTTTTGGGAGATCAGCATGTCAACGTATTTCCCCAAAGCGGGGGAAATTGCGCGCAAGTGGTATGTCGTGGACGCCTCGGGCAAAGCTCTGGGCCGCGTCGCCTCGCAAATCGCCCGCATTTTGATGGGCAAAGAAAATCCCAAATACACCCCGTTTCTCGACACTGGCGACCATGTGGTCGTGATCAATGCAGAAAAGATCAAGATGACCGGCATGAAGGCCGACCAGAAGATCTATCACCGATATACGGGATATCCAGGCGGTTTGCGGAGCGAAGAATTCCGCAAGCGTTCTGCGCGTAAACCCGAATGGATTATTGAAGACGCTGTGAAGCGCATGCTGCCGAAGACAAAGCTCGGCACGCACATGTTTAGCAAGTTGAAAGTTTACAAGGGTGACAAGCACCCGCACCAAGCGCAGAAGCCGGAAGTAAAGGCGCTGGCGTAAGAAAGCTGCGAGCTGTGAGCGTCGAGCTCTGAGCAACCAGCAATTGAATATTTTGAAAGGTTAAGAGAGCACAAGAGTTGGTTTGCTCATAGCTCACCGCTCGCAGCTCGAAGCTAAAATGGCTGATTTAGTCCAGTACTACGCAACGGGGCGGCGGAAGACGGCTGTGGCCCGCGTGTTCTTGCGTCCTGGCAGTGGAGACTTCAAGGTCAATGGACGCCCATTCGAACAATATTTCGTCACCGAATCCCAGCGTTCGAGCGCGAAGCAGGCGCTGGTTTCGAGTGAGTCCGGGGCCAGTTTCAACGTGGTCGCCAATGTTTCCGGCGGCGGCGTGAACGGCCAAGCGGATGCCGTAAAGCTAGGCATTGCCCGCGCATTGATCCTGTTCAATGCCGAACTGCGCAAGAAATTAAAGTCTGAAGGGCTGGTAAGCCGTGATTCGCGCGGCAAAGAGCGCAAGAAGTATGGGCAGAAGGGCGCGCGCAAGCGCTTCCAGTTCTCGAAGAGATAGGTTTCAAGGTCGCAAAGTTTCAAGGTTTCACATTCGCTGTGGCGAAACTTTGAAACCTCGAAACTTTTAAACGTAACTGCAGATTCCTCACCGCTGAAGCGGTCCGGAATGACAAGCGTTTGGTTTTAGCTAGAAGCTAATAGCTAGAAGCTGTTCTTATTCTTCCCGTGCTCCGGTGCGGGGACGGGAAAGCAATCCCGAGTTCGCAACTTGAACAGAGGATGCAGACTACAAAGGAGGTTTTTTGGCTAATATCACCATGAAAGAGTTGCTCGAAGCAGGTGTTCACTTCGGGCATCAGACGAAGCGCTGGAACCCCAAGATGAAGGAATTCATCTTCGGTGAGCGCAATGGCATTTACATCATTGATCTACAGAAGACGCTGAAGATGTTCAAAGAAGCTTCGAAGTTCGTCGCTGATCTTACCGCTGACGGTAGGACCATCCTCTTCGTTGGAACTAAGCGACAAGCCCAGGATGCGATCGCCGAAGAGGCGACTCGCGCTGGAAGTTTCTATATTAACCAGCGCTGGCTGGGCGGACTGCTCACCAATTGGGTGACCGTGCAGAAGTCCGTGAAGCGGCTCAAAGAGCTTGACGAAATGGCCACGGATGGCCGTTACGAGCTGCTGCCAAAAAAGGAAGTCATCAAGCTTGAACGCGAGCGCAAGCACCTGCAGGCAAACTTGGCGGGCATCAAGAACTTGAGCCGGCTGCCTGATGCTGTCTTCGTGATTGATTCGAACAAAGAGCAAATCGCCGTTCGCGAGGCCCGCAAGCTAGGCATCCCGGTCGTGGCCGTCGTTGACACGAACTGCGATCCGACCGAAGTTGATTACGTAATCCCGGGCAACGACGACGCGCTACGCGCGATCCGGTTATTTGCGTCAAAAATTGCAGACTCAGTGGTCGAAGGATCGCAATTGCTGAACGACAAACAAGCTGCCGATCTTGCCGCCGGGGTTGGAGAGGCGCAGCAGGCGGAGGCCGCCGCAGTCGAGGAGCCCGTCGAAGGCTCTCCCGAACTGCCCAGTGGACCTGAGTTCCCGGGCGAGGCCAACGAAAATATCAGCATGGAAGAAGTGCTGGGGCCGGGAACGCGAAAGAAAGCCGCGGCCGCCGAACCCGCAGCCGAGACGCCGGAAGTCGAACATCAAACGTATTAAGTGCGGCTTTGGGCTCCAGGCTTCAGGAGAACCTGGAAGGGCACGACTTCTACTCGTGCCGAATAGAGAAGATAAATCGGCGGGGCTTTAGCCCCTGAGGGATCCGGCCCGCGCGAACTTTTAATCGGCGCGGGTCAAGTTTTATACAAATGACAAAGGAATCATCAGGAATTATGGCAAGTACACTCACTCCCGAACCAAGCGACAATCGCCCCAACATTTCTGCTGGGCAGGTAAAGGAGCTCCGCGACCAGACCGGCGCTCCCATGATGGACTGCAAGAAAGCGCTCACGGAAGCGAATGGCGATTTGGAGAAGGCAATCATCATTCTCCGCAAACGCGGCACTGCCGTGGCCCAGAAGAAGGCTGCCCGCGTCACCAGCGAAGGCTCGGTTGCGCAATACATTCATGCCGGAGGCAAAATCGGCGTGCTGGTCGAAGTCAATTGCGAGAGCGATTTCGTGGCCCGCACCGACGACTTCAAAGAGCTGGTACACGACGTCGCCATGCACATCGCAGCCACCGACCCGAAGTTTGTCCGCAAGGAAGACGTTACCAAGGCCGACTTCGAGCGCGAGAAAGACATTTATCTTTCTCAGGCGATGGCCAGCGGCAAGCCTGCGCACATTGCCGAAAAGATGGTTACCGGCAAGATGGAAAAGTTCTACGAAGAGGTCTGCCTGTACGAGCAGCCCTTTATCAAGGACCAGACGCAGACTATCTCGCAGCTGATTTCGGCAAAAATCGGCAAGCTGGGCGAGAACATCTCTATCCGCCGCTTCGCTCGATTCAAAGTCGGCGACGCCGGCGAGACTATCGCCATTTCAAAGCCGGAACAAAAGGCTGAGTAATTCAAGGGCACCGAAAGGTGCCCTTTTTATTTTTACAAGTCATGCGGGCTTCGCTGGATGGCTAGTGGGAGCTGATTGATGCTCACGATGATCAGGGTCATTGTCGCAGGAGCAGCAGGCGCGGTCACATTTAGTTTTGCGATTTACTGGTGGGTCCGGTCGTCGATGAGCGAAAATGCGAACGCTCGTCGTCGAGCTCGGATCGCCGAGGTCGCGGTGTGGTTGGCGATGATGGCTCTATATGCCGTAACTGAAAACGGGAGAGCCCAGAAGCTAATCATCGCATTGATCGCCTTCGTCCTTGCCGGGTGGTTGTTTCGCGGTGCAAGATTCTTGCTGCACAAACGAACGATCGCGTAGGTGGCCGGTATCGCTCGGCAGAACCGCGGAGCTACGCTCCGCCGGGCGGGTGAGGGCACCCGACCCTACGTGGTCATTGCTCGATTTGAGTTCATGCGCCACCGGGAAGGGCACGGCTGAAGCAGTGCCGAATTGCACGAGAAAAAGACCGGGGCTTTAGCCCCTGAGGTTCGCTCGCGTAATATTGAATACAACATGGCTGAACCGATCTTCAAACGCGTCCTCTTAAAGCTTTCCGGCGAAGCCCTGGCTGCTTCTCAGGGTTTCGGCGTTGACTCTCCACGCATTCACGAGATTGCCGCTGAACTGGCCGACGTGCATTCTCTCGGCGTTCAGATTGCCATAGTCGTGGGCGGAGGCAACTTCTTCCGCGGCGTGGCCGAGCAGGCGCGCAATATGGACCGCGTTTCTGCAGACCACATGGGCATGCTGGCGACGGTCATCAATGCTCTCGCTTTGCAGGACGCACTCGAGAAGCAGAATATTCACACTCGCGTACAGTCCGCGATTGAGATGAACCAGGTTGCGGAGCCGTTCATCCGCCGTCGTGCCATGCGCCACCTGGAAAAAGGCCGAATTGTCATCTTCGCTGGAGGCACTGGCAACCCCTACTTCTCAACCGACACCGCTGCTTCTCTCCGCGCCATGGAAATTAAGGCCGATGCCATCCTCAAGGCCACCAAGGTTGATGGTATCTACGATGCCGATCCGATGATCGTGAAAGATGCGACCAAATTCTCGCAGATTACTTACATGGAAATCCTGAAGCGCGGCCTCAAGGTCATGGATTCAACCGCGATCTCTCTCTGCAAGGACAACAACCTTCCCATCATCATCTTCAATCTCAATCAGCGCGGGAACATCGGGAAAGTTGTTAGCGGAGAGAAGATTGGTTCACTGGTGAGCGCGTAAGAAAAGCAGCTTTTAGCCGTTAGCTCTTAGCCTTTAGCTTAAAACCAAACCTCTTTTCATCCCGAACTCGCGCTTGCGCGATGGATGGACATTGGTGTTCGGGGGATTGAGGAATTCTGCAATGTTGCACGCAGACGGTGTTCGCTCCCGCAGACAGCAACGCCACAGCGAGCCGACGTAAGGTCCCTCTCCCGCCCGCTTGAGCGGGCGCGTTCGGGATGACAATCTGTTTTTGTTTGGCTGATTGCTGATTGCTGAGTGCTGAGTGCTAACCGAAGTTCGTCACGGAAATGCCAAGTTCTGCGATTTTTGATGTCGGAAGCGAGACAAGTCTAGTCTTTGCAATCGCGGGTTGAGAAGAAGCGATGTAGTGCAGACCTACCCTCTTGAAGCCAACCCCGGCGGATGACAAACTCGCGGGCAGATGTTTTTGCGAGCGCATCAACGCAGCAAGGACGGTAAGGATCACACCTACTGGTCTTTGGAGGAGACGGTGCGACCGGCGAGTGGTCCTCGCCAGAGGACGC
>QHZR01000250.1 GCA_003224755.1 Acidobacteriota bacterium
CGCCGTCAAACTCGCAACTCAGTACGACTGGTCGCGCATTGTGCGACGGTTTGTCGAGATACTCGAGGCCACCATGAAGGTTCCGCGCCCGAATCAAAGCGCCGGCGCCAGCCTGCCCATGAACTCATGAAGGTCCTGGTGCTCGATGGAAATCAGAACCAAGCGGTGGCTAGTGTGCGGTCGTTGGCCAACGCTGGTCACATCGTGTGGGTAGGCGAGTCTGCATCCTGGTCCAAGGCTGGGTTGTCACGCTTCTGCCGTGGCAGCTTCCAATACCCCGCGCCGCAGGAGCATGCGGACGCATTTGTCAATAAGATTGCGGATCTCGTTCGCCAGGAACCGGGGACACTCATCCTGCCGATGACCGAACTAACGACGCTGCCTATCTCAACCTATCGTGATCGATTGATCTCTGCCGGTGCGCGCCTGGTGCTGCCCGATCACGCCGACTTGCTCCGCGCCTTCGACAAGGACGCGACCACGCAGTTGGCCGCATCGCTCGGCATCGCGGTACCCAAGACGCTGCTTATGTCGAGTCTCGAACAGGCGCGAGACCTCGCACGCCCCACCTGCTATCCCGTCGTGCTCAAGCCTCGTGCCTCGGTGGAATTGACTCGCGACGGAAAGGTGCGCACGGCGGGCCGGCCACGCTACGCTGGCAACCCAGAGCAGTTCGAGGCTGCTTATGGCGACATCAGCGGCCGCGCCTCGGGCGTGCTGCTCCAGGAATTCATCGCAGGTGAGGGAATGGGGTACTTCGCCCTACTGAACCATGGCGATCTGCGGGCCGAATTCGCCCATCAGCGGATTCGCGACGTGTACCCCACAGGCTCGGGTAGCGCCTTAAGGAAGAGTGTTCCTCCTGATCCCGACATTCGCCGCTCATCTCTGGCGATGCTGCGTGCCTTGCGCTGGCATGGGGTGGCTATGGTGGAATTCCGGAAGAAAGGGTCGGAGCCGCCGGTTTTCATTGAGGTCAACGGCCGCTTCTGGCATTCGCTGCCGTTGGCTTGTTACGCCGGTGCAGATTTCCCCGCGATGCTGGCAGGCATGGCTGAAGACGGTGATATTGCACCCTCTAGCAGCTACCGCATTGGAATCCGTTGCCGCTGGCTCTTGGGTGATGCTCGTCATCTGTTGGAAGTCTGGAGGGGCGCACCGGCAGGATTTCCGGGGCGCTATCCTGGCCGTCTGCATACCTTACTGTCGGTACTCATGCCCGTTCCCGGCACTTACCACGATCTGTTTCAGTTGCGGGACCCGCTTCCAGAACTCGGCGACTGGATCAGTTTCGCGCAGCGTACAGTGAGGAAGCAGTCTGCTGAGGAGAGCACGCATGCTTAAGGGCGCGATGCACATCCATAGCACCTACTCGGACGGCGAGTTCACCCTGCCCGAGTTGCGAGAGATCTTCCTTGCAGAAGGATGCGCCTTCGTATGCATGAATGATCACGCTGAGTACTTCGACGAAGAGTCGATCCAACTCTACGTCCGTGAATGCGATGCACTCTCAGACGAAAAGTTGGTCTTCGTCGCCGGCTTGGAATTCGAATGTGAGGGCCGCATGCACATCTTGGGTTACGGCGCGACCAGGCTGGCGAACACCACAGATCCGGAGGAAGTCATTCAACACATTGACTCTCAGGGGGCGGTCTCGGTGATCGCTCATCCCAAAGACGAGTTTTTTTCCTGGATGGAAAACTTCCTGGTTTTGCCGCGAGGGATTGAGACGTGGAACTCCAAATATGATGGCCGCTATGCCCCGCGTCCCGGTACCTTTGCACTCCTGCAAAAAATGAAGAAGCGCAACCCGGAAATGCGCGCCTTCTACGGACAGGATCTGCACTGGAAGAAGCAGTTTCGTGGTCTCTTCGTGGGCCTGGAATGCGATTCGGCGAAACCAGCCCCGATCCTAGCGGCGCTAGCCGATGGGAACTACCAGGGACTGAAGGATAAACTACACCTGCCATCCTCTGGCGCACTGCCGCAGGAACTCCTGACTGAATTCGGGCTGGTGCATGATCGCTCCTACCGCATGTGGCGCTTCCTGAAGAACGGGAAGCAGACGCTGGACCGACTTGGGATCCGGGTTCCGGAATCGCTTAAAGCGCAACTGCGAAGGATTTTCTGATGACGCCCCCCGAGAACGTGTTCGTGATGTACCACTACCTCGCCGTCCCCTATGCCAGGGTATGGAGGAAAAACGCGGCAGAACTATCCGTTGCCCGCGGCCCGGACCGCGGAGTGGCGGTGTTTTCGTTGCTGAATTCACAGTTTCAGCGAGGCCGCTTGGCGTGCAGCAGGGTGGCACGCACTCGGTCGTAAGCGGAATTGCCCAAAATGGTCTTGACCCTATCGCGTAACACGTCTTGCAGAGCCAGTCGCCATAACCCTTCCCCGTGGCAGAGTCTTTCGAAGGCTGGCAGTGTCGTACCCCGTACCACTGCGACCCGTCCCAGGGAGAAGGCGTTACTGACAGGAGAGTTGGTATGAGGGCGGCTGGTGGCAAGTGTGAGATATCCTGCTTTTCGGGCAACCTCTACGGCGCGTTCATTCCAACGGCCGCCGGGACACGAGAAGTGGTGAACTCCGCGTCCGATGATGTGCTCCAACCGGTCCTTGGCCTCGGCGATTTCCCGCTCCAATCCCTTCTTGTCCAGGTCAGTCAGATAGGGGTGGGTCAACGAGTGGCAGCCCATGTCGAACCCCGCGTCGCTCAATTCGCGCACCTGAGCAGGAGTGAGGTAGCCACTCCTTCCCAGAAATCCGAGCGTGATGTAGAAAGTCGCGCTGAAGCCAGCATCCTGCAGGATCGGGGCGGCGGCAAGGAGATCGGTCTCGCAGCCGTCATCAAAGGTGATGACGAGCCCGGGCGACCGCGAAGCAGAGAACGCGTGGGTCACGCTGAATCCGCTCCACCCGGCCTGAAGGAGGAGGTGCATCTGACTGCGAAACTCGGACTCCTTGACCACGTACCGGACGTAACCGGGCTCGACGCGGCAGAGCGACCGCCCTGGCAACTCGATTTCGTGGTACATCAAGAAAACAACATTGGCTGCTGACACATGCCCCTCTTGATGGTTGCTTTTTCCTTATGATCCTGCGTTATAAAATCGCGGAATCGTCGTGCGTGTTCTACGATCAGCCACAGAGTCAGAATGAAAGACGCGATGTCCTGCAGATCGATGCATGCCGGTCTAAGCTCGCTGCAACCAGCCAAGAACCGCTGCTTCCTTCCGAACATTTTTTTCGCTTACTCTCCGTGCACAGACTGACGGTACCCGCGGCGTCTGAGTGACCTTCCCCCCCATCCTTCGCGCACCGGATCATACGGCGCTTTCTGCATTCGGGTCTGCGGCTCAAGACGGCGGAGCCAGCAAAGCGGAGCCGGCCTCAGCCGCCCTCATCGCTGTAGCAAACTCTTGCGGCGTCCGATATCCCAAACTACTGTGTGGTCTTGCTTCGTTGTACTAGATCCGCCACGCTGCGATCTTCCGACGCGCATCGAACAGGTTCTGAAACCAACTCACGTTCAAGCATTCTTCCCGCAGCCGCCCGTGAAGCGACAAGAAACGTGAGAGCAAGAATGATCTCAACTGGTTGGAATCCCTCGTAATCTGGGCTTTCGTTTCCGCCTGGGTTCCGAGACGGCACACTTCGTATCCGCTTTCGTTGTATACCCGTTTTGCCTCCGGTGCGCCGTGCTTTTTTTAGCAGGTGACACGGCAGACTTTAGATTGATGGGCTTTTCCAATCGACCATACCTCGCGCGAGTCGGCTCTCGCAGCGTTTCTTTTCCTCAAACGTATCGCCGAAGCTCGTCCTGCGGCACGAGGTCCGCAACCTGGCAGTCTCGGAGACCTGCGGCTTTTTCCAGCCCAGCAATTAGCAAGAAAGACGAAACAGAGAACCCAGTCCTGCGTGCCGCGTCCACTAGCACTGCCTTTGTGTTTGCCCTAGGATACGCCACCACCTGGAGCGCCGCGCCTTGCTTCAATCGGGGGCCAGTCTCTTTAGCGCGGATTCCTGGGGGCTTCCTGCTCTTTGAGTTCGGCTTGCTGTCGCTCGCTGCTTTCGTGTAAGGCCGCATAATTCCTCTGCGCTGGCTGGTGTGATTGCCGGCTGTCCGATGGGCTCCAACGACGGCTGACTGTCGCCTTGCGGAGTATGTTCGATCGGCTGAGCAGAAAATTGCGGCTGTACTTCTTCTCTTAGCTGCCAGATCCCGTCCCATCACAATTGACCGCGATTTCCCTGAGTTCTCGGTGGAGCTCATTGAGCCATTCAATACTTGCGATGTTCACTGTTTTCCCAGAATTGGAAACAACCGAACAGACTTGTGGTTGGCGCCCCGCGATACGTGGATAAATCTCCTTCCGCTGGTCAACGGTGGGCGAGCGCCCGTATCCATCGGTTATGCTTGAACCAGAGCTTTGCCTCGACGAAACTCCTGTGAGTCCTGCGGGTGACTTTGAGGTTCAGCGGCATGTCTTTGCTGGCGGTGACGGGCTGGTAGCCAAGTTCACGCAGGGTAGCTCTGAATTGCTTCGAAGCCGAACAGTTCCTGTGGTGAGAATTCCTCTTCCCTCTTCGCCCGACAGGGCTGAACTCGGTACCCGGAGGTTCACTCACCGAGCCGTATCCCACCTGCCGAATGCGTCGAATTCACCGGCGATTTCGCCATCGCGGGGTGCCTGGCAACCGCTTGCGCCGGGTCTCGGCTGTATCTGAAAGAGTGTGAAGACTATTCCGATGCCGTGCGGCTCCATTTCAATCTCTTCGAGACAGGCGCCGCGTCCAAGATCGTAAAGCGCGATGTGGCTGGGCCGATGGCGTTGAGCCTGGTTCGCGATCCAGGCCAGATTCTCCTGAAATCTCGTGGGCCGTACCCGTGTGAACCCCACCCAGAGCCGATTTTCATCAAGGGGAAGCAAACCACGGCACCACCCCAGGATCTGGCCCGAGCTACCCATCTGATTCAGATCGTAGACCTTCTTGATCTGAAGCCTTTTGCGGTCTGCAATCACAATGTGGCCATCCACGGTCGTGAAATAAATAGAATCACCAAAGACGTATCCATCGTGCGGGCGCTGCACCGCAATCTCAATGCGGCGGCCGGGGCGAGTCAAGCTGATGGCGTCCCGCTGCTGAAGGCGTGTGACCCAAATTTCGTCCTGGAGCTGAAAAACGTGGTTGGGATGGGATCGATGCGGCTTGGTGGTGGGGACCCGGCGGTAATCGATTTCTCGGGAGAATCTGACCCATGGGTCTTCACCTAGCACACTCCACTCGCGCAGGACCTTGCCCTCCATCGTGATCTCCACCACCATGTCAAGCCCGGTCACCGCCGCCAGTAAAGTTCCTTCGGCAGAGGGATAGACGTGATGAAGGTCATTAAAGCAAGGTAAGGAAATATAAGAGGCCTGGCAAAAAGAAGGTACTTCATAGACCAGGATCTCGGTCGAGGTGCACGCGTAAAGCTTGTTACCCCGCAGCGTGGCCGACTTGAACAAGATGGCTGGCAGTTCCTCCGGGCAGACGTGGGGAGGCGAAACATATTCTACGCAACTGCGCGAGGTCTTCGTCGTCGGGTCAAGTTGAATTATCCGAGCCTCCTTGCAAGACTGCCACTCTTCCAATTTACGGAACATGTTGCCTCTGAATCGGCCTCCGACGACATAGATTTCATTCATCGGCAGAGACCCTGAGGAAGCTCCGTGGTCACGGGCGGCGTCACTGGATTCAAGGCACTAAGTAGCAAGACTGGCATAGAGGAGACCTGATTGTCTAGAGCTTGGAGTAGGCGGAGGCTTGGTCGAAAGAAGCCTGACCACCGGGCGACGTTGCGAAGACCTCACAATTTTTCCGATGGCACCTCCGGGAGTATCGTCTTGTCTAACGTCACTCGCCCCCGGGCGCTTTAATTGATCCGCCGGATCGCAGAAGATTGACTTACTTCGAGTTGACTGTCAAGCACACCCTGGCTCGCGACAATCGGCTGCTCAAGATTGTGGATCATCAAATGAGCCTGGCTGTGGTGGCGAAACGCGCGTACCCAATTACGAAAGTCCCCTGTGACGCGGTCTATAGCCGGCTGAATTTGCTCAGCGCTGAGCACCGGAAAATCACGCCAGAGGTCAGGTGCGGCGTCGCGGGTCTGCACGGCGAGAATCGCGACATCGGGAGCAAAATCGTACAGAGCCCTGCGCGTGCGTCTTGAACTCAGAGAGCCGAACAGTCAAATCAATTCCTGCGCTGAAAGCGGCGGCACGCAACAAGGGAACCATAGGTTCGACCGTAAATGAACGCAGGATTGCCAAACGATAGGGGGGCAGATTCAGCGTGGGACGAAGTTGCTCGTATCGCGAACAGAGAAACGACGCGGCCGGGGAGGAATTATCTTTCGCCCA
>QHZR01000251.1 GCA_003224755.1 Acidobacteriota bacterium
AGGCGTAGGAGTAACCAGAGACTGGCGCCGTCACCGCAGCCAACGTCAAGCACACGCGCCGAGGGCGCACTGAGCCCAGTCGCCCGCAGCGCGCGGATCATGGCTGCATCCTGCGCTAATACCTGAAACAACGCCCCCGGATTCTGCAGCAGGTCGTTGCGGTCGATACCCTTCTTGGCGTAGTACTCCGAGTAGAATTCTTGCACGCCCGGCAGGGTCGTTTTCAAAACCGCGGATGATTCAGGTGTGTGACTCGTGGTCATGTTCAGACAGCGCCAAAGAATGCTGGATATAGCTAATCCGTTGCGTGCGTAAGAGTTCCAGACTTTTTAGGTTTTAGGACCGGCTTCACACTGCCCAGATAACGAGCACTGACGTACTTCAGCGCCCCCTTCTGGCAGTTATAGGAGAACCGGCTGATAACGTTACCTGTACTTGCATGCTCGTTGTGCCGGAGAGTCAGGGCTGGCTCGTAAATAATATCCAAGCTCAAACAACGACATATCTCGGCAACAGAGATCTCTTCACCATAGAGGAAGAGGTTCTCATCCAAAAACCCGCCCGCCTCAAAAAACTTCCGAGCGAAAATGAAAAACGATCCTTGAGCAGCGTAGATCTCTTGCTTTTGTGTATCGCATGCGGATGACCCCGATTTCCGATTAGCCTTGAAGCCCTGCTTCAGGCGTGAGAGACGGTCCCATATCGCAGCGAAGAGGTAATTGGAGTAGATGAGGTGCAAACTTGCCCAGCGTAGCCAGTTTGGACGATGCTTCATAAAAGGGTTTTGATCCAGCCCGGATCGTGTGAGCTGGATACGTGGAGCAATGACGCCGAGGCCGAGACAGTCCTGCTGCCACAACTTGAGCAGAAACTCCTCGTCCTCGACAATGACATCGTGATTACAGACGATCACCCAGTCCGGCAAAGCTTGCCCTCGCGCGAGGTAGTGATCATAGGCGAATTTGGCTGCTCCGAAATACCCGCGGTTGGTCGCCGATTCCAGTAATTCGACATTCGAAAGCTGCGCGACTCGGGCCCGCAGCTTCGAGAGATTCTCCTCACCGGAACAATTGTCCACGACAATCACGTCGATGTCGGAAAACCCCCTTAGGCGGTCTAGACTTGCCAGTAACTCGAGCGTGGACTGCTCTCCCTTGTAGTTGACGATGATCACTAACCCCGCTGTTGACTTCGCGCTGCGGTTCAAGTCTCAGATGGTCCTTGACTCTTCGGACGCGTGACTTCGGCTGCGCATCTGCGCCATTAGGCTGTGGTGAGCTCAGTCTTATTGGAAAGCCCACGGTCTGGATCGTAAAGAAAGATGAGCGCTGCGCAGGACCAAAAGATAACAGAGTACTGTGGCCCCTGAAACGTTGGCTCGACAAGACCGTGTAACAAGGTGGACAGAAGGCTTACGTACAAGGCGACACACACTCGCTTGAGACCTGGAACTTGAATCGGGTTAAGGCATATGTTATAGCTTCTCCGAATTAGCACACTGATGATTGCGAAGAACGGCAATGCACCGACCAGGCCACCTTCCGCAAGCCAGTTGAGAATGAAGTTATGCGTATGCAGAACATCAATGGCGTACTGACGGTTGTAGATATAAATACAATTCGGTCCGATTCCGAGAATTGGGTGCTCAAGAAACTCACGCCACGCCACTCTCCACAGGTCTGGACGTTCCAAATCTGGATTGTTCAAACGGTAAGCCACCATTTCGTAATTTGAAAGGACCAGATCTCTAGGCATCACCCAGAGAAAAACCGCTGCGAGCACGACAAACAGGATCACGTGACGAAATCTCAGCCCATTCTTTACTAAGAGAGGAAGGGCGACGATCGCCCCAACCACGAGTGCCAGCAGCGCCCCCTTCGAAAACGTAATCAGCAACCCAGCGGCCATGGCGAAAGCTGCGAGTATCGGCATAAGCTTCTGGCATCCTGTTCTTGCCGTCACTGCGGCCAGTGTGAGCGGGAAGATCGGCACGAGGAGGGCGGCCAGATAATTGCTTCTTCCAATGGAAATACCGAGTTCCTTAACTTCATAGCTGGCTTCCGGGCCAATAAGCGACGCCCAATCGGTCACAAACCGATATAGAAGTATCAATCCGAGAATGCCACCCCATGCAATCAAGCAGTTCGTTATTCGATCCAGGTCAATTCTTGAGCGAGTACGCGCGATCGCGATCCAATAAACAAGGAATCCAAAAAACGAGATCTTGATCAGCAAAATGCTCCGCAGGGTGTCGCGGAAATTGAAAAGAAGTGATAGTAGCTGAGCGAAAAAGTATGTCAGACCCAGACAGAAGAGCGTCTTGTCAGGGAATCCCCAATAACAAGCGCCAAACAAGTTCTGCCACAACATGTAAACGACGACGAGCGGCAGGAGAACGTCAAATGCCAATACAGTCGGCGTGCGCCCCGCGATTGGAATAGCTGCCCCGTCCACTAGAAGAGAGAACAGCAGCAACCGAAGAACCCACCCCCCGCTCCGGACCGTCGATGAATTGCAGGCCTGCATCAATTTCCAACTATAATAGACCGCTCTTTACAGTATTTTTCAGTGAAGCGACCCCGGCTAGAGCGAGCAATCCCTCGATATCGCAGTGCATCCATGAGAAGCACCAACCAGCAGCTGCAGCAACAGAGACGTGGGGAATCGGAGGATCAAACGCGCGCGCGAAGTGGGAACGCGCAGTTTTCCATTCTCCGCTCAGGAGTTTGAGGCGTCCTGCTGTTAGTTCGAAGGCTGGCCTTGGCCTATTCCACGTGCTTAGAATTTCGGCACGTTGCGCGGAGGTTAGCGGTAAGTCATGCCGATCAAGGAATTCCACCGCATAGGAATGGGCGTGAGTTACGATCCTGTTTAAGTTCTGGAAGGTTGCAGAACCAAGATGCCTTCTGCGGCACCCGACCACCGTCGAGGTGTAATAGAACTTTCCGGTCAAGCTCAAAGTAACAAAGGTCGGGAAGTCCGTCACACATAGGCCAGGAAAGTGCTGGAAACCGCCAATCGATTGCAGCACAGAGCGCCGAATGATGGCGGTAGAGGGCGGCACAAGATCAACGCCTTCCGCGGTCAACATATAACCAGTCGCGGCACCTTGAGGGTTGTTAGTCAGGATACTCTTCGGCAGCCTCATTCGCTTCCGTACTGCGCGGCTCAGCCTTCCGCTCCATCCCCCATGGGAGTCCAAGTCGGCAACGGCTCCGTACGCTAGCACTTGCTTCGGATCCTCGAAAGAAGGTGCGAGATGGGCCAACTTGTTAGGTGGCCAGAGGTCGTCCCCCTCCAAGATAGCAATCAGATCGCCTCGGCAGAAGCTCAATGCGTAGTTGTACGTCTGAGCTAGTGCTTCTATCCCTTTGTTCTCTTGGCCGATATACCGAACTCGTTCATCTCGAAAACTGCGTGCAACGTCGGCGGTCCGGTCAGTCGAGCCGTCATCTAACACGATCTGCTCCCAATTCGGATAGCTCTGTTTCAGCACGCTCTCGATGCACGGACCAATATAATTCTCATGATTGAAAGTAGGCGTGATGATGCTGACCAAAGATGCCATGGGGGTGTCGCTGTCGTTCGAGAACATGCTCATTAGCTGCGCAAACGCTTCAAATCAAAAGGGGACTCTTTTCAGAATATCCGCATGACCTATGCCAATTGCCGGTCGAATCGGGAACATAATCCATCACTTAAGCCCAATTATGGCGTATTTTAGCGTTTCGATGCGTCCATCCTCGAACACACAAATGAGAATGATGGATTTGAGAGTCGTCCTAAGTAACTACAAGACAGAATCGCCATAGAGTAGATAGAAAGAGGATTGAACCAGCGTTTAAACCACCATTTTCCGATACTTACGGCGACAGCCGTAATAAATCCAAGTGTCACCGCCACGAAAAAATTGGCTTCCATACCTTTTCTACCGTTTTATCTCACGCTGCCGAGTGGCCTAGAAAAACCCTCACAGCCCTCGTTATTCTTGGTTTCTCTTCGCTATCAACTGCCAGACTCCATGCAGCAGGTATATAGAGCAGAACACTCACGACGCCCAGAAGCAAACGCATCCTTGGGCCAGAGGAGCCAAAGTGGACCAGCAAGAGGATCAGTCCGAGCGCCAACTCCAGGAGCAGAATTCGAGGAAAAGTCGCAGTCCAAAATTCCCGAAACGAGCAGTTGCAGTACTTAGCCACGGCCCAAGACAGAAGGGTAAAGTCGAGAGCGAACCGAATCGTACTTGCAATCGCTGCACCCTCAATTCCCCATCGAGGAATCAAAATCAGGCAGGCGGCTAGATACGGCGGCAACTCAAGGAGATGAAATTTCGCGGTCAGATCAGGCCTGCCGAGCGCTTGGAGCAAGTTGTAGGGAAGGTAAGACATGCCATTTGCCAATACGCCGAGCGCCATGATTTGCAGGACTAACGCCGTCTTACTTGCGAACGAAGCACCCATCCATAGCTTCAACATATCCGGACCCTGCACAACCAGAAACAGAATGCCGGGTAAAAGCAGCATCAACAAATACCTGACCGAGCGCTCATACAAGCTCTGCAACTGAAGTTCTTGCCCTTCGAGGCCACGCTCGCTGAAGGCAGGGTAAAGAGTAGTCGCCAAGCTTGACGGAATGATCCGAAGCCGAGTCATTATCTCGTAGGGCACCGTATACAGTGTAACTGCCCCTAACGAAACGAACGATGCGATCAGCATGCGATCAAGATAAACCAATACAGGACTGATCAGTTGCGACACACTGACCCAGCTCCCAAATTTCAGGAGCCTAAATAAGCCGCTCCGGCTGCGCGCTCCCCAAAAACGAATTCCGGGAAGCACCTGCCAAAGCAACACACCATAAGCCAGCGTTGCGAGCAGGCGGGCGATCACAGTTGCGAGGACCACGACGGCGACGCCATGCCCTCTCCACGCCAGCCAGGCTGCGGCGCCCCACTGTACAGTAACCGCTCCGGCGTTAACTCCGTTTATCCAGCCAAAGCGTTGATAGGAAGTAAGGACGGCGCGGAAGATTCCTTGCACCAACAGAACTGGCACTGCCACTCCCACGGCATAAAAAGCCAGTCGCGCCTGGCTCTCGAGGATCGGAGAAACTTTAAAGACAGAGTGAATGAGATAAGGCGACGCGAGCGCCACGATGAGACCACCCAGCAATCCCAGCGCAAGATTCGCAAGCAACGCTGTGCGAACGAGCGTGCGCACCGAATCGTCATCCTGTCCGGCCAGGTGCTCGGAGATGAACTTAGTCGCCGCACGGTTAACGCCGATGTCCAGGAAACTGAGATATCCGATAACAACCCATGCCAGAGAAAACAGCCCGAATGAAGTCTCGCCCAGAGAAGAGACGAGCTTCGGCATGGCAATAACTAGGACGAGAAACGTCCAGCCCTCGCCAATTAAGTTCAGGGTCGCATTACGAGCGAGCAACGAAGAAGACGTCAGCCTAGGCGCGACCACCGCGGTGATTTCAGGAACTTCACCAGATTCTGCGGTTACCACAACATCGGTTTCGGCCAAATGGGTCATTTCGAAAGCTCGGAATGCCGGTGTTCGGACTCGGCAAGATCTGCGGAAACGCTCCGGCGTATCACTCGCATCCAAATTTTGTGGCTTGCCGCCTGGAAGCGCGAACCGTTTGGTGTGGCCCACGGCATGGTGGAATTTACGCTTCTAAGGACATCCTGGATAAAGATCTTCTGCGGATCCTGCGGATGGATACCCTCCCACCGATCCTTTCCGAGTACCCACACAACCGCGGAGGCGAAGCAGAGGAATGTTCCTAGAAACATGATCGCGAGTCTCGGCGGAAACGACTTTCGCTCGGGAACGTTCGCCGGGTCGAGCACCTTAACGCTGGGAATTTCCTTGGCCTCGGCGACTTTGGCGAGTTCATATTCTTGTGTAAGGCTCTCAAACACTGCTTCCTGCACTTTGGTACGGCGATATAGGTCCGCGTATGGCACGCCCAAGAGAGGAAGCTTGCGGATCGAAGGATAGAGATCTCCGCCCTGGGAGCTGGTTGCATCGGCGACGATTTCCTGCCTCCCGCCCAGTTGTTGAAGCTGGCTTTGTAGCTCCGCGATCCGGGCCCTCAAGGAGCGGACGCGGACATTGTTCTCGGCGTAAATCTGCTTCAGCCCCTGCAGTTCGGATTGCGCCGCAATGAGCTGGCCTTCCACGGTGGCAGCGCCTTGCACCATGGCTCTGCCCTGTTCTTTAATATCGATGGTCGCATTCTTGCTGGCGAATTCGCTGAAATCCTTTTCGGCCGTTTCCAAGTCCCGCGTCACCTGCGCCAGTCGCTCTTCGAGGAACAC
>QHZR01000226.1 GCA_003224755.1 Acidobacteriota bacterium
GCATTTGGAGGTTGTCTGGCATTGACTTCTCGCAAACAGGTCTCGAAGGCGGAACCTGAAACGAGCCATAACCCGTAAACTAGCTCATTGTTGCAATTTGGGTCTTCCCCGCAACGATGTGTACCATTTGACTCAGGGGGTTTTCCAGCGGGTTTAGTAGCACCGATTTGAAGTGCCGACCTGAAATTTCTGATGGCGGAATCTCGGCGACCTAAGTCCCTCCCCAAGGGAATGTGTGCGCCAGTCGTGGTCGATCGCAACCAGGCGCGTCTTACTCTTCAGATCGTCATTCGTGCTCTTGCGATCTCTTTCTCTGTATAGCGGTAAACACGAAACACATTGTTGTTCTGTGCATTCGCGGGCTCGCTCGCTGGACCAAAGTAGGGATTCACATACTCCCAAACGACTTCACCGTCTAATGTCACTTCAAAAAAACATCCAAACCATCCATCATTGACGAGCGTATTCCCATTGGGAAGCGTTGAGCGTTGGAAATGCGCGGACTGAAGAAGTTCGAAAGGATTCCCTCTTCGTACTTCCTCACGATTTCGCTTGTCCGGGAATTTACTTCGATGACCCGCGAAAACGGAAAGCTCTCATCTAAACGATGCGGACCGTTATCAAAGATCAGGATGTTGTCGTTCGGCAACGGTGTGGGCGCGTGCTGACCTGATAGCGGCGGCGCGCCCATCTTCCACAAGATTTGTCCGGTTCGCCGCTCGATCTTGATGATCGTTGAGATATCGCGGAAACTGACAAGCAAGTTGCCGTCAGGAAGCTCCATCACGGCGTTGCCGTGGGTCCACTCCGAGCGTTCATCCTGGACCGCAGTTATTATGTCCTTCGCCGGATCGAGATGCTCCCAGCTGCGCCATTCCCAGACGCTTCGCCCATCTTTGGTCATCTCGACCAAATAGTCAGCCCAGATCTTGCCCTTTTCCTCAGTGCCGGGGCGCCCGCCTTGGACTTTTCTCGCGACATCATTCGAAAGTTCGGTCGCGCACAGAAGAAGAACATTCCCGTTCTTGAGCAACCTGCCATCGTGATGATGGTTGGGGTGACGTACCTCCCAGAGCACCTTGCCGTTCCAATCCGCTTCCAAGGCGGCGCCGCCTTTGAAAGGCGCTTTGCCGAGGAACGTTTCGTTCGGAATTTTCCCGTTGTAGAAGAGAGTACCTTTATCAGTTAAGTAGCCGTAGAGGCCAGGCGGGTAAGGCATCTTCCAGGTGTGGTCGATCTTCCCCGTGAGATCGATGGGTAGACCATGCCGTCACCCTCGATCGGCGAAAACAGCGTCAAGCCCGGGGAGGCCCGTGAAGCATCCAGCGCACGAAACCCGGTGCCCCTGCGCCGGATTGGATTTTGGTCAATGACAGCGTTTGCAATTGGGCTGGAACTTGACTGAGCACCGCGAACTTGCGAAACAGAATCGAACCCGCTGGCTCCGGCAGCTGCTGCGCCGATGCACATTCCAGCAAAGTTGCGCCTGGAGATCTGTGAGCCTGGCCTGTTGACCATGCGGCCTCCTTTCAGGTGGACACAATTTTAAGCGTGTCTGAGGTCTCAAGTTGTACGAAAAAGTGTAGGCATCCCCGGGTGGAAGGTGGTAGCTATCGGGGCCATCTATCTACTCAGGAACCCCAATGAGGGCTTTTGTTCCGGAGCTTCGCAACTGAGAGCACGAGTTTCTGTCCGGTTGGTCGGCTACACGAAGGTAATTCGGGAAAGCCTTTCCGACATCCAGTGCCGGCTCAGTTGGAAATCGCGCGCACGGCAACGAGCGAGACTACCGTGGTAGTGAGCAGGGCCTGGAAATAAGTCGGGACGGTCCTGTGATCGGGCGAGAGGTCCATCAAAGCTTTGCGGAGGTCTGCCATCCGCTCAGGATTCGTCAGATACTCGATCGCTGCTTGAGAACCCTGAGTGTAGATGCCGTAGATCAAGAGAACGCGTTTATCACTTCTTTCGTTGGGGAGCATCAGCACGAGCGCATAGTCACGTCGGAGCTGGTTCGTGACCGGATCAAATTCCGGCTTGTATACGGATTTTTCTCCGGGCTGAGGCTTCGTATTCGTAATCACACCGCCCTGGAAATGAAAACCTTGGACGTTGAGAAATACCCGGCCACTCCAGGACTGATTCCCTCCAAGCAGGATCGCGTTGTTTCCCTTGATCTCCTCGAAGTTCACCAGTCGTGATTGCTGCAACCGATACTTCTGGCCGACGTTAGAGAACATCTGGCACAAGCTGACGACTCCTATGGTTTCACCGACGGACGTGAAATCAGTCACAGATGGAACAAAGCGAAACCGCTTCAGTTCCCGAAAATGGATCGTATCGCGGAACTCTGGCAGGGCTGCTTTGGGAATCTCGTGGCCGCGAGCCAGGGTTTGTGGGCTGTCCCCATCATGCGCAGCCCGCAGCAACGGGTGGTTCGGGATTACAATCAGCGGCGGTTCGGCGGGCGGGAGAAATGGCTCCCAGAACCACTCAAGCCCTTCCGGTAAAGTTGTTGCAGTCGGCACAGACTGTGCCTTCCCACTTCGCCAGCCACGTGCAACCACCAGAAATGCAAGCACCAGGCACGCAGCAGCCAGGATCAGAGTGATCGCCAGATGCAGCCGGCTTCGGCGGTCGAAACCAGAAGCGGCTACTGGTTCTGTGGGGAATTCGACCTCTGTTTCCGCAGCGCTTCTGCCGAAGACCGGAACATAGGCGCCGGTAGGCACGTTTACGCGTACGAGGCTGTCTTTGCCTTCTTCCTCGTAGTACTTTTTCAGCAGACGCCTGATTTCGTGCGCCTGGACTCGCACGATGGGATCTTTCTGCGAATTGAAATCGGGACCCCGATCGTAAACCTCGACGCCGATCAGGTATTCATTCAGCTTATCGCCGCCACCGAGAAACGTCTGTTCTGAAATAAACTCAAGAAACCGGCTTTTTTTCGGTGAGGTGGCAAAGTGTTTGCTCTGAAGAATTCGGCGCAGTTCCTCTCTCTTCTCAAAAAGAGAGATAGGAAGAGCAGCAGGGCTGTGCAAGGACGTTAGCGTAGCTCCCCCCAGGTCGTGAAGTGTCCTTGGGACGTTACGCGAGGATCTGGCGCGTCTATTTTACTGCCGCACAATAGCACCTAACGCCATTAACAGTCAATGCGTTGACCGGGGGGCCACCTCGCCGAACGATTAACCGTTATTTCTTACGATAATCGCCGTTACTTGCTCCCCTTGATTTGGCAGACGTCCGTTAATCCGGCGCGAACCTCTCGCGAGGCTCTGAGGACACGGGTCGTCCTTTGTGCCATTGCGCAGCCTTTAAGCCGGCCGCGGCGCGTTCTTGGCAGTCGATATCACGCCTCCTTGCACTTTCAGCCGAAATTACGCCTCGAAACGGCGTGGATTGGGACCTGCGCTACCTCATAACAGCCGACATAACCGGTATTACCTTGAAGGATGAGAATCAGGACGCGTAGAAGGGACATGAATTACCGCGCAACATGTTTCTGAACGCAGCCGAAAACTTACGAGATGATGCGGATCGTGTGTCGCGGACTTCGACCCGCCCGGTCCGGCGCGACAGGTTCGGGTTTTTTGTGCCAGAACTCAGTGCATCGCATCCTTTATTTCTTCGTGGAGGGGATTGTGAGAACCCATGTAGCTTCCGCAGTTGCGTCGCTTGCTTTGTGCATTGGGCTGTTGGGCCCATCCCAGATGATGGCACAAGGGTTGTTTGGAACCATCAGCGGGACAGTTACCGACTCCAGCGGCGCCGCAGTCTCAGGCGCGTCCGTTAAAGTCACGGACATTGATACCGGCATCAGCAAGGTACTGATCACCAACACCGCGGGCATCTACAGCGCAGATAGCCTGAACCCAGGCACTTATCGGGTGGAGGCCGGGGCTAAGGGTTTTAAGACCGCTATCGCTAAAGGCATATTGCTGGAGGTGGGCGCCAACCCTAAGGTTGATCTGACGCTGTCACCCGGTGCCGTGACCGAAACTGTCGAGGTCACCGCCTCCAACACTGCAATCGTGCAGAGCCAACAGTCAGATCTCGGGCAGACGGTGAACGAAAAAAATCTGCAAGAGTTACCCACCGTGCGTAATGTATTCGCCGGTTTTCTTACATTGGCCGCAGGGGTTTCGCAACAGAAGAGTTGCCAAGGCTGTGGCGACAACAACAATGTGCGCATCAACGGCGATCGGCCTCGCACTCAAGACTATGTGCTCGACGGCACAACGGTCGTGCAGCCGGTGTTTGGCGGACAGGCGCTTAGTCCATCCGTGGATTCCATTCAAGAGTTCAGGATCGAGCAGAACAGCATGTCAGCGGAATATGGGAAGGCTGGCGGCGGAGTATTCATTGCCCTCACCAAGAGTGGGACGAATGCTTTTCATGGCTCAGCCTATGCGTACACGCAAAATAGAAATCTCGACGCCAGAAATTACTTTGACACTAACCCGACGAAGAATCCGTTCGATAACAACGACTTTGGCGGCACAGTGGGTGGGCCGATTCTTAAGAACAAGCTGTTTTTCTTTGTGGATTATGAGGCAATACGCTCTCACGGGGCTAGCCCGAATCTGGGCAATCAAGTGCCAGATGCTGCCTTCCGCAGCGGTGACCTCGGCGCACTATGCACAGCAGCGGGAGGCACATTTGACGGTGCTGGCAACTGTTCAGCTTCAGGCGGCCAGATCGCAGACCCAGTGACTCACGCCAATGTGCCTTTTAACCGAATCCCGTCCGGAAGTCTCAGCGCAATTTCTCAAAACTTGCTCGCGCTTTTGCCGACGGCTACGGCTCCGGGAAGCGTCACTGGCGCAAACACTTTCAATTTCAATCAGCCACTCAGTACTTCAAGCAACAATTTCAATCCTCGGGTTGATTACAATCCCACGTCAAAGGATCACATTTTTGGCGCTTTCCACAGAACCGGATACTCCCAGAAGGGCTTTGACATAATCGTTGGACCAGCTGGCGAAACCGATCTTGTAGGACCTACCTACGCGTCTACCATCGGATGGACACGTACGTTGAGCACCGCCATGTTGAATGATTTTCGCTTTGGCTATATGCACCGGGCCATTGACCGAGGTGCCAATGGCCAGGGCCACACATCGCCTTCCGACTTCGGACTCACAGGAATTCCCAATTGCCTGACTAGCATTCCGAATTCAGCCGGTGGAAAGAAGTGCGGCACACTGCAAGTGACCATCAATAGTTTTGCGGGACTCGCGGGTGGCGAAACCCTCTACGAACCTGCGACCACCTTACAGTTCGGTGATATCGTGACGAAACTGGCAGGCAGGCATAACATCAAGACAGGCGCGGAATTCCGCCACTATTCCATAAACAATTATCAGCCCAACGCGGTAGATGGCAATTTCAGTTTCGATGGCTCGCAAACTGGAAATGCGTTTGGTGACTTTCTCTTTGGTACGCTCGCCAAGGGCGGCCATGTGCAAGTTCAGAATGCTTATGTTTCAAGCCGCGCGTGGTCCTACAACTTTTTTGTGCAGGACGATTTCAAGCTCTCGGCAAAACTTACGCTGAATCTTGGGCTGAGATGGCAATACGATCAGTCATTTCGCGAGATTCACCATGGTGATGCATTCTACGAACCCTGCGCCGTTCTCTTCACCCACGGTACGTGCGTCCCTCACTGGGAGCAATTCGGCGTAAACGCCCCGGAAACCCCCTTTGACCCATCGAAAAAGCAGTTTGAGCCGCGGATTGGGTTTGCATGGAATCCGCGCGGAGGATTCGTTGTCCGCGGAGGCTATGGCATCATGCATCCGGGAGCTATTGGACACGGCCGCGCGGGTGACGGCGAACCCGGGCCTAACCTGCTGGCGAACACTCAATTTAATGCTGGCACGAACTGGGGAAATTTGGGTGCGATCACTAGCCCTGATCCGGCGAACATCACCGCCCCGATTCCGGCAAGCTACTTTCCAAACTACAATCCGTGGGCTCCGCGGAGTCAGTATCCGACATATATCCAACTCTGGAATTTCAGTGTGCAACAGCAACTGGACCCCAATACCGTCGCCCAGATCGGCTATGTAGGCAGCCACGGCACGCATTTGCCAATCAACTATGGATACAACATTTGCCAGCAGTCGCGCGCAACCACTTCATGGAGTAACCTCACCACCACTCCATATTGTCCTGCTGCAGCCGCCGCAGTGGTCGCCAACGGAGGCAACACCTATAACTTGACTGTCTTCCCAGGTTACTGGGGGCTCTCTAGCTCGGTTTATAACTCGCTGCAGGCACAAGTAGATCATCGCTTCTCCCGCGGCTTCTCTTTGCTCGCCAACTTTACCTGGAGCAAGTTGATTGACGACTCGTCGGCCGATTGGGGAGGCTTCTGGTCCCTCGATGTTTTGGGACAGGACTTCTATGACCGCAGAGCGGAACGTTCGGTGAGCGCCGGGGACATCCCGAAAAGGCTCACTTTGGCGCCCGTCGTGGAACTTCCGTTTGGTCCTGGGAAAAGATGGCTCAATAGCGGGATTGGCAGCGAAATCCTCGGAGGCTGGCGCGTAAGTTCTATTTACACGATCAGCAGCGGCTCTCCATTTGGGATCACCGATAACAACTATGGTTATTGCAGCCCCGCGAGAACCATAACCAACCGTCCGAATCTTATTGGAAATCCACTTCCATCAGGCTTCCAGCAGACGGTGGGACGAAACGGGCTTTGGTTTGACAGAAGCGTCATGGATTTCTCGGGGACGTGCCCGGCGGCAGGTCTGACAAATCTGACTGGTCCGAGCGATGCCACGAAGGGGTTCGGAGATGCTCCGCGCTATTACTCCAATATCCGGAATCCAATTCTGAACAATTTTGATTTCTCTTTGCAGAAGGATTTCAGGATTCCGGTAGAGCAGATACGGCTGGCTTTCTCCGCGGATTTCTTTAATCTTGCGAACCATCCCCAGTTTGGAGAACCAGTTTCCGATCCACTTAACACGGATTTTGGCAGAGTGCTCTCGACTGGACCGGCGAATCGGGTAATTCAGCTTGGATTGCACCTGTACTTCTGAGCTGCTTGGTTGATGGCCAAGCAGAGCGTCCCAACTGGCGTGCTGCCATGCTCGGAGCACCAAATGTTCTGCCACCATCGTGCCTTTGTACTTCACTCCCAAAGCGAAGGACAGGCCAAACAAGATGAATATTCGTGAAATCGCAGAACGCGCGGGGGTCTCTGCCGCGACCGTCTCGCGCGTAATCAACTGCATCCCAACGGTAGATCGTAAACTGGCGAAGCGGGTTTGGAACGTGGTCGGCGACCTTGGCTATTCTCCCAACGGACAGGCGCGTGGCCTCGTATCCGGGAAGAGCCGGGTTCTCGGACTCGCCGTCTCCGACATGACTGACTCTTTTTCCTCGGAGATCATTCAGAGTTTTGAAACTTCTGCAGTCCACTGCAGCTATGAAATTCTCGTGACCTCAACTTTGCATGATCCCAAGCGCATTGAGCTGTGTGTTCGCCGAATGATCGAACGCAGAATCGAGGGCGCGGCCGTTCTCACATTCGGACTAGAAGAGTTATTCGTTGAGAAACTTCGGGATCGAGGAATTCCGCTGGTGTGTGTGGATAGCGAACCCGATGCTTCCACAGTCAGCATAATTCGGCTTGACTACGAGCGCGGCATTCGGCAGGCCGTGCAGCACCTGGTTGCTCTGCGACACGAACGCATTGCATACGTAGCTGGGCCTTTTGATTCGAAGAGGGACTCGGCTAAGAGGTCAGCATTTGAAAAATGCATGTCGGAGATCGGGATCCCTGTTTTTTCAGAGCTGATCGTCGCTGGCGATGACACAGTGGCAGGAGGTAGGCGCACCATCGCGCAGCTTGCACAACTTAGAAATCGACCCACCGCAATCTTCTGCTCCAATGACATGACAGCAATCGGCGTGATGACAGGGGCCTGTGAGCTGGCTTTCGCTGTACCGCGGGAGCTCTCCGTGATTGGCTTTGATGATATTCCCTTCTCACGGTTTATCACTCCACCTCTTACGACCGTTCGAGTGCCCCAGGCCGAACTGGCCGCAATCGCGTTCCATGCCTTAGTTAGCGAATTGGATGGAACGCCACGCGAGACCGGCAAACCGACAGAGTACGCGCTAGATACCCAGTTAGTGCTGAGACGCTCTACGGCTCTGGCATTTCCCTGGAGGTCAACTCGTACCAACTTGCAATCTTCAGTAGTCGACTCGATCCCAGAGGATTCGGATGATGATTGCCCGATCGTGATCGAACTTAAGAATGACAACGTTGTTCTTCTGGTGGCGGGATGCTGTCACACCGAGGTTGAAAAAGCGTGATTAGGAGACGGAACGGCATGGCCAACGTACGGCATCACCACAAAGTGACGCACTTCCTCATACTTTGTCTAATTGCAGGGACGAGCGCAACGGGGCAGACCACGCTGCCATTCGCTCCCAACAGAATGGACACAGTTCTTTACGGTGTGGCGTATTACCCGGAATACATGCCCAACGATCGGCTCGATAAAGATGTCGAGATGATGCAAAAAGCGGGAATCACGGTCGTTCGCGTCGGTGAATCAACTTGGAGCAGTTGGGAGCCTCGTGATGGAGATTTCCAGTTTGCATGGATGCAGCGGGTACTAGATCGGCTGCGCCAGGCGGGAATCAGAGTCATTCTCGGCACTCCAACGTATTCCATCCCTACCTGGCTCTACCGAGAGCACCCTGAGATTGTGGTGGGTCATGCTGGAACCGCGCCGCCGCTGACGGATCCGTATTCGCCCAGCTATCCTCCCTTGCGGACGCCTGGTTACTATGGCGTGCGGCAGAACTACGACTTCCTCAATCCATATTTCCGGCAACATGCCGAACGGATCATTCGCGAGATCGTTAGCCGTTTCAAAGATCATCCTGCGGTGATTGGTTATCAGATTGATAACGAGACTTTTCCCTCTGGAGTCAGCACCGCGTACTCAGAGGCTGCATTTCTGGACCGCTTGAAGAGAAAGTTCAAAACTCCAGAAGCCATGAACAAGGCCTGGGGGTTCGCTTACTGGGGGCAACTGGTGGACCGCTGGGAGGACCTTCCGCCGCGAGATGGCATTCTGAATCCTGGATATAAGCTGGAATGGGAGAACTTTCAGCACGATATCGTGACTGAGTATCTTGCGTGGCAAGCAAAGATCGTCAATGAATACAAGCGACCGGACCAGTTCATCACCCATGATTTCAGCGGCGGTGTTCACACCAACCTTGATCAGTGGGCGATTTCGCGCAATCTCGACATAGCTGCAACCAACCCCTATTTCGAGACCCAGAAGCGGCTCAACGGACGCTCCATCTGGCTCTCCGACGATCTGGCACGCTCTCTGAAAAATACCAACTTTCTAGTGACAGAAACCAACGCCCAGACAATTAGTTGGGATTCACGCACACAATATCCGCAATACCCAGGCCAGCTTCGGCAGGTTGTGTACACGCATCTGGCGGCCGGCGCGAACATGGTCGAGTACTGGCACTGGCACTCATTGCACTACGGGCAGGAAACTTACTGGAAGGGCGTGCTCTCCCATGACCTGCAGCCGAATCGAACCTATGCTGAAGTGTCGCGGGTGGCAGACGAGTTGAAGAGCCTGGGGCCCCAACTGGTAAATCTTCAGAAGGAAAATAAGGTCGCCATCCTCTTCAGTGCTGACTCGGCCAACGCCCTGAGCTATATGCCATTCAGCGATCGTGCAGACTACACGACAGTACTTCTGCAAATGTATGGTGCGCTCTATGAGTTAAATGTCGAACCCGACTTTGTCGCCGCCGGGGACCCGAGCCTCTCGCGCTACCAAGTGTTGCTGGTACCACCCTTGTACAGCGCTTCCGACGGAGTGCTGCAACAGCTTTCTGACTACGTGAAAAATGGCGGCCAAGTGGTGATGGCGTTCAAGAGTGGTTTCACCAATGAATATTCAACCGTGCGTGAAGTCGTGGCCCCAGGGCCGCTACGCAATGCGACCGGATTTCATTATCAAGAATTCACAAATCTCCCCGAACCCGAGCGGCTAACGCCCGATCCGTATGGAGTTGGTGAACAAAACAAGGGGGCCATATGGGAAGAATTTCTCATTCTGGATACCTCCGATGTAGTCGCGTCGTTCGACGACTCGTACTGGAAATTTCCAGCCATCACACGTAACCGATACGGAAGCGGAGTTTTGACTTATGAAGGAACCGTGGTCTCGGACGTATTGCAGTGTGAGATCATCCGCGATGTTCTGAAGCACGCTGGCTTGACTGGGCCGGACCAGAACCTTCCTGCGACGGTTAAAGTTCGACACGGGCGCAACGCGCAGGGAAAATTACTGCATTATTACCTGAACTTCTCCGGAGAAGAACAGTCGTTTCTTTATCCCTACCGCAGTGGATCGGATCTCCTCACCACCACTTCTGTGCGGCAAGCACACACGCTCAAGGTGAAGCCTTGGAACTTGGCCATCGTGGCCGAGCAGTGACGATTCTACTCATGTGGATAGTGAGCACGCGACGAGCTGGGCTCCGCAAGTCAAATTGGTGGATACTGTCGTTTCTGGTCTTTTCCGCCCTCGGCTTGGAGGCACAGCCTTCTTCGCCTGCCATAAGCACAGCTGATGTCTGGCAAGTACCGGTGAGCCAGAATCTGATGCCGCACTTCGAAGCAGTGAACGGGCGCAAGGTCCTCTATGTCGATGGGAGACCGTTCACCGCACTTGCGGTCGAAATCCCCTGGTGGAACTTAATCTACGGACGATACAAGGAGACGGAAAATGCTTACGACAATCTCTACCCAGCCGCAGACAAAATCGGTCTGAATACGCTGAAAGTTCCCATCAAGTGGTCGGTGGTCGAACCCGAGAAAGGAGTGTACGACTTCTCCTATGTCGACCACATTAAAAGCATGGCGGAAAAGCATCATCTCAAACTAGTGCTGAACTGGTTCGGGCACTACGCCAGCGGCGACGGAACCATTTATGGCAACCTCACTGGCGAACTCTACGCGCCCATGTATATTTCGTAAGCGTCCAGCCGTAGGAACCAGGGAGTGCATGATGTAGATGAAATCGCATTCGCCCTTCAAATGGGCTGTCCGAAAAATATCGCCATAGGGCACGACTTTTTTGCTCATGAACCTAAGTTTGTGGCTGCCGTTGGAGTGTCTCGGACCAATGGCATTTCGAAGGCACCTCTGGCATTAGAATCTTAAGCTCTGTACCGAATCGGGAGAATCTATTGCACTCGACCATTCTCGCCACGTTCTTCGAAATCTCTCGCACCGTGGTCGCAATGTGCTCCGCCGGCATCGCGATTTGTTTGATCGGAGTATGGCCTGCGAAAACCGAGATCGCCGAGGCCCGCGGCCTGGACAAGATCGTGGCCTTGAGCAATTTGTGTGTCGCGATCCCGCTGGCGGTCTTCGGCGCACTACATCTCTTCGGCCCGCAATTCGTCACAGACATCGTGCCGGTTTACATGCCATGGCGTTTGTTTTGGGTATATTTCGTCGGCTGCGCGTTGATCGCTGCGTCCTTGAGCATCGCCAGCAAAATTGGGGTACGCTGGTCCGGCCTGCAGTTCGGAATCATGATGTTTCTGTTTGTCGCGATGATCCATTTCCCTGGAGCGCTGCGCCAGCCGCACAACAGAATTATTTGGACAATCGTCTTCCGCGAGATGTCTTTCGGCGGCGCCGGGTGGATTCTTGCGGGAAATGCAACGAACGGATGGCGCGCGCCAGCGAAGACCACGCTGATAACGGTGGGCCGCATATTGATCGCGATCGCCGCAATAGTTTTTGGCATTGAGCACTTTCTGCACCCGACGGGACTTCCCGGAGTTCCGCTCGTAAAACAGATTC
>QHZR01000227.1 GCA_003224755.1 Acidobacteriota bacterium
AATCTTCAATATCGTAGGGGATGGGGGAGTGACAGGCTTGTCCGGCGTCACCGGTATATTGGTGTTAGGTTTGCTGGCGGCATCAGGGGCTCACCTTTGCCACCAATCCGTGGGCAATTCCCTCCGCGTCATAGTAATAGCCACAGACTATTCCCAACCGGTTGATGCCAGTGAGCGAAGTGGAGGTTGCCCCTGGATAATCAAAGGTCAGGATATTGTCCGGCGTGATGAAGTACAGCCCATGGGTGACGCCTGACGCATCCGTATAGCTACCCACACCCCAATTCGAATCATTATTTCCCAACAGCATCGTTCCGGTCGAACCAGGGACGTCGATTGGAAACGTTAGGTTACCAGCGCTGTCGCGGGTGTATCCGTGATTGATCTCGTTGGCGTCGATGTAGTAACCGATGATCTCGTTTGAGGCGTTTAACTGACAAGCAAAGGTCGCTTTTGCGTCTGGCACTGCGAACGTGGTGACTATTTGGAGCAAACTAACGAAGGCCGGCTGCGTACCGTCACTGAACTTAACGGTACCAACAAAGGAGCCGTCGTTGTTAATTCCCAATGGGATCGTGTCCGTGGCGCCTGCGACATCGATGTCAAAAAAACTGGGGTGCTTCACGATATAACCATGATAGGTGCCATCGCTTCCGTTCAGGTATTCGCCGACCATATGGCGGTGGATGTTGATGCCTCGGCCTTGAGTAAAGTTCCCGGTGTCATTGGGGTCACTGAACTTGGAGCTGAACCTCCCGTCGCGGATCTTATAAAGAAAACCCTGCACTGTTAGGTCGAGGTTAATCACAGTGCCGACGATGTCGCTCTGGTCGCTAACTTTCTGTGGCAGAGTTGCGGCCACATTTGGGTGCCCACCATAATCGAACACCCGCAGCACCTGGATCGTTGCCGCCGGGGCAACGGTTCCGACAAGTGGGGTTGTGATTAGAATCGCGAGAATGTAAACCAACCGATTTTTTAGTTTCATAGTCCTTTTTTTTTCCAATGAATCTCAAGAATTACCGTTGCGGATACCCGGAGATTTTCGGGCAAAGGCGCCAAGGCTACCGCACAGTAAAGCACGGAGGCGCTCGCGCCGCTTCGGCGTCGGGGGAACAGTGGGCATGAACAAGCTTCGATTGTATCAGCAAACTTGAGCGTTGCAAGGGGATTTTAATATCCTCCCAAGAAGTCGAAATTAGGCACCAGCGGCTGTTACGCTTGGACATTGAGGCGAGCGGCTCTACGTGACCGACCATCGACCAACACTACGCGACGCAGGGAAATGAGAGTTTTTTCTTGACGTGCGATCGGTTATAAATGAGAAAAAGTTTTGCTGCGGGAAGCGTGCAGCAGAAGGCAATTTCAAGGCCAGCGAGCCTGTTATCATTAACGTGACAAGTATGCCTGGAAGGGAGTGCTAGTTTCTTTGTATCCTACCACGGAACGATGTTAAAAGCTGCTGCCAGAGAGTTGACGACCATATCCTCACAATTCGAACAGACACTGTCGGCTTTTCCGGACAAGGCCGCTATTTTTAGCGGGGGCGAATCGCTAAGTTTCCGGCAACTTCATGTTGAGGCCGCGTCGGCCGCGCAGGCCCTCTCCTCACTTGGAATCCAGGCGGGGGACCGTGTCGGCATCTGCATGCAGAAGAATCTTGATCAGGTCGTTGCAATGCTGGGAGTGCTTTGGGCGAACGCGATCTTTGTTCCTATCCATCCTGTGCTCCGCGCGGAGCAGATCGGACATATGGTGGACGACTGCGATATGAAACTCCTGATCACGGACTCTACTCGCATTACCGAACTCCGTGACGCAGCGCATGGGCGCATTGTGGTTGGGCATGGTCCGGCCGAAGAAGAGATGCCCTCGCTCAAGGAGCTTCGGCAGAAGTATCAAAACGCTCCCGTTTTCTTCCGAGCTAAACCGGAAGACACTGCTGCGATCATCTACTCGTCAGGATCCACCGGCAGGCCCAAGGGCATCATGATATCGCACCGGAACCTGGCCGATGGCTCGCGAATCGTGGCGAGCTATCTCGGAACGAAAGCTACCGATCGGATTGCAGGTGTGCTCTCGCTGAATTTCGACCACGGCCTGAACCAACTATGGCAGACCCTCTATACGGGAGCGTCGCTCTACTTGCATGATTTGATTTTTCCTCGCGATCTGTTTCGTCTGCTCGCCACGCAGCGAATTACGGCCCTGCCACTGATGCCGGTCATCATCACACGTATGTTTGATCCGCAGCTTCCAGGTCCCGACCCTGATCTGGATTTTTCAGCGTTGCGCTATGTGAGCACAACGGGCGGGCCTGTCACTGCAAGGATGCTTGACCACCTCCAGAGAACGTTCCCTGGGACTGATATCGTGCTCATGTACGGATTGACCGAGGCTTTTCGCTCATCGTGGTTACCGCCCCATCAAGTGTCGGCCCGGCCGACTTCGATCGGCAAAGCGATCCCCGAAGTCGAGCTCTACGTCTTGGACGACCAAGGACAAGATTGCCCGCCGGGTGTTCCCGGCCAGCTTGTCCACCGCGGTGGCTGCGTGTCCAAGGGTTATTGGAATGCGCCCCAAGCGACAGCCGAACGATTCCGGCAGATTGATCGTTTCCCTGGCGAAACAGTCGTTTTTTCCGGCGACCTCGTGCGTCGAGACGAGGAAGGTTACCTATATTTCCTCGCGCGTATGGACTCGATGATAAAGACGCACGGCTTCCGCGTCAGTCCGACGGAAATTGAAGAGCATGCGCGTCGATTCGACGGCATATCAGACGCCGTCGCCTTCGGCATCGACAATCCTGAAATCGGGCAAGACATTTCGCTCGCCTATACTACAATCGACCGAACTCCGGTCGCATCCGATGCGCTCACCCATCACTTTCGCCTCGGCATGCCTCATTACATGGTACCTCGCTGGTTCATCCACATGGAGGCTCTCCCAGCGACTGCAAGTGGAGGGAAAGTGGATCGCGTCCTCGCCAGTCGATTATCAATGGAAAAACTCGCCACCTTAATATCAATGGGAAGAGCATCATGATTGCACGTAGTTTTGGTCGAGAACTTCTCGAGCGATACGGCTCACCTCTCTATGTCTACGATCTCGACGAAGCCGAGCGTCAAGCTAAGGCGCTCTTCGACCTCCTTCCGAAGTCGGCACAGGTCTTGTACTCGGTCAAGGCGAACCCGATTCCGGAGGTGTGTGCTGCTTTGAAGGCGGCCGGTTGTCGAGTGGAGATCGCATCGCCTCTGGAACTGAAGGTTGTATTCGAAGCGGGCTTCACACCTGATCAAATTCTTTGCTCCGGTCCGGGCAAGACTGCTGGGCTGGTCCGCGAAATGTTACTCGCTGGCGTGACTCATTTCTCATGTGACTCTTGGTATGATTTGGAACGCCTGGCCGGCGTGGCTTCAGCGACAAAAAAGTCCGCGGACGCGCTGTTGCGACTTCAGGTGTCAGGCGCACCGACCGGAAGCGTTGGCGTCGGCGCGATGCAAAGCCACTTCGGTGCGGATCCCGCGGAATTGCTCAACGGCGGTGCAGCCAGGGTCGGCGCATTACGGGGCGCCGAGTTAGCGGGGATCCATATCTATTCCGGGGGTCAAATACAGAGCGCCGATAAGCTCGCAAGCACGTTCGAGCATGCAATTCGTCTTGCCGAAGAAATTGCTGGGGCCGGTGTACCATTGCGCCTGCTCGATCTGGGCGGCGGGTTTCCATGGCCATTTGGAACGTCGGATAATCCTGTGGATATCTCCGGTTTGCGAGAAAAACTGCAGCGGCTCAATGCGCAGCGCAGATTAACCGCTGGCGCGAAGCTTTGGTTCGAGTCCGGCCGGTATCTTGTAGCTTCCAGCGGGACTCTTCTCTCGACGGTTCTCGACGTGAAAGTCTGGCATGAGAAGACCCACATTATTCTCGATACCGGAATGATTCATTTGGGTGGGATGGCAGGCCTGGGACGGATTTATCGCGCTGTGGCATCTATCGCGCCGCTGGTGGAGCGTGATGGCGCGGCAATCCAGTCCGTTGATGTGGTGGGTCCGACGGATTATGCGCTGGATTACGTCACGCGCGACGCGTCGGTTTCACCTTTGAAACCGGGTGACGCCGTGGCCATACCGAACGTCGGTGCTTACGGTCTAACCGCTAGTCTCGTCGCCTTTACTGGCTCGCAACCTCCCGCGGAGGTTTGTTGCCGTGGGAACTCGGTCGTTGCTGTGTATCGGCTGCGCACGGGACACGAACGTATTCGGACTTGACCACGTGAACGGAATTCCGGACTGAGACCGAATGACAAATATATGGACGACATAACCACTCAATTCGAGGAATGCCTGCGCCGGCACCTCCGCTCGGCGAAGCCGAACCCCATCAACTATGACGTGGAGCTTGTGCAACTCGGTCTGGATTCGATGACTGCGGTCGCCGTGCTCCTGGATATGGAAAAGACATTCGGCATTCGTTTCCCTGACGATATGCTCGTGGAAGGTACCTTTCGCACCGCTGGAAGGCTGAAAGAAGCGGTCCAGAAGCTCCGAGAGCAGCAAGCATCATGACCAGATCGGTGCCGGACCAATCGCTGGGACCCGCGTGGGCGATACTGGAGCTCTTAGCCCGCGGCATCGTCGATGACTCGGAGCGGCAGATGGTTCGCAATCTTCTCTTATCGGAGACCTTGGACTGGGGTGAGCTGCTGGAGCAAGCGCTGCGGCACAAAATGCTCCCAATGCTGGCCCATCATGTCATCTCGGTCGGACTACGATTCGACGTTCCGGCGACGATCTACCAGCACTTGGAATCAACCTTGGAATGGAATCGCTTGCAGATCGAGGTGTTTCGACGCGAAACAGTGCGCGTGGCGCAGGCGCTTGGGGCCCACGGTATTCACTTCGTTGTCACCAAAGGCATGACGTTCGAATCGACGCTCTACGGCGGCCTAGGCACCAGACACATGAATGATATCGACTTCATGATTGCGCCACGAGACCGCGATACAGTGATGAGTGTGATGCAGGCGCTCGGGTACCGGCCGTTCTTCGATTGGGCGAAAGATGCCCGGCGCGAAGAAATTAGCAGCCGCCTGAACCGCGACCACTTGCCCAAGCTTGCGCGGGAAATCGATCAGCCCGGGACTCGGAAAATCAACATCGATATCGCCAACAGCTTGACCTGGACAAAGAGTCCCTTCGATGTTCCGGTCGAGGAAGCGCTTGCGAATCCTGTCGCGCAACCAGTTCCCGGAATGCCTGGGGTGAGCCTACCCTGTTTTCGTCCCACATATCAATTTCTGTTCACTGTGCTGCACTTGTTCCGGGAAGCGTGGTTGCAGAAATTTGTCGATTTTGGGACTGACGTTGGTTTGATGAAGTTTGGGGATGTGCTCCGCCTGATCGATCAAAATCACGATGAATTGACGAACGGTGAGCTGCTGCGAATTGCGGAGATCCACAACGTGATCCACCCCGTAGCCTGGGTGCTCCGTCATCTGGACGAAACGTTTCAGACGCGCACTCAGAAACTATTCGCGCTCGAAAAATATGGTGACGAAGAGCTGCTGGCTTCTCAGATGCAATCTAGCGCTTACGTGCGCGCTTCGGGCCAATCGATGCGCGAGCGCCTGCAAAGCAAAACCCGCGGTGCCGTACGCCCGGCGGAGCCGGCACATCGAGGCTCTTAGGATGAATAGAATAAAAAGCTTGCTGTTCCGTCGCCGCGACATGGACGGAATCGATGTCTATTTCGCCCCAGGGCGAGCTACCATCAAAAGCCTCCTGTTCCAGCTCGTGCCGACGAGGTATCGCGCGCAGAGATACAATCGGCAACTGCGGCGGGAGATCGAACAAAAGCCAGAAGGAGCCCTGATTGTGTGGCCGCGAGAAAGCTCAAGCCAGCTGTACTACGTCTTCCACGGGATGGCGGGGGGACTGGGGATACAGCCTTTGACCGTCCTTCGCGAAACCGGACTGATTCATAACAATCTGGTTCTACTTAAAGATTATTACCGCTTTTTTTACCAGGCAGGTTTGAACCCGGAAATTACAGACGTTGATGCAA
>QHZR01000228.1 GCA_003224755.1 Acidobacteriota bacterium
TCAGCCGAAAATTCCGCCACTGCTTCGCTTGCACATGCAGAGTGCTCTTTTCCCACGAAAAATCCGCATACTCTGTGTTCTGCACTTCCGCATCACGGCATCCTGAATTCAGGAACAGCGAGCACCACAACGCCTCCTCCTTATCCATCGCAGCGAACATCGCATCGAGTTCCCCAGTGGTGTACGGCTTGACTGGTTTCTCAGCATAGCCCAGTTCAGACAGAATCTTGCCGGCGATGTAGATATCGTGCGCCCGCAGAAAAGTGTTCAGGGTGGCGAAGATGTTATACACTGTGCGGTCGCTGAGGTCTTTCTCGTGGTCTTGCAAAAATTTCACGTAGCGCAGCAGTTGACCACGGTCGGTCTGGTCGAGGTACGTCAGCTTCCGCTGGACGGCGAAGTCGAGGAAAAATCCGAGCCGGTAGGCGTATGCCTTGATGGTTTTCTCGCTCTTGCCCTGCTGGTCTTTTCCCTTCAGGATTTGAAGCTCGCTCAACCACAAGAGCGCAAAGGACCGCCACATCCCGCTACCAGCAAAGCTGGTGAAGAAGATTAAGGCTCGGATGGAAGAGCGCAATGCCCAGCCGCACGACTTGCTCTTCCCCAACGGCAATGGCAAAGCTGACGGGCACTTCCTGCGGAAGCTGAAGGCGATTGCCAAGAAGGCTGGTGTTGAAGGCGCCGAGCTTCATCGCTTCAGGAAGACCTACGCTGATACGCTGCACGAGGAAGGCGTTTCGGTCAACACAATCCGGATTAGGCTGGGGCATGAGTCGCTGGATGTGACACTAGCGTACTTGAAAGGCAAGGACGCCGAATCGGAACAGGCGCAGGAACATGCCAACAGCAGCATTGCGAAATACGTCTGAACTATCGAAGGTTGGCAGGATAGGCGAGTTCAGGGTGAAGTGCTTTCGGATCAGCGTCGGCCATCGATCACTTTTTATACACCATTCGCGAACGTGGACGCCGAAGAAACATGGGGAATCTTTGAGGCGGCCCCTGACCAGGCGGCCGAATGTCCCGGTTCCCGTCATTCTAGGTACTCGTTGCTAGTCCGTCCGTTCAAAGAAGTTGCCTTCGAATACTTCGATGTGACGTGGTTGCCCCAAGTCGGTGTAGCACGTCAACAGCCCGGCAGCGAGGGATCGCAAAAATGATGTATTGCTTCGACCTGAATGCCAGCACAGTGGTGTTTAGACGCGACTCGCAGGAGTCCCGCATGAGTGACATACCAGCTACCTTGTAGCAGCCGTAGATCACCCGCGCATAGCGAGAGCCGAAAACGCTCGGTCATTTCACGAAGCGAGCGCAGCTGAATTTGACCAACCTCGTTCCCCCAAATCTGCGTCGCGAACTTGCAGTTGACTGAGATCAAGCGTCGAGCACAAGTACTGGCATTCCTCATAGGGTCTCCTCCAGCTACCACTATTGTAATGATATCACCAGTTACTGATATCATGACAATATCATATTTTTGGGTTGGGGCTGATTTTTTCTGCGGTATTGCGCCGACAAACCCCCACAGACTTGATGGATGAAAGCGGATTACACCAGACCTGCGTCGACGTGTCGAACTTGGAATGACCGAGGGTTCTACCTGCTAAGATTGGATCGCCGAGACGCAGCCGAATCACGTTGCTTGTTTCTTTGATTTCGACGAGTCAAAATATCGTCAGCCGCTTCTATTACGATATTCGCGATAAAACTGCTTATGCTTCTTCGCTCGAGGCGGGCAGCCTGATCAACGAGCTGCCTTTCCTGCTCCGTAAAATAGACAAGCGTCGCTTTCTTCGATGGGCTTAGCCTTGATCGTCGCCGAGCGGTGGAAGTAACTGTCTTCGCCATCACGGCAAATGGTAACACCAATGAACAAGCTTGCCGATGGATCGCATCTTGACAATGCTGGCACGTTCAAGGTTCACAGCCCGAACTACCTGCCGCTGGAGAGGGATCCACCTGCGGCAAGGGCCAAATGGGCCTGCGCGTGAGAGGAGAGTGCGTATGCCCGCACGTAATGTGCGCCAGCTGGGACCGTTCATTCGGCGACCGGCGCCAAACGCAGTCGCAGTAATCCTCGGGAGGGACTGGGTCATCGCATCGAATTCATGTATGGGCGTACTTCCCATTGCCGCGAGCATGCCTCGAAAGAGCCAGCCGGAAGGTCTCCAACCGAAGTGTTGACTGCTGCTATCCCCGAACTCGCTCAGGCGTTCTGGCTACACCTGCAATTCCGGCCGAGCAGCCCAGAGGTCTGTGAGTCGGTGTCGGTTTCTTTCCATCCCCGTGACTGGGAATCGGCTTAGAAACCCGTTTGAAACTTCTTGGTGGCCTTTTCGCGAGATTATACTTTACGGTTCAATCCTAGGAATGATATTCTTTTTATGTAATGGCAGACCCTCAAACGAAAATCGATGGAAATGATCCGAGCTTCACGGCGGGCGATGTGAAACATGCCGCCGGCCTCTCGTATCGTCAACTGAACGATTGGGATGCAAAGGGCGCACTTCCGAACTGCCGTAAGCAGGAGGCTGGCTGGCGAAAATTCAGGGTTCGCGAACTGTTCGTGCTCATGGTCTGCTCCGAGGTTCGCAAGCGTTTCTGCGTGCCGCTGGAACGACTGGCATGGTTGAAGTCGTTCATGCTGCAACAAAGGGCCGACCATTTCCAGGCAGCCCTCCGAATGATGCAGCACGGGCTTGCGGTTTTTATCTTTACCGACTTGGAACAGAGTTTTGACATGGAGGCAGACTTCGCTGTTGCCGACATGCTGGAACTTGGGTACTGCAGGTACGATGACCCGCAAGCGTACATTTTCCTTTGCGTTAACCCCATCGTAAACAAGATTCTAACCGCACTGAAGAAGCCAGGGCGGTTGGAGATTTCTGACAAAGTGTACAAAGCACGGCGGGCAGCGGAAGCTAAGTTTCGCGCTCAAGATGACGCTGAAGTCGCTGTTTTGGACGCGATGCGAGACCACAAAGTCAAGCGGTTCAGTGTGACCCTAAGGGGGGGCCATGAAATCTTGCTCGAAGTCGAACAGGAATTGCCAGATGGCGCTGACCTCAACACGGCAGTTAGCAGTGACGATTTCCAGACGGTCGTTGTCAAGCGCCATCAGGGAAAGAATGTTCGGATCTCCCGCACCGTGCCCAAGCGGATCAGTAGGGAAAAGATTCGGAAGTTAGTTGTCGTTCAGTTGAACGACTAGAAAGCCACTGGGTGCTTTCGCGACAGTGCGAACCCGAGCGATTGCGTCCGAGAACAGATTATTTCCCGAAGCAACAGCTGAGCGACGGGGCAGCGGGCGCAGCAATTGCTGTGCACGTGCTGTCACTGCTCAGCCCGCACAGTTGCGGTGGACTCCTTGCAAACCGAAGAGTCCTCCTGGGCGGCCGGGCGGGGACGGCAGCAAGGGGAATCATGACTAAGAGAATTTCTGCAAATCGCCGTAACGCGAAGAAGTCGACCGGACCAAACAACACGACATCAACCCGGTTCAATGCGACGAAACATGGGCTATTGGCCGCGGGCATAACCGAACTCGATGACGCCGAGGAGTACCTGAACATACTCCGTTGCTTGGACCAAGCATATCTCGCGAATTTGGAAACATTTCTACTCGAACGCATAGCCTTAACCATGATACGGCTCCGGCGTAGCGCGCGGCTTGAAGCTGAATACATCACACACCTCTTGAATCCGCCAATTTACGGTGAGGCTCAAGAACCTTTGCGAATGCCACTGTTCGAGCGTCCTCTGATTGATCCGGGGCTACCAGCTCCGGTAGATAGCTGGAAATTTGATCCAGTTGTGAAGACATTCCAACGGTATGACACGGCACTCGTAGAACAAGCTGTTCAGAGCGATGCATGAAGTAGAGCGGTTGCGACGGATGAGACTGGGTGAGCAACTTCCTGCGCCTGTTGCCGTTGATGTCTCCGTTCACACCGATCCCCGCGGATTGGATTCGTTTGCCGAGTCTTCGGACAAAGAGGCTCTGAAGAATTCACAGACCGAAACCACCGACAAAGGAGAAGGCTCGAATTGAAGATATTCGCTGCGAAAAGTGGCAGCAGCCCAACTAGCGAGACGGAAAAGTTGGACGTAGGTTTTTCGCCTAAAAGTTGGAACCACCAGAGCTTGCGTTGGCAACGGGCGAGTTTGCTGATTCCGGGGACTGTAATGCTAGGAGCAGCAAAACCCCCATGTAAGTCAAATTACGAAAACGAAGCCACGAAGTTTATCGTTTTCAGCGATCCCGTCTAACACACGGAGAATTTGGGGAATTGGGCATGAAGTGAACAAATTGGGATCGCTCGGTGGCGGTGCGCATGGGCTACAACGGGACCCTTTCGGTGCTGTTGTTCGTCTCCACCAGCGTCTTCCAGTATTTTCGAGCGCCTGAACATTCAGCGCGCGAGCGGCGACCACTAGTGGCTCGTACCGAAGTCATGGACATGCGCCAGAGTTCCACCGCATGATTCCGTCGCTTCGATGGAGGAACCCATGCGCCACCTTGCGCTAATCGGTATGGTAATCCAGTGGCAGTGTGCCAGAATATGGTGCAAACACTGAAGTTCCTGCGTTTGTTTCTTGGAAAGGTATAGGTCTAAGCCCGCGGCAGCACTTGTAATTGCTCGAAGCCGACAGCGATGCCGAACTTGCCATCCTTCAACTCTCGTTCCACACGAAGCACCTTGCCCGTACACCAGACGAGGATGGAGTTCCCACGCGCCTGTGGTGGAAACTCAAGCAATACCTCAACCTGAGAACCCACTGCCGTGGAACGGTCGCAGTAACGAATCGCAATATAGGAGTGCACCGCCGTAGGAAATGTTCTCCATGGCACCGCCGATAGCTTCGCGCCCGCCGTTGACGAGAGTGATGAACGCCTGCTGGGTGGGAAATCGCTGGCTCCGGCGACGCTCCTGGGACATATCAACGAACGCTTATGTGAAGGTGGCTTTAGTTTAGCTGTCATTTTCAGCATCACACGGAGAAAGCGCCCCAGTCGTGTTTAGTATCTTGAGACGTTCGTTTGAAGAGACTCCTCAGAACGGCTCGTTTCGACAATGGCAACCGCCTTTGTTGATGATCTGTGCGTTCATCTCGATTCGTTAATTGGTCTTGGGAACGTCTGCGCTTTTTCGGCAAGTGTTTCCCCTGAACAAACCCAGCCGGAATTAGTGGAAGCCGATCACGACAGTTATTAAGTCAGCGCAGGGCTGACCTGGCGTAAAGTTTGCGCGCACGAATTGATCAACGGCGAACTGGTTGCGTTGATCGCCGCAGAAGGTCATCGTAGTGGCATTTCCGTTCAGTAGAAAGGTGATTAGGGTCATGTCGATGAACGTGCCATTTCCATCCGCCATATTCGTGAACTGCACTACACTGACGAAGCCGCTGGCGGTTTGCACAATGCTGCTCCCCCCGAGCTCGCCGCGAACAAAGATCTTCCCGCAGCCGGTGACCGCCAGGGATGAGACGAAAACGAGAAGCGCAGCCAGGAGGCATTTCATAATATCACCTCCCTCGGAACTGGGTGTTAGCCCAGTCTACACCCGCGCGCGACGCGAACCCAGGCGCGCAAGTTCCGCCAGAATCGCTTTCGAGAAATCAATTCAAACGTTGCATGGCAAACACCAACTGGCTACCGCGTCATTCTGGATACGGCAGAGGACTGACTTGAGCTGCGCAACAGAAAGCGCGGATGTCCGAAGAAGCGGTACTTCAGCGTAGCGAACGGATGGAACACCGTCGATTCGCCGCAGCCGCATTGCCTCGGGCGTGGCACGCCAGCGCATCAATGAGGAAGGGGATTCCCACCTTCAGAAAGGAGGTGTTCGTGCCCGCCGAGGTATCGCGAGTGACCTAACATCCGTTACCGCCGTTATCTGTTGGCAGGAAGGCACAGAGGCCATAATCTCTGCAACACAAAGGTCCCGATGTTTAAAGCAGCCAGCGCCTTTTTAAGCCTTGTTC
>QHZR01000244.1:0-6321 GCA_003224755.1 Acidobacteriota bacterium
GACCCGTTCGCACCGACCGATTTTCGGTTGTTTTGTTTGCATTACAGACTTATCAGTTGCAGCTACACACCCTCATTTGCAGTCTATTGTTCAGCAAGAGTTCAGCGCTTGCCATGCGTCTGCACAACATGCACCGCTTCGTGGTTTGTTGGTTCAGCCTGAAATGGAGAGCTGGCGTTCGCCCCTAACGGGAAAACCAAACTGGCTAAGAAAAGAATCTCGAATCCACCCCTCGCCAGGTATTTCAACAAGCGCGCGTACCCGGACATAAGGCCGATTCAGTAGGTCCTCCAGTCCGTGGCTACAGGACTGCGGCCGGTTTCAACTTCCGGATGGTCGCTAGCCTTGATCGGAAATGCCTCGGACAGAAAGCCTTCGGCGAATCCGGACGTCGATCCGAGGCATTTTCGATAAGGAGGCAAGGAGGAAGCCGCTGGCGCTTGCGGCAGATGCGGGGCTATGGGAATTGAATCGACTTTCGCCTGTAATCGACAGAAATTACGGAACTTGCCGGAATCGGGCGAAAGTGGAAAAAGCGAATGAAAATGAAAACGTCGGGTTGAGGCATGACTCGCGGGGTCTAGCACGCGAAGCGTCTGCCGCGCCAGCGGCTTAGTCCTTCCCCCTCATCCATCAGCACCCGGGGAACTCGTCAGCACGGCTAGTCGAATCGTTAACGGCTGATCTAAAATTAACCACCCATTTGGATAGTTGCTGCGGAGGCTTTAGCGTAATGACAACTGCACACTATATTGCGATGGTTGCCGCATTCGTGCTGATCTGCGCTGGTGGTGCAACCGGCCAGACAAAGGGTGCCATACAGTCGGAGACGGCCCCACCAAAATTGGTAATGCTCGTTTATCAAAGATTCCCGTTCGATAAAGCAACTGAAAGCGGCAAGGCGCTCGCGCCGCAGCACGTGCTTGTGTGAATCTGGACGTGCCAAATTCGTGGATTGTGCTGGAATCGGTCACCGGAGATTCGGAAGTGCTGTCGTTCGACCCGTTCGATTCATTTGCACACATCGGCAAAGCCTTTGCTAAGTGGGGAGCCATTTACGCTGCTCACGCGGAGCTTGGAAAATTTCAAGCGCAGATCAATAGCGCGTTGGCGAGCAAGCGCACGATAGTCGCCGAAAGGCGAGATGACCTAAGCTACCGCGCGAACCGCATTGATCTGTCGAAGGCACGTTTCTTGCGAGTGCTCGAGATTCGCCTGCATCCCGGCCACGAGCGTGAGTTCGCCGAAGCGTTTAAGGGGCTTACTGCAGCGTACGAAAAAACGGAATCCGATTTGCCGTGGGTCGTGTATCAGCTGAACGTGGGGATGCCCTCGCCAACATTTTTTGCATTTGTGCCGATGCGAACTCTAGCGCAGAACGATGATTTGCGGAACCTACGGGATCTGCTGCCCGAAGCGAAAGGCGAGGCCGCTGAGCGCATGCAACAGATCGCCCGCGCAGTGTACGCGAACACAGAGAGCAACCTTTACGCTATTAGCCCCGAAAAGTCCCACGTATCGAAAGAGTTTGCGGCGGGCGATCCGGAATTCTGGACGCCACAACCGCCAGCGCCAATGAGGGTCGCTGCCAAAAAGAGTGGAAAGAACAAACCGACACAGTAACCTTAGAAAAATGAAAGCCCTGGGGTAAATTAGATACCGATTGGAACTGTCTTAACACTGACGGCAGACCTGACGCTACCCAGACGGTAACTATCGATGATATTTCCCGAGTACATTACAACCTCGGCATAAGGATGCCACTGAGCGAATGGTCGGCAACCTTTCCATAACTGGTTGCGTTCGAGTACGCCAGATTAGGTGCTGTTGTCCTGCAGACTATGGCTGAAGGCAACGGAGGTTCATCGATGCCGAACACGCTGTACATGGTCGTGGAACACTTCAAGAACAAAGATGCCTTAGCCGTGTATCGCCGGTTTCGGGACAGCGGTCGTATGGCGCCCGAGGGCCTGATGTATGTGTCGAGCTGGGTCGATGACAAGCTCGAGCGCTGCTATCAGCTGATGCAAACCTGCGACCGTAGACTGCTGGACGAGTGGATGGCGAACTGGAGCGACCTCATTAATTTCGAGGTGCATGCGGTAGTCACATCTAAGGAGGCGGCGGAGAAAATCGCGCCGCGTCTCTAGCGTTTATCCAGGGCAGCCAAGAGAAGTGCGTGGCGTCCAGCTAAGCCGATTGCCATCGGCCCGAATCGTTCCGGGCGAATCGTCGGCCAACCCGAAACTAGAGTCTTAGCACGTTACTTCAGGATGCCTCTTGTTGGTCCACTAAGGAATGTCTTTCACTCCCCGTTGCTGTGGATCTCTTGGGCACGCAAGAATGAGACAATTTCTGCCCTCCCTGCGTGTTTTGCCCAATCTGCTGGCGTACCCTGCCAGAGAATGTCCTTCAAATCCAACCTTGCGCCGTGCTTGACGAGTAGCTGGATAACTTCCATGTGGCCAGCCAAGGCGGCCTGATGCAGTGGTGTCGAATGAGAATGGCATCCGACCGGGTTATATCGGTTTGGATCTTCGCCTGCGTTCAGCAACAAACGAGCTATTTCGACATGGCCAAACTGCGATGCCAAGGCGAGTGCGAAGTGACGGTCGAGACCTGCGGCGCCCGCCAGCAATCGCCGAACGTCCTCAATGCTTCCTAAAGCTGCCGAAACAGGCAGATCAACGCGAGCGCCTCGCCGAATCAAAGCGCTCGCCGCTTCCAACTCGCCGTGTAAAGCGGCCTGGACAGCTCTGTTGGGATCTGCTCCGCGATCGCAAAGGAGATCAATCAGCGCAAGTTGCACGCGACTTTCACGCGGCACCCTGCCCGTCACGACGAGCAGTAGCGTCTCGTTCAGGGCGGCTTGTTCCACGCCAGCGTCGAGAATGATCTTGGTTACATCAACGATGTTAGGTGACAGCTTGCCATGACGAATCGGATTCTCGGCCACGAATTCCAACAGCGTTGGATTGTGAAAGTAGTTCCCACCTTCGAAGACGACGCGCTGATGCACGAGATTCGGATATTGCTTCAGGTGGCTGCGCAAGCCTGCTACGTCGCCGGCATCGATAAGTTCCACGCCGCGGCGAAATATTGCGTCTTCGATACGCTCATGGTGAGGCAAATTCAGTCGGTCTGGCAGCGTGGGCTTTTCAATATGCCGTTTCAGTCTTGCCCAACTCGGAAATCCGGACTCGCGTGCAATGGCGAGCTGCGTATCGCTAAGGCGAATGTGGGCATCGAAGATTTCGGCGTCACATACACCGCCGAAGCGCGGATGAAATTCTCTGATCCGCTGCGCCGCTCCTAAATTGCGCTGGGCATGTTCTCTGAGCAAGTCTCTTGCCTGGTACTTGAGGTGATCGAGGTTGGGCTTCGGTGGGAGGCCTCTTACTGGCATGGCGAACTTCGTTTCCTATGCCCGAGGTCCGCATTAAGGGGCAGAAAGTAAGTTCGTGGAACTTGATTGTTACAATCAGGTGGACTTCTGTCCTTTCCGCGGACCGGATGCGCCCTTTGCGCTCCAGTGATCTTAGCATGGGCCGAGGACGCGGCACTACATTGAGCCAACTCCGGTAGTGGGCACGCCGGAAGTAACGGCGCGAATCGCACCAGCGCTCGAATAACTGCCATCACATTCGAGGAAAAGTAACGACTGCGTTGTCGATGGGGAATTCACGTCGATGAATCACTGGATTGTTTTTTGTCGGGTGCCAAGGCTCGCCCTTCTCAACCGCATCAAAGCCATTGTCGATAACTCCCTCTAGGATGAACGAATCAATTTCGTACGGGATTCCTTCTGCGCCGAGAGGAGAATTACCGTTCATGAGGTGAAAGTGGAGGTGAGGTGCGTCGGAGTTGCCTGAATTGCCGAGCTGCGCTAGAACCTGCCCTGCCTTTACCCTGTCGCCGGTTCGTACCCGGATGCTGCCTGGGATGAGATGCGCATACAGCGCGAATCGACCTTGGCCGAGATCCAAGATGATGTAGTTGCCGGTGATGTTATCTAGCGTTACGTTCCGCGTGCTCGGATCGTTCGAACCAGCGTTGTCCTGTAATCCGTCCTTTATATCTGATACAAGACCATTCGCAACGGCCAAGACCTCGGTTCCGTAACCGTAGAAGTTACTATTCGATTTCGAGTCGTCGTGGAAGAGGCGACTATCAGGACCGATGCGGACCCAGTCGATCGCGAACCGTTGGGCAAGCTGCTCCTTGCCGTCCACAGGTACAAAGGAACGGCGATGTTCGGGGTTAAAGAGCGAGTTCACCGCAACCCAACCACTTCCGCGCATTGGTTGACGCAACAAAGGAACACCTTCGCAGCTCACCCCAACAATTGGCGCGCTGATGATCGATTCGACTTTCCCGCTGCCGTCCGATCGCTGAGGAAGTGATACGGAAACCCGGTGACGAAGTTCGGAGGGCGTAGCGGTGCCTATTGGCAACGTCAGATCGATGAAGACAACCACCGTGCCTCCGCCAGGAATCACGGGCGGCAACGTGGGAGCTTGGGCCTCGCTTTCCCCAACGTGAAGCAACATTCTTTCGAGTACTTCGCCGCGATAGTCGGCTAGCACATTGGAAGTGCCGTCGCCCTCAACTTGTAACCCCTGGAGCTGCATGCGACTAGCACTGAAGTTGGTCAAGTGCAATTCATAAACCAGGCGCGTCTTGCCATCCGCTACGAATGCTTGAGGCACTGGGCCGACGCTGATGTCTAGGGGAAAAGGCGAATGTGATTCGCCGAAGCACTGTAGGCATACTATGACGAAGAAGATAATCTTGTTGAGCAAACCCGTGCACCGCAAACAGGCACGTGATTGTCGTATGTTTACGATATTCATTATGAGGGACTCATTTGAATGTCATTCTGGAAATCAATATCGAGAGCAGAGGACTCCATAGTGGGCAAGCTTTGACTGCGAGCATTTTCATCTGCGATTAAACGGATCGGCATAGATTTCTTGGATGCCGCAAGCAGCGTGCGAAGACCGGCTGCGAGCTGCCCGCGGTATTCCGAAACTAACGTCGAGCAGCCCATGAAGCAGCCTCTGCCATTCCGAGCACTAGTGCATAAGTAGCGAAAAGCAATGCTCCGTATTTGCCACCGGAAGTCTCTTGGATTCTCGGCATGAACGTCCCCAAGTGGGTGAGCACCATTGCTTCGCCTATCATGCCAGGGATAGTTAATAGAAGCATGGCCGATGCCCAATCCGCGTGAGCGACGTGCCGCCATCGCAGAATCCCGACGCAGATCACCGCAGAGAACACCGGCGAAGTGACAAAGGTTATCCAGTACCGTAGTTGAGTCGTTTCTAAGACCGATCGTCCGGTGTAGGCGAAATAGATCGTTCCGATGATCCAAATGGCTGCTCCCAGAACAAGGAACAAGACCACTTCATTGTGCTTCATCTTTTTTCCTCCAATCTAGATGTACAAACTGGTACATTTCTTGTACCATACGGTACATGACTTCGCAAGCCAAAAGCCGACGCTTACCGGAAGGCCTCTTGGACAGTTGTGTCGCAGCGTTCGCGGAGGCGGGTACGCTCGACCTGAGTCTCGACCAACTCTCAAGGCATGTGGGAATCAGCAAGCGGATGCTGATTCATTATTTCGGAAGCCGGGAGGCGATTGAGCATCGGGCGATGCTGCGCCTCGAAGATAATCTACGGGCGCACTTCGCTCCTGAGTCCCTTCCTGCCGGTTCTTCAGCAGAAACAGCAGTGATGGCTCTTTGGCGCAGGGCAACAGATCCTGCATCTAAAGGCGTTCTGCTGCTCACTATGGACGTTTCTCGGCGCGCATGGAATGGGTCTGCGGCTGCGCGGCGCTTCTATCGCGAACAACAGAGACTGTGGGCTGCACTTCTGGGGAGGTTCGTATCCGACAAGGCTGTGGTTGAGGAGATCCTGCAGGTGCTTCAAGGAGCTGCCGTCACGTATTTGATTACCGGCGACGCACAACCCGGAAAGCGCTCCCTAAAAAGAGTTCTCACAACCTGGACTGCCCGCGTTGGCCAGGAGCATCGGAAGAGGCACACTCGATGACAGCAGGTTCGATTTCGTTACGAGAATTGCTGGATCGATTGGAATCGCGCTATGGCCTGCCGTCAGGAAACTTCATTGAAGCCAGGTCAAAGGTCTGTTGTTGCCTTTATGAAACGGTGCGCGATCCCAATTCCTGCTCGAATCGTTCTAAGGAGCGCGAATACTCCCAACTTCACAAAAGTACTTGACAAGAACAGACGTGTAGCCGTAGTGTTACACGTTAATGCGGAACAGTTATGTTACATATTCGACCGCGACCGCC
>QHZR01000244.1:6343-8795 GCA_003224755.1 Acidobacteriota bacterium
ATCGCGATTGGGGCGGTTTGCGTTTGCGCGCCGGCGGCACGGCCGCAGAATCCAGAGGCAGGGAAGGCGAAGACGATGCATGCGAGTGGGAGTTTTGAGATCAAGATGGTGCCGGCGAGCGAATCGGTGTTCCCGCGAATGACGTCAGACAAACAATTCAGCGGGGACCTGGAAGGGACAAGCAAGGGCGAGATGCTGGCCTCGGGGCCGCCGCCGAGCGGGCCAAAGGGTTCGGGCGGGTATGTGGCGATGGAGCGCGTGACCGGGAAGTTGGGCGTGCGCAGCGGCAGTTTTGTGTTGCAGCACAGCTCGACCATGAACCGTGGTGTGCCGCTGCAAAGTATCACAGTAGTGCCGGAGTCAGGAACCGGCGAACTGGCGGGGTTGGAAGGGAAAATGATCATCAAGATCGAGGGCGGAAGGCATTATTACGATTTTGAATATTCGTTCAGCGGGCAGTGATGCAGCCCCGCACAACCAATTGAGAGCGGAGCTGGCGAAGCTAGACGAATTGCACGCAGTATTTAGCAAATTGGACGAGACGTTAGTAACGTCGGATAAAGTTGGGCAGTCAAGAGATCGCGATTCTTCCCATGAACAATCGCCGGGGCGAACTCTAGCAAAACTGCTTGACAACGGCAGACGCGTAGCCGTATTGTTACACGTGATGCGGAACACAACTGTTACATATTCGACGACGACGATTTTTCGGGCTCTCGCCGATCCTACCCGCCGCGCACTTCTTGATCTTCTGCGTTCCGGTAGTCGCCAGGCGGGAGATATCGCCGGAGCATTTCATACGTCTCGTCCCGCGATCTCGAGGCACTTGCGCCGCCTTCGCCGCGCGCAGTTGGTCCGCGAGCACCGAGAGGGACGGTACCGTGTCTATGAGCTCAACCCCGGACCGCTCAGAGCGGTTGATTCGTGGCTCGACCAGTACCGCACATTCTGGAGAATGAACCTGAAGAGTCTAAAGACGTTTGTCGAGGCTGAGAATACCAAAGAAACCCCTCACAACAATCCGTCCAAATCTCAACAAAGAAAGAAGAAAAGAGCCTAGCCATGAGATTGATCCGTCTTTGCCCTTTACTCGTCCTCTTGTTGCTGCTCAACTCAGCCACAGCCTTCGCGCAATCGTCTGCAGCGCAGTCGTTCCATCGTCTCAAGACGCTCGTTGGTTCTTGGAGCGGCGAGAGATCGGATGGGACGCCTGTCCAAGTAACATTCCGCAGCACGGGTGCAGGTTCCGCGCTAGTGAGCGAACTTATCGCCGGACACGGTAACTCTGAGGACATGATTTCGGTGTTTCACCTCGACGGCGAGACTCTTCTCGTCACTCACTATTGTACCGCTGGCAATCAGCCCCGCATGAAGGCCGCAGCTTCGCCGGATGGCAAGATCATCAGCTTCAACTTCGTCGATGCCACGAATCTTGCGAGTTTGAACGGCGGCCATATGCAGAGCCTCGTTATCGCTTTGCTTGACGCAGATCACCATTCGGAAACCTGGACTTTTATGGACCACGGCAAAATGGCAACAGAAGTGTTGCGTCTTTCGCGAGCGCGCATCGATACGCCTGTCAAGGCGCGGATCTCGAACTAAGAGAGCGACTCAGAAGATATGAACAGCGAGGAAGTCAAATTTCAGGGCATTGCGGGCGAAGACGCGGTGATTGAGGAAATTCACATTGCTGCGCCGGCGGAGCGCGTGTTCAAGGCGTTAACAGATCAGGGAGAACTTGTGCGCTGGTTTACGTGCACAACCGGGCCGGTTCACCAATGGGAAATGGAGGCTAGAGCGGGCGGCCGCTATCGCTATTTCATATCGCAGGAAACAGCTTCCGCAAACGGGGTTCAGGCTTTTGAATGTCACGGCGAGATTCTTGAATTCGATCCTCCCCGTGTACTTGAATACACCTGGATTGCTGATTGGCACGCCGACAAGCAGCGCGGTACCGTAGTTCGCTGGGAACTGGTCGAAGATGCCACAGGCACTCATGTGAAAGTCACGCACAGCGGGCTCGCAAGTGAGCCCCTGGCCCGTAAGGATTATCGCGGCGGCTGGACTGGCGTGGTCACAATGCTCAAGAGCTTTCTTGAGAAAAGAAGTGACGGAGTGATAGCACCGTGAATGAGATTTCCCGGAGAGGTGACCCACATGCTGGACCGAATCGCTGAGGGGCGAACAGACTTGGTTTTTGACTACGTTACTGATGAGAGAACCGCAACTTCAAGGACTGGTGGTGCGTCGCTGATGCAGTGGTGCGCCTATTACGGAGATGTTTCCGCCATCCGTTTCTTACTTGCGCACGGCGAATCCATCCAATCGCTGGGAGAAGATCTCGGACTTAACGCCGCTGCTTTCCACGGCCATTGGCGGCTCTGTCAGTTCCTGCTTGAAAAGGGAGCCAATCCAAACTTCGTGTCGCCACACACTGGAGAAACAGCGTTGC
>QHZR01000245.1:0-513 GCA_003224755.1 Acidobacteriota bacterium
CGATAGATCCCCAATACGTCAAGCCTGCGAGCACAGTCACCACCGCCGCTACCCGGAACCACCACAGGGCGCGCAGCATCAGCCCGGGCATGACCTTGCCTTTGGTGGCGGCGTCGAGCTCCTTCATGAATGGAACGTTCACGAGGTTGAAGAAATACAGCAGGCCGACCCATGTAATTCCGGCGACGAAGTGGATCCACCGCAGAAGTATCAAGAAATTAGTCTGGAAATCTTGGGGAAAGGAAATCTCGGACGAAACGTAAGCCATCGGCAAAGTCCTTCGGAAGAATTTACGTCGCCGAAACTGTACAGGAAAACCTCGGGGAAGGGCAAAGGGGCAGGCGTCAAATCAAATGCAGGACGATCCTTGCGGCCGGACTGGAAAAGCAGGTTCCTCCTCACCTCGCAAGCGAGGCTTGTCGGAATGACAATAGGTTTGAGATGTGCCGATTGTTTGCTGCTGAAGCGATAGCCCTGCAGCCGAAGCCAAAAAGCAGAAGTTTGAAGCCCAAA